>CAZFGB010000216.1:0-74486 GCA_964518405.1 uncultured Pseudomonadales bacterium | reverse complement strand
GACCGGAATGGCGAAACAGCCAGTCCGCAGTCGGGCTGCTTCAACAACAGGGTGCCAACTGAACGGGCTGGTTCGCCTGAAGCAGTGAGTTCACGTTGGAGGAGTGGGCGATTTGCCGCCCGCTCCCCGTTTTCTCCGTTGACGGGGAATGACGAAAGGGGCTTTGGTGACGGGCGGCCGGTGTAGCCTCCGACGAGGGCTTCCTAACGCCAACGTGAGGCGGCACACTTGCACCCGGCAAGAGCACCGTTTAAGAACCCCAACGAGGAGTACCCATGCCCGACTACGACGGCACGATCACCCTTTCCACACCCGTGCAGGATCTCGATGCATCACTCGCCTGGTTCGCCGACAAGCTGGGCTTCCGGGAGATCTTCAAGGTCGCCGAAGCCGGCTGGGCGGAGGTAAGCTCACCCACCAAGGGGGTCACCATCGGCCTCAACCGGGGTGCCGAGGCAGCGGACGGGGGCACGACTCCCGTGTTTGGGGTCAAGGACATCGACGCTGCGCGCGCCGAACTCGAGGCCAAGGGCGTGACCTTCGAAGGCGAAACCTACGAGCTTCCCGGGATGGTCAAGCTGGCGACGTTCGTCGACCCGAACGGCAATCACTACATGTTCGCGCAGTCGCTGATGGACGGATAAGCGGGCGCGATTTCGGCCGGGAGCAACGAAACCCCATCCCTTCTTAACACTGCCAACCTCATGAAGTGATGCTTCTGGAATCCGTTACGCACTGTTGCGGTATTCGGACTTTGTCGTGTTATTGTACTCGCGACCTCTCAAGAGCTTCTGCCATGCGCCTTGCGATCTGAAGCGACAGCAAAGGCGGTACGGCGTTTCCTACCTGTCCGTATTGGTCGGTTCTATTGCCTTCAAAAAAATAGTTATCGGGGAATGTTTGCAATCGTGCCGCTTCCCGGACCGTGAGGCTACGACACTGGGTCGGGTCGTAATGAATATAGTAGTGCCCATCATCTCGGGGCCCAGCCTCGTTGTCCCAATCGACAGCATCGGGGCAAGGGTGGCGAGGAACACTACGATTACGGCGGCAGTCGTTGGCGTCGTCGGATAGCATCCGGGTCCAATCACAGAATGACGGACGGTGGATGTCCAACAACACCGGGAGAACAACAATCAGCAGATCACTCAGGAGTGCTTGTGGGCCGGTTCTTTGGCGCGGTTTGATTTACGATCCTGGGGGACTCGTGATGCCGAGCGGCCGTTGGGTTGTCATCAGTACCGGAGGTGGGTGTCTCAGTCTCGTTTAGGTTTCGCCCTTCGAACTCCTCTATCAGGCGTTGCGTCGTTCTTTGCATCTCGTTGGCATCGGTGATGAGCTTGACCGACTGAACCACGAGAGCAAGGACACCAATCAGCAACGCGCCAGCGCCAACATATCCCCAACGCGTAACACGGCGTAGACGCCTTCTCGCCTTCTGCGCCGCGCTATTGGCGCTGTCCAGAGCTCCCTTGAACGCACTCTGTACACCGTAGCGCGAGCGGAAAGCAGGTGGGGATACTTCGAGCGCCTTTTCGAAATACGAGTCCGCGCTGAGCCGATACTTGTTGTGCGGGAAGTCAACAAATCCTTCTGGCGGACGCCGGCGATGATCTTCCAGTGGACGTTTCCAATGGTCCAGTTGGCTCAGCTTTGTGAACTCCACCCACAGGATTGGATTGCCCCCGCGCACCTCGTAGTCGTTGTCCGTCAGGTTGTGAAGAGGGATAAGCAGCGAGCCAGCAAATCCCGGGTCGACTAGAGGGCCCGTTCCGAGAAGTAGGCCCTTGTGGACATAGCGTATGTGTAGGTTGAACCGCGCGGCGATGTATTGGGGAAGGCGAAACTCCTGCTCCGTAAACAGGTACGTCATGGAGTTTCGGCGGATCTTTACTAGCGAATCATTGGCAATCACCTGCGAGCGCTGCACCAACCGATCGCCCTTGCGACTCCACCAGTAGATCGTACCTAGAAGACGCATGGTGTAGGAGGCTGGATTCACGAGCTCGGAATCGAAGTCGGTGACAAGACAACCTCTGTCGCCGTACTTCTTGATGTCGAGCGAGTTCAGCAGCGCAGGCTGAATGCAGGGAAACGGGTCAACGGAGTAGTCAGGATTCTGTCTCCAGTCGTCGTCGCTCATAAGTCACATTCCTCCTGTGCACCGGTTTGGAGGTGCTTCTCTCATGGTAGCAGTCGTCAACGAAACCGATCGGGAATGCCGTGGGCTACGGTAGGCGGAGATGCGGCTCAACCGATCCCTCTGGGGGTGCGGGGCGGGGTCCAGTGGGCGAGAGGTCATGCTAGACTACCGTCGTATGCGGTCCCACGCATCCAGTGGCGGAGGGACGTACAGGGGCTTGAACAGGGTTGCACCGTAGGTCCAAGACCGCCCATGCAAATCGGCCAGGATTCCATCCGCTCTGGCGACACCGTCTCGTCGAGTTCCGATGGGGCGCTTCTCGAACGGACTTTCCTGCATCTCCCAAGGGTCGGCTCCAAGACGGAGCAGGCATTCTGGCGGCAAGGGCTGCGGACCTGGGCAGATTTGGAGGCGGCGCGACGGGAACCTCCAGACCTCTTCGGTCCCCGTAGTCACCCATGGCTCGACGCCATTGATGCGTCTCGAAGGGCCTTGGATCAAGGAGACACGGAGTACTTCGCAGCAAAGCTCCCGAGGCGGGAGCACTACCGGATTGCCGCTGCGTTTCCCAAACAGACGCTCTTCTTGGACATAGAGACAACCGGCCTGAGCCTCTACTACGACACGATCACGGTGGTTGGCTGCGCCCTCGGCGACCGGTACGCGTGCCACATTGTTGGCACTACCGACGACCTAGATAGCCCCGTCACCGCTCTCGCCGAGCAGGCAAAATGCGTTGTCACTTTCAACGGCACCGTGTTCGATCTCAAGTTCTTGGCGAAGCACATGAACGACCTCCGACTACCCTCAGCGCACGTGGATCTCCGATATCTGGTCAGGCGGGCGTCTTTGAAGGGTGGCCAAAAGGAGGTGGAGACTGCGCTTGGCCTAGAACGGCCGCGCGACCTGCAGGACGTGGGTGGAGCCGAGGCAGTACTCCTGTGGTACCAGTACGTCTCGGGAAGCACCTCCGCGGGGGAGCGACTCGTTCGCTACAATCACGCGGATGTGGAGGGCATGAAGTTGATCCTCGACTGCGCAACGGCGCGCATCGCGACCACCTTCGAGTGCCCCGGCGCACCCGTTCCACCGACGAATTTCGCTGTCACGCGTTCTCCGCTTCGATTCGGCAGTTCTTCGGATGCCGTCAACGTTCCTTCGTTTCGAGCGCCGGATGCGGCGATGAACTTTGCTCAGCTGACCGTCGCCATCCCCGACGATCTGCTCGTGGTCGGAATCGACCTCACGGGCTCCGAGCAAAGGCCCAGTGGCTGGTGCGAGCTGCGCGGATGCTACGCCGCGACCCGGCTCGTCGATACCGACGATGCGATGGTGGACGCCATCGTGCGGACCAAACCAGATCTGGTGTCCATCGACTCACCACTGTCCCTGCCCGAGGGCCGCCAGCGGGTGGACGACGACGATCCGACGCGGGCGCGCCACGGCATCATGCGTCAGTGCGAGCGGACGCTGAAGCGACGCGGCATCAACGTCTACCCGAGCTTGATTCCGAGCATGCAGCGCCTGACGGCCAGGGGGATTCGTTTGGCCGCAAGGCTGCGTTCGTTGGGAATTCCCGTGATCGAGAGCTATCCCGGAGCGGCCCAAGACATCATGAATATCCCTAGGAAGGGCGCAGGCGTCGACCATCTCAGGAAGGGCCTCAGACTTTTCGGCATAGACGGTGACTACATGGACGACAAGGTTACCCACGATGAGTTGGATGCTATTACGTCAGCCATCGTAGGCGTCTACTTCTGGACAGGTCGTTACGAGGCCTTGGGAAACGAGGCCGAGGACTACCTGATCATTCCCGACTTGCACAGTACGGTCGCTCGCCCGAGAGTGGTTGGAATCAGCGGTGCCATCGCAGCCGGGAAGACCACAGCTGCTCGTCTTCTAGAAGAGGTCGGCTTTACGTACGGACGCTACAGTCAGGTCCTAGAGGAGCTTGCCAAAGATCGAAGCTTGTCGATCGATCGGGAGTCGCTGCAGGCGCTTGGTCACGAAGTCCACGTCGAGCCGGGCCAACGATGGCTCAATCGCAAACTGCATGCCCGCCTGGAGTTGGCGGGCGACATCGTGATCGACGGCCTCCGCTGGCCCGAGGACCATGCATTTTGGGTAGAACGTTATGGACCCGCATACCGGCACGTTCATCTACAGGCACCCAGCCACCTTCGACGCCAGCGCTACGTGGCGGATGGCCTTCCCGCCGCCGAGTTCGACGCCGCGTCAACCCACCAAGTGGAAGGTGCAGTGAGCAATCTCAAAGCCTTGGCGCACTTTGTTGTACCGAACCAAACAACGGTAGATGACGTACAGCAGGCAATGGGCGAAAGGATCGATGCCCGGATGCTAGACGCGGCGCTCTAACGCATGCCTGTCACCGTCATCGTCGGCGGACAATATGGCTCCGAAGGCAAGGGCAAGGTCGCCTTCGCCGAGGCCCGGCGAACCGGCGCCACGGTTGCCGTGCGTGTTGGAGGGTCCAACGCCGGCCACACGGTTTACGACGACCATGGCGGTCGTCACGTTTTTCGGCATCTTCCGGTTGCAGCATTGCTGCCCGAGATGACGTGTGTGCTGGGCCCCGGATCACTAATCGACCCGGACGTGCTCCGCAGCGAAGTAGACCGTCTCGATCTGACCCCTGATCGGCTCATCATCGACCCGATGGCTTCCGTGATCAGCAACGCCTGCAAGGAGCGAGAGAACGACTCTGGCTTGGGCGACCGCATCGGCTCGACCCTGACGGGAACTGGGCAAGCTCTCATCGAACGCATCCGCCGCTCCCCGTCAGCGAAACTCGCAAGAAACGACCCTTACCTCGCGCGTTTCACGACTGCGCCAGCGCGAGAGTGCCTCAGACAGCGGCTTTCAGTCGGCGAACGAGTCGTCATCGAAGGAACGCAAGGTTTCGGGCTCTCCAACCTCCAGTCGCCCTACTATCCCTTTGCGACGAGTCGTGATACCTCGGCGTCCGCGTTCGTTTCCGAAGCGGGTATCAGCCCCCTTGACGTGGACGAGGTCGTACTCGTCATACGTGCATTCCCTATCCGGGTCGGAGGGAATTCCGGCCCTCTCCCGCGCGAAACGACTTGGGAGGCTATCGCTAGGAGTGCGTGCAAGCCGGGCTTGGTGGAACGCACCACCGTGACTAACCGCCCGCGGCGAGTCGCCGAGTTCGACCCCGAAATTGTCCGCTCCGCCATCGCGGCCAATGCCCCAACCTTGGTCGTCCTCAACCATGTGGACTACCTTGGCGCTCGTTGGGAAGAGTCGGTGAAACGGATTGAGACATCGATCAGTCGTCGCGTCGATTGGCTCGGCGTTTCGCCCCGCGATTTGATACGCCGTGGCTCGCCTCTCGCTGAACACGGGACATGTTGTGAGTGAGAACCAGCAGGAAAATAAGTACGATTCCCTGGATCCGTTTCCCGGCATTCCACCGGCGCTGCTGAACTCGGCTGATATAACCAAGTATGCGGAGCTGGGCTATTTGGTGGTTCCCTTCGACCGTGGCGGGCTGAAGTCGGCAGCTTATACCATGAAATTCCTTGGTACCCTGTACCGGTGGGAGAGCGAGGGCGACCGGCTCAAAAAAGTAGCGTGTCCGATTCGTCACGGAAGAACTTATTCGTTGCCGAAGAACTCCATCACTTACCTCTTTACCGAGGAGAAGTTCTGTCTACCTGAGTATATAGCGGCTCGGATCAACTTCCGCATCCCGTTCGTCCACAAGGGCATGCTGTTAGGCACTGGGCCTTTGGTTGACGCCGGATTCAAAGGTTCTCTTCTGATACCTCTACACAACCTTACTAACAACGACTACTCCATCGACGGTGGCGATCCGCTCATCTGGGTCGAGTTCACCAAGCTGAGTCCTCACCCGGACTGGAAAAAGGACGGCGAGCGGCTGGATCGTCCCGCCCAGTTAGTCAAGTTCAAGCGGAGCAAGTCCAATCTGTTGGCAGCAGACTACCTTAAGAAGTCAGATGTGACAGCGAAAGGAGGAGTACAAAGTGCGTTTAAGGGGGCCTTGGACGAGGCCCGACTCGCGGCCAATCAAGCAAAACTACAGACTACACGCTTTACATGGAGTGCAGTCATTGGTGGGGTAATTGGAGTGGTTTCGCTGCTGCTTGGCGTGTCGGCGCTTGTGTTTGCCGCATTTGATTTGAATCAATCTAACAACGAGATGACGACACATCTCTTCCAAGACCATTTGTCGTCGGGCGCGCAAGGCGTCAGCCCGCATCCTCAACTCCCGACAGTTGATGACGTCGACGGATTGAGGAGCCAGATCGACGAGCTCACCGAGCGAGTTCTAGAGTTGGAGGATGCGCGCAGCGAAACAAGCACTCCTGAGCCATAGAACACGCCGACGAACCCACGTCGTCGAAGGCGGAGTTGTCGGTGGCGCTTCCGCGTGAGCCGGCGGAGGTCCACTACTGGATCGAGTCGAGGTAGCTGAAACGTGACCTGAGTGTCAACGAGACCGCGTAGCAGGAACCGCCGGAAAGTCCATCGCCTTAGTGACACCGCCGAACACAGGGTCCACCGTCTGGTATAGCATCCGCCCCGGCGGTGCGGACGCGAAGTGCTACCCGCTGCCCGGACGAAAGCAGATTCGTACTGCGAACCCCAAAGATGACCGAGCACGAGCTTGAGCGATTTCTCGCCGACCACCCGTACCTCTACCACTTTGCGGAGAGCGGCAGCTGGGTCGGCATTGAGCGAAACGGGCTATTGAGCACATCGGCCTTGCTCAACCTCTACCACGTCCGGGGCAAGAGGAGGATCGCGCTTGAATCTACCCGACGCCCCACCACCACCAAGATTACGCGGATTGGTTTGCCGGGTGCCTTTGTTCGAGACCAAAGGCCAATGAGTGATCGGACGCTTCGGGACTGTCTGCCCTCTGATATCTCACCCCGGCAGTGGTATGAGTTCCTAAACCGTAAAGTATTTTTCTGGCCTTGCCCGGACCGCCTCGTTCGGATGTCCAAAGCATACGCCGACGCGTCAAGAGAGTTGATAATCTTCGGTACGAGGGCACTCGTGGACGTCTATCGGGACAGCATCTGGCTATCACATATGAATAGCGGATGCTCCATCCCATGGAAACACAAGCGTTCATACGAAACGTTCCAGCGGATTGCCGACTATCCGTTCGCAAAGCGGGGACGAACGGCCGCTGAGCTCTGCGTCGACTATGCCGTGCTCGATGTGGACCGCTTCGTCAAGTACGTCGTTGAGATCAAGGGAGGAAGCTGCGGCAATGTGCTATACGAAGCCTAAACGACCGGCGTGCGACCCCGCCGCGAGAACGTCCGCTCTGCCCTTTTTTCAGGTCGCGGAAAATGACACTATGGTTGATAAGGGCGACTCATCGGAGCCGTCAATGTCGACTTCAAGAAAAAAGAAATACATCGAGGATCTCGATCCGGTCGAGTTCATGTCGGTGCTCGATGAGGGCGGGCGCAAGTTCAACGAGGAATGCGACCGGTTAGGGATATCGCGCGTGATCGAGATCGACGGCGAGACGGTGCTCTACCACCCCGACGGCTCGTACACGCCGATCCCGGACCCGGATGATCGGGAGGCTGTCCTGGCCCTTTTCCGGCAGTACAAGGTTTCGCTTGATGGCGTTCGATACCACTGAGCGGCCGCGATTCACGCTGTTTGCGGGCCCGAACGGGGCGGGCAAGACCACGGCATACCGCCGTTTCCTGGACGCTGGCTACGAGACTGGCGAATACCTGAATCCGGATGACATCGCGAGGTCGCTCGGTGCGGACGAAACCGCCGTCGAGATAAAGGCCGGACGGGAAGTGATCGGGCGTACGCGATCCCTGATCGCTGCGAGACGACCGTTCGTGCGAGAGACGACGTTGTCAGGTCGGGAAATCGTGCGCAGCGTTTCCGATGCGCGGTCCTCGAACTATCGCGTGGTGATGGTGTTCGTGGGAATCCGGTCGTGGAAGACGGCTCGGAGCCGGGTGACGTTTCGAGTTGCATCGGGAGGACACGACATTCCTCGACAAGACCAAGAGCGACGGCTGCCCCGTTCGTTGGACAACGCGGGTCGAGTCGCCCGCATTGCCGATGTCGTTTACTTCCTGGACAACGCGGGGCTGCAGCACAGGCTCGTGGCGACGGTGTGGGAGGGTACGATCATTTTTCTCGATTCTTCGCAAGCCGAGTGGCTGGAGCAAGCCACGGCCGGTTTGCCACGGGCACCGTCGCTCCTTTCCCGCGACGAGGCGCTGTTGCGGCTGCGGGAAGCAGAGAGACTGTCAGACGGACTAAGGGTGAGCGAGGGTCAATCCGCGTACTCTGCGTGATTCGGGCTCTCGTGGGCTCGATTCGGGGACCATCGAGGTCGTGGACCGGAACTGGTGGTTCGTGGTGCCGGCATGAGGTGCCCGGCACCGAACGATAAGGTTAAGGAGCGCGCGGATGATCAGGAAGTTTGTCAGTGGCGATTACGGACTCGCAAGGACCTATTGGTTCGGTTTGCTTGCTCTCTTGGGCGCCAGCGTCGCTGGCTTCCTTGTCGTGCTCGCAAGGTACGAATGGGATTGGGTCATCCATCGTGCATTCAGGCTGGAGTGCGTGTCCTTCGTGCTCCTGTGCGTGATCTCAGTGAGCATTTGGCAGGCCTCGGGGAAGTACACGGGACAGTCGGGCTGGGCCCTGTTGGCGAAGGCGACGGTCGTGTTGCTGTGGATTGGCGAAATCGGTCGTGGCGTGTATCTCTTCATGATCCTGCAGCGCCTTTAACGTGGCCCAGTCGGTATTTGGCTAGCCTGGACTCGCGAACACGAGAGGACCAATTTCCGCCGTGACCCAGCCGCCAGTGGGGAAACAGGCGCTTTCCGCCTTTTGCGGATTTCCTGCACCTTCCGGTCGACACCCTCCCCTAGCATCCGCTTCGTCTGCGATGGAGCCGGGAGTTGCAAATGAGTCCGGAGAAGCCCTTTTCCCCGTTACCGAGTCTGCCGTTCGATCCGCGCTCCATTTCGCTGAGATTCATCGGCGTGGCTGTCCTCATCGCCGTATCCATGATCCCGCTCGGCCTCGTGAGCTGCGTCGTCGATGATCGTCAGCAATATCGGAACGTAGCCATCGAGGACATCGCCGCCGTGTGGGGTGGGAAGCAGCGCATCGCCGGGCCCATGCTGGTGATCCCCGTCGATGACAGCGAGAGCGACGATGGCGAGGAACACTACGTGGCAGTGATGCCGGAGCGGCTCGACATTTCCGTGGCCACCCGTCACGAACTGCGTCGCCGCGGGATATTCGAGACGCCCGTATTCGGTGCCGAGATCAGCGCCGAAGGGGCGTTTGCGCCCTTGGACCTGGACCAGCTTAGTCACAGATTTGGTGCACTTCGCGTGGATTTGGCGATGCTTGTCATCGGCATTTCGGACCCGCGTGGAATCAGGGATGCGAACCTGGTGTGGGGGAACGACGAGGTGGCATTGAGTTCGATGCCCGGCCATGAAGAACCCATCGGAGGAGGCCTCGCGGGCACGGTGGCGGACGGCGCGGAGCTCGGTAGCGATTTTTCGCTGAAAGTGGACTTGAGGTGGACGAAACGCTTCTCCGTAGTTCCGGTGGGTGATGCTTCGACCGTGTCGATACGCTCCACCTGGCCGCATCCGAGTTTCGATGGTCGCCTGCTTCCGGACGCGCGTGACATCAACGGGGACGGCTTTGAGTCTTCGTGGACGACGCGCGACCTCGCCCGTGGTTTCCCTGGCGTGATGTGGATGTCAGCGGGCGATGGCGACTACTTCCAGGGCAAGGACTTCGGTTTCAGTGCCTTTGAACCCGTCGACCTGTATGGCAGCGTCGAACGGAGCATCAAGTACGGTGTGCTCTTCGTGGTACTGACTCTGGTGAGCGTGCTCTGCCTTGAGTTGGCGACCGGCATTCGATTTCACTTCGTCCAGTACGGGGTGACGAGTGTCGCCCTGGTGCTCTTCTTCCTGACGCTGCTGGCGCTTGCGGAACACATCGGCTTCACGCTGGGTTATGTGGTGGCGGCTGCCTTGCTCACCGGCATGATCGGCTGGTACGCGTTTGGTTCGACGGGCAACCGTCGGCTCGCGCTCGTAGCGTTCGGTTCGCTGGTGGCCCTGTACGCAGTGCTCTACGCGCTCCTGCGGCTCGAGTCTTTTGCGCTCGTTGTCGGAACCATGGTGCTGCTCGGAGCGCTGGCGATGCTCATGCGCGTGACGCGCGGACTGACGCCAGCCACCGAAGCGGGTGGATCCGCGTAGTCAGGTTTCGGGTCAGATCGCCTTCGCTTCGCGCAGCGCGGCGATTTCCGTATCGCTAATGCCGGCCTCCCGGAGCACCTCGTCGGTGTGTTCACCTAGTTCGGGCACGGCAGCACCGGGTTCCATGGGCGTCTCGCTCCTGCGGATCGGCGCCGCCACGATGCCGCGGCTGTCGCCGTCGCCGTCTGGCGCCTCGGTGAAGTAGCCGTTTTGCCACGCGCCGGGATCCGCCAGCACCTGCCGGTGATCGCGCACCGGCGCGTAGCGCACGCCGGTGTCGCGCAGCGCGTCGCACCAGGCGTCGGTGGTCCGGCTTCGGAACACCTGGGCCAACTCTTCGCGCAGCCAGGCATGGACTTCCGGCGTCATTTCCCGGTCCTGCAGGCGCTCGTCCACAGTCAGGTCGGGGCGTTCGAGCGCGATGAAGAACGCGTCCTTCTCGCGGCCACGCACGCCGACGATGGCGATCCAGCCGTCTGCGGTCGGGAAGATGTCGTAAATGGTTCGGATCATCGGATGGCCGAGGTTCGCGCGCCCGGCAACCCGATCGGTCAGCATGAGATACGTGTATTCGGCGGCTTGTGCCCAGATCTGCCCGCCGAGCAGCGACACGTCGAGGCATTGACCGCGGCCCGTCTGGTTTCGGTGCTGAAGCGCGGCCAGAATTCCCGCGACCATGTTCAGCGAGGCGATGTGGTCGGCGATGAAGATGGCAACGGGGGAAGCCGGATCGCCGTCCCGGCCCGTGGTGCTGACGAGTCCGCCGGCGGCCTGGGCCGCGAGGTCGGCGCCCTGGCGTGAGGCGTCCGGTCCCAGGGATCCAAAGGTGCTTCCCTGGGCACAGATGATGCCCGGATTGATGGCGGCGAGATCGGCATAACCGAGCCCCCACCGCTCCATCGTGCCGGGCGTGAAGTTGGTGATCACCACATCGGCGTCTCGAACCAGGCGTTTGAAAACGGCCGCGCCCTCTGGAATGCCCAGATTGAGGGACACGCTGCGTTTGCCCCGGTTGCAGGCGATGAAAACGGCGCTGCGCGGATCGCCCGGCTCGACCTTGATGTTGCGGCTGTGGTCGCCGTACTCCGGCAGTTCGATCTTGATGACGTCGGCGCCCATGTCGCCCAGCAGGAGCGAAGCCTGGGGTCCCTGTATCAACAGGCCCGCCTCGATTACCCGAATGCCGTCTAACGCCCCTGCCACGAGAACTCCTCCCCGATCTCTGCCTGCGCGGGTTGCCCCTCGGCATCTGCAGACTCAGGCTTTGCCTGCAGAGCGTCGAGAAACGCCTCGCCGTAACGCTCAAGTTTAGCTTGCCCGACGCCGTGTATGGTCAGCATCTCCGCGAGGGAAGCGGGACGCCGATGAAGCATTTCCCTGAGTGTCGCGTCGTGGAAGACCACGTAGGGCGGCACACCTGCTTGCTCCGCGAGGTCCCGGCGGCACTTCCGCAGCGTCTCCCAAAGGCCCTCGTCTTCCGCACTGATCGGAAACGTTTCCTGCTGCTTGGCTGATCGTGCCCGGGGCTTGGCGGAGGCGTCCTTGCGCAGCAGCACTGTCTTTTGTCCGCGGAGCACGTCCCTGGCGTCGGCGGTGAGCCGCAGCCCCCCGAAGCGCGCGTCGTCGGCGAAAATGTATCCCTGGACCATGAGTTGACGTACGAACGAACGCCACTCGGTTACCGACAGATCGGCCCCGATACCGTAGGTGCTCAGCCTTTCGTGCCCCCACTGACGAATCTTTTCCGTGTCCTTGCCGCGCAAGACGTCGATTACGTGGCCCGCACCAAAACGCTGACCCGTGCGGTATATGGCGGACAGGAGCTTCTGTGCCGCGGTCGTTCCGTCCTGCGTTTCGGGCGGCGTCAGGCACACGTCGCAATTGCCGCAGTCCTCCGGGAGATCGTCGCCGAAGTGACGGAGCAGTGCGCGGCGCCTGCAGGTCGTCACCTCGCACCAACCGAGCAGGGCGTCGAGCTTGCCGCGTTCGATCCGCTTGTGATGATCGTCGGCCTCGGACATGTCCACCATCTGGCGCATTCGAACCACGTCCTGCAGGCCGTAGACCATCCACGCATCGGCATGCTCGCCGTCGCGGCCGGCCCGGCCCGTTTCCTGGTAGTAGGCCTCAACGCTCTTCGGCAGGTCCTCGTGCGCGACGAAACGGACATCGGGCTTGTCGATGCCCATGCCGAACGCGATCGTGGCGACGACGATGATGCCGTCTTCGCGAAGGAACCGGCTCTGACAGGCTGCGCGCACGTCGCCGGGCAAGCCGGCATGGTAGGGCAGCGCGGTGAACCCGCGTGCGGTCAGCATTTCCGCAATCGTTTCCGTCTTCTTGCGTGTCATCGCGTAGACGATTCCCGCTTCTCCGCGGTGCTCTTCCAGGAAAGCGCGCAACTGGGCGTTGGCATCGGTCTTGGCGCGCACGGTGTAGCGGATGTTGGGCCGGTCGAATCCGCTGACGAAGCGCTCGGCACCGGAGTCGAACGCAAGCTTCGCCAGGATGTCGTCACGCGTGGTCGCATCGGCCGTTGCCGTCAGCGCCATGCGCGGCACGCCCGGAAACCTGTCGCCAAGCACGTCCAGTCTGAGATAGTCCTGGCGGAAGTCGTGGCCCCATTGCGATACGCAGTGGGCCTCGTCGATGGCGATCAGGGACAGGTCGACGCTCGCGAGAAGAGACAATGTGTCCTCCTGCAGCAGACGCTCCGGCGCGAGATACAGCAAGTCGAGCGCGCCTGCCCGCACTGCTTCGATGATGCGCCACTGTTCGTCGTACGCGAGGGTCGAATTCAGGAACGCCGCACGCACGCCGAGTTGCCGCAGGGCACCTACCTGGTCCTGCATCAACGCGATGAGGGGCGAGACGACGAGACCGGTTCCCGGCCGAATGATGGACGGTAGCTGGTAGCAGAGGGACTTGCCGCCCCCCGTGGGCATGACGACCAGCGTGTCCCGGCCTTCGAGCGCCGCGCCGATGACCTGTTCCTGGGTGTCGCGAAAGTCGGCATAGCCGTAGACCTCCCGCAGCAGGTCACGCGCGCGCCGGATCATCCCTTCGATCACGCCTTGTCCTGGCTCATCATGAATCCGTTGCCCTCCGGATCGGTGAGTTCGGCGAGATAGATGCCTTCGTCGCCGCGATCCTCTGGACCGGACCGGATGCTCCCGCCGCCACTGGCTACCGCCGTGCACGCGGCTTGTATGTCATCGACCGTGAACGAGAGACCGGTGCGCCGGAACTCTCCGGTGCCACCGCCGTGCAGCGCGATGATTGCCGTGCCGCAGGTCAACTCGCTCCACCATGGCGAGGTTTCCTTCACGTCGAGTCCGATCACGTCGCTGTAGAACGCGACAGCCCGGTCCATGTCCTGCGCGGAAAGCATGAACTTGGTTCCGACAAGGCTGAATTGAGACATGGTGTGCCCCCTAAGTCCGGCGTCAGGATGCCTGAAGGCAGGACTGCACCAGCGGTTGAGTCACGTTGAGGCTGTCGTTGATCAGGGTGATGATGCCGCTGCCGCTGCAGACCTCGTCCGGAGCGGGATTCGTGTGTACGCCGCGCTGGTCGAAGTAGCCCATCGGAATGCCGGCGTTGGCGCGGGCGAAGTTCACCACCACGTCGCGCCACCGGAGACCCTCGAATTGCGCGTCGAAACGCGCCAGCCGTCCGGCCTCGTGGGTGAACATGGTTTCCAGCACCTGTTCGACCCCTGGCGCGGTCAACGCGCGCACTACGAATTCGGGGTAAGCGCGGATCGGCCGGATCACGGTGGTCGCACCGGCTTCGAGGATGCGTTGGCGGTTGGCGTCCTCCACCACTTCGGCCACGATGGTGGCGCGCGTTCCGATCTCCCGGATGCGGCCGAGAATGTCGTAGGTGTGCGCATCCGACCGGGGATCGTAGATCTCGTCGGCGATGATGATGACGCAACGCGCGTGGCTGACGTTGGCCGCGGCCAGATTCTCGGAGTTCTCGGCCATGGCGTTGTACAGCGTGACGCCGGCATCGACGAGATCGTTGCTCAAGCCGTCCGCGAAGTCGGGCGTCAGCAGTTGTATCGGAATATCGCCGAGGCGAGGCGCGCGCCTGACGTGGTCCACCAACCGGGGCAGATAGTTCTCGGCGTCCTGAGACGGGACGTTGATTACCAGCAGATGATCTTTCATGTTGCTCCACCTGATTTCTCCGCGCCGCCGGCGATCCCGCTGCAGCGCCCGATAGTCGAATACATACGTGGCGATCTGCGCCAGCAGGAAAGTTCCAAAGACGTAGATGCAGACCACGGTGGCCAATCGCCCGGCGGGCGTGACCGCAGAGGCGTCTCCGTAGCCGACGGTTGTCGCCGTAGTCATGGTGAGCCAGGCGGCATCGCCGAGGGTCATCCCCTCGAACACCATCATCGCCAGCACGTGCAGGCAGAACAGTCCCGCGAACATGGCGGCGGTGAAATAGAGGCGCCGCTTGATCGCACCCGCCACGTAACGGGTGAAACGCAGGTATCGCCGTCGGCGCAGGAGTCGCCAGAGCATCGGGCGGGTAGGGGCTATAGCGGCAATCGCATCGCTGGAAAGCCTATCAGGGCGGTGCCGACCGCTTCAACGCGGCGAGCTGTCTGGCTGTTTGTGGCGCGGGAGCCTGGCGGGTGGAGTCTTCCGCCCGGCCCCCGCCGTGCAAGCGGCAATGTAGAAGACGAGCGATGGCTTACACGTCGTCCAGGTGAGTCGTGATCTCTTCCAGTACGCAACGTTTCAGAACCTGAGGTTCGGCGCTCGGCTTGGCATAGCGCTCGGCCAGGATGCGCAGGTCCGCATCGCTGAAGGACAGGCTGATGCGGGGGCGCTGGATCTTGGAGAAAGGCAGCCCGACGAGTTTTCTCACGTAGTCGGAATAGCTCAGATCCTCTGCGGCGGCGGCGAGCCGCACCTTGCGCAGCAGCGACTGGCGGAACTCGAAGTGAACCTGGATCTTTTTGAGCGCCCGCCGTTCAGCTTGGAACCGTCCGGATTGCGATTCGCTATTTGCGCGTCGCGAAGAAGCTCTCATCCCTCGCCCGGCCACATCGATTCGATCACATCCGGCGGGCAGTTCACTTCCGCGAACACTTCCGTCCCGCCGTCGGCCGAGACCTCGATGGAGAGGCCGTAGCGTCCGGTGTCGTCCTCGCATTCATGGCAACGCAGTTCCTCGGCGTCGTCGTCCCGCAGCAGCGACGGCGTCTCGCCCCGGCAATCGCGGTCGTAGTAGTAGCCCTCGGCCCATTTTTTCGTCTGGGCGTACCGATTCGCGATCCAGCCCTCGTACCGGGGAAGGGCGTCCATCACCTCGAGTTCGGCGAAGTCCTCGTCCCACAGCGCGGCGAACGCATCCTCGTCGAACAGCCGCAACACATCCGCCCGGGGCACCGATCGAGAAAGGGATATCTCGCTGGCGTCGTTGGCGTCGAAGCCGAGGTAGAACCGGTCTCCGCCGGTCCCGTCCAGAGTGAGTTCGGCATAGAGACCATCCTCGAAGTGATATGCGCCCACCGCGCTGACCTCGAACGTCTGTCCCTGCACCGCAGGCGGCAGGAGCAGCCGGTGCTTGAAGGTCAGGAGGTCGCCGGTCGCGAGATCGCCGGGACCGGACAGTTGTCGCGGCGCGTCGTCGTCGCGCTTGCCGAAACGGCTCCTCAGTATTTTCCGAAGCAAGGTGGGTCAGCCCGATTGCCTGGCTTTCAGTCGCGCCAGCACGTCCGATCCGCCCGATGAGCCGGAGGCGCCGATGCCCTTGGCCTTCAGTTTCTGATCGATGTCATCGACGCCTTCCTGCGTCTCAAGCCATTCCCCGGCTTCCATGCGGTCCTGCCAGTTCTGCTGCTTGGCCTTGACCCGGTCGAGCGCCTGGGACACCCGATGGCCCTTCGATCCCGTAGCCGCGAAGTTGCGCGAGACGCTTTCCGTGGCGCGCTGCAACTCCTGCACCGTGCGCACCTTGTCCAGTTCGCGCTTGTTTTTCTGGATGGTCCGCTCGCGGGCCTTGATCATGGCGTGGATCTTGTTGACCTCGGCATTGAGCGCCGCCTGTTCGCCGGCCTTGTCGTCGCGGTCCCCTTCCAGCTCGGCGATGCGTTCGGCGACCTCCCCGGCGAGCGCCTCCTCGCCGGCGTTCAGGGCCGAGATCGCTTTCTGCTCATAGTCGGCGATGTCCGCGCCCAGCGTGGACAAGTCCCGCTTGAGGCGAATCTCGGAACTCTTCATGCGGGTCAGGCTCTGTTTCGCGCTGCTGATCGCCGACTCGGCATCGCGAATCTCCTGCTCGAGAATGCGGATCGCATTCGCGTCCACGATGGCCTCGCCGAGTTCGTTGGCGCCGCCTCTCACCGCCTGCATCAAGTCCTTTAGCACACCCATGTTGATTGCCTCTCTTAAGTTGCTGTTGCTTCGGTTTCCGTCCCCTTGAATCGGTTTCAGGCCAGCAGGTGCTCCACGGTTTCGAGCACGTCGATGGTGTTTTCCGCCTGCACCTCGAGTTCGTGCGCGATCACCTCGAACCGGGTGGACAGCGCCATGGCGCCGAAAAGAATGTAGGTGTCTCCCTGCAGGCCGATGGATGACAGCGGCACGGCGGGGCTCAGGCGCAGGAATATCGCGTTCAGTTCGTCGAGTTTGTCCGGCTGGACCTCGGAAATATTGAACAGGGGCGTCACCGCGAGGATCTGCGTGTCCGTCCTGGTGACGTGGATGGGAAATTCGTCGTTGTTCGAGCAGGTGACCTCCAGGATATCTTGCTCCGTCACGAGCGCGTCGAAGGTTGTGCCTTCCTCGCCGTTGAAGTCATTCAGGCGGAAGGCAAGCTCGTCCAGGGTCATCGCGTATCTCCCAATGTCCGGTTCGTTGACGTTGCCGCGCGCGTCGGCGCGGAAACGTGTTCAGCGCACCCTATGACATATTATGTCATCGGTCAAGAGGGCTCGTTGAACGGCTGAACGGTTTGGTCGAGGCGGCTGTCGGGATTTACCTGAAGTTCCGACTCGTCCCGATCAACGCGCCAGCCGTTCCAACAGCAGACTGGACAGGTCGCGCCGGGCGTCGAGTACGGCGATGACGTAGACGTGGCGGGCATCGTACCGATAGACGACGCGCCACGGACCTTCGGCCAATTCCCTGTACGTCTGCACGCCCGCGGCTCTCAGCTCTGGAACTATGCGCCCCCGCTGGGGCATGGCATGGAGCGTTTGGGAGCGATGTTCTATTCGTTCGAGTACCGCAAGCGCATTCGACGGACTGTCCTCGTCGACGAATTGGACAATCTGTTCAAGGTCGAGTCTCGCAGCGTCAGTCCACCGGACTAGACGGTCAGCCATCGCTATCCGTCAACCGTCCCTTGATGTCTCGGAAAACCGCGTCTTGGGGCGTGGTGCGTCCTGCCGATAGGTCCATCTCGCCCTGGACCATCAGTTTCAGCATCAGCAACGCGTCCTGTAGTCGCTGATGCGACTCGAAGTCTTGAACTACGGCGCTGGCTGTACCGCGTTGCGTTAGGACAACCACTTTTTCGGAGGACTTCATGTCTGCAAGCATCTGCGCAGCCTTGGCCTTGAATTCGGTCAGGCTCACAATTGACATCGCCATGGGGCGACCCGTTATCGGTCCGAATTCGATCTGATTGTACGTAATCTTGGCGAGGTGGCAATGCGCGCGGCCGCAGTGCCGACCGCGGTGCGGAATCGGGCTTGACTTCGGGAGCGAAATGACAATTATCGCCGCTTCTCGCATTCGGCTGCCCGGCGGGCGCGCTCTCGCGCCCCGGGGCTTGGCCGTGCTGGCACTGGAGAGGGCCGATGTTCGACCGTGCGGTCTCGTTTACCGAGGTCTTCCTTTTCGTGTGGAGATATTGGCGGCAACAGCCGGCGAAGTTCGCCCTGACGATTGCCGGCGTGTTGCTGAGCATCCTGCTCGAAGTGCAGATTCCCGACCGGTCCGCGGAACTGGTGACGGCGGTGTTGCGAATCGGCGAAGGTCCCGCGGCCCTCTCGCAGGCATGGACCTCTGCTTTCTGGCTCCTCGGAATCCTGGCCCTCGTGTGCGTCGTGCAGCAGGGCTATTTCCGCATGTGGATGTATTTCGCCTCGCAGGCCATGCAGGCGATCGTCATGGATGGTTTCCGCACGCTGCAGCGGTTCAGCGCGGACTGGCACGCGAACGCGTTCGCGGGGGCTACGGTTCGCAAGGTCACGCGCGGCATGTGGGCCTATGACGACTTTGCCGACGTGACGTTGGTCCAACTCGGCCCCACATTGATCCTGCTCGTCGCGCTCTCGACGTCGATGTTCCTGCGCGAGCCGATGATGGGCACCTACTTCGCCGTCTCCGTCGTGCTTTTCGTTGGCGTCAGCATCTGGATGTCCCTGTCGTGGGTGGCGCCCGCGAACCGGCTTTCGAACGATGCGGACACGAAGATGGGCGGCGTGCTGGCCGATTCGATCACCTGCAACTCCGTGGTGAAGTCATTCGGTGCGGAAAGGCGCGAAGACCGCTTGCTGCACGATGCGTCGTCGGATTGGCGGCGTCGCGCGCGCCGCGCCTGGACGCGCAGCATGGACCCCGTGGCCGTGCAGTCGGTGCTCATCATCGCGATGCTCGGCGGGTTGCTCATGATCGCGCTGGGCCGCGCGGCCGACGGGGCGACCGCGCTGGCCGATGTGGTGTACATCATCACCGCCTACTTCATCGTCAACGGGTATCTGCGCGAAATCGGCTGGGAACTACGCAGTCTGCAGCGGGCCGTGAACGAGTTGGACGATCTTGTGAAGATCTCGAAGACGGTGCCGCAGGTGGCGAACCGTCCCGACGCCCCCGAATTCACACCGGGCGCGGGCACGATTCGTTTTCGAGACGTCGGTTTCAGGTATGCCAATCAGCCGAAAGCGATCTTCGACGGCTTCCGCCTCGAAATCGCGGCGGGCGAGAAGATCGCGCTGGTTGGCGAGTCCGGTTCGGGCAAGAGCACGTTTCTGAAGCTGCTCCAGCGGCTCTACGACCTGGATGCGGGTCGCATCATTGTCGACGGCCAGGATATCGCGGCGGTCACCCAGGAAAGCCTGCGCAGACACATCGCGCTGGTGCCGCAAGAGCCTATCCTGTTTCACCGGTCGCTCAGGGAGAACATCGCCTACGGACGGCCCGAAGCATCCGTCGACGAAGTGGCCGCGGCGTCGAAGAAGGCGCACGCGCACGACTTCATTCGCAGGCTGACGGCGGGATACGACACGCTGGTGGGGGAACGCGGCGTCAAACTCTCCGGCGGCGAGCGGCAGCGGGTTGCGATCGCGCGCGCCATCCTCGCGGATGCGCAGATTCTCATCCTGGACGAAGCGACGTCGAGTCTCGACTCGATCACGGAACACCTGATTCAGGACGCCGTGGCCAACCTCTTGCGCGGACGTACCGCTATCGTCGTGGCCCATCGCCTGTCGACGGTCCGGGGCGTGGACCGGATCCTGGTCTTCGACAACGGGCGGATCGTGGAAGAGGGAAGTCACGCGGACCTGATGACCCGGCCGAAGGGCTACTACCGTCGTCTGTTCGACATGCAGTCGCTGGGTTTCGTCGACGGCCTGGAGGCCCGGATTGCGTAATCCGATCGCGGATCAATTGAAGCGTCTGGATCGGACGTCATCTACAAGAAGCACTAACGCGGTCTGCTTCCAGAGCGTCCGGCGAAGAAGACGCCCCGGAATTCCCTCAAGGCCTGCTGGTGGTATCCGTAGACGACGTGGCTGCCGAGCCGGTTGATCCGTATGTCGCCGAGGGCGTCGTAGTAGTCGTTGGAAAAGGCGAAGGCCGCCATGATCCGATCGCGGTCGAGCCAACCGTCGGGCGTCGGGCCGGCGTCGGCTTCCACAATGCGTTCCGAAGCGGGTTTCCCGCGCAGCGTGCCGATGGTCCATCCCCACTCTCCGAAACTGGGCACGTTGGCGTGAAACTGCTCGGTGTCGAAACCCACGTGGGAGACCGTCTTGCCGATCGAGAGGAAGGCGGCCTTGGCGTGGAAGGGCGACGTCGACTGGATGGCGAGAACCCCATCGGGCGATAGCAACTGGCCGATCCGTCCGTAGAAGTAGTCGCTGTAGAGCCGGTTCAGGTCGGGGTGGCCCGGGTCCGGCAAGTCGGCCAACACGACGTCGAAGCTCTCGCCTTCCGCGGCAAGCCGCTCGACTTCGATGAACGCGTCGGCCTGAATGACGGTGACGCGCGGATCGGCGAACGCGTTCTCGTTGAGTTCGACCAAGGCCCGGCCCAGCCAGGCGGGCGCGTCCGGATCCTCGCCGGAAAAAAGCCTCACGAGCTCTGGATCGATGTCGATCAGGGTGACCGAATCCGGGTTCCACCGGAGCAGGTCGCGAAGCGCCAGTCCATCGCCGCCGCCGAGGACCAGCAGACGCTCGCGCCGGTAGGTGGCCAGCATGGCCGGCGCGGTGAGGTAGGCGTGATAGATGCGCTCGTCGTTGGACGCGAACTGCAGCCGGCCGTTGAGGTACAGGCTCAGGACATCCGGCTTGCCGCGGGCGACGTGCCGCTTGGTGATCACGGCGTTCTGATAGGGGGTCTGCAACTGGTGGACCACGCGGTCCTGGAACAGCGTGTCGCCGAGCCGCGTAGTCCATTCCGTGCCGAACACGGCCAGCACGACGAGCAGGCCGGCGAGCAGGGCGTGTCCGATCCACAGCCGCGAGGACGGGCGCAGGCGGCGCCGGTAAATCCACAGGAACGCGAAGCCGACCAGCGTGTTGACCGCAGCGGTGCCCACCGCCGCGTAGATGATCGGGATTTTCAGGCAGATCGCCACCCACACGGCCGCGCCGATGCCGGCGCCGATGTAGTCCGCGCCGTACATGGCGCCCAGGTTGTGTTCGAGCCGTCGTTGGTGGATGTGCTCGCGCACGCGCGCAATGAGCGGTATCTCCATGCCGATCAGGAATCCGATGGCGAATCCCACCGCGAACGGCAGGACGCGGGCGGACGCGAGCAGCATTGCGGCAAGGCCGCCATCGACGACGATGGCCGCGTCCAGGTTGTAGATCGCGCGCAGCCACTCCGGGAGCGAGTACGCGAGCGCTACCGCGCCGGACAACAGCAGAATGGATGTGCCGCCGAGCACGCCGATCCCGAGCTCGAGCCAGGCGAATCCCCGATAAATCGAAGAAATCCAGCGCGCCGCCAGGGCGCCGCACCCCATGGCGACGATCATCAGGCCGATCATCGCGTACACCGTCGGTTCGACGGCGCCGAGGATGCGTCCGGCGTAGTGGGCGAGCAGGTACTCGTAGACCAGGCCGCAGGCGGCGACCAGGCCGATGGCGCCGATCAGCGCGGTATCGTGGCGGCGAACGCGGGAGGGAACGTCAGCCATCGTGGTGTCGCGCGGCGCGAGGAACCGCCGGGCGGTCTTGCCGAAGCCGACCCCGATACTTCAGGTTTCAGCCGATGACCGCATGCATCACCAGGCCGACGCCGATGAATACCGCAGCTTCGATGGCGGCGACACCGATGTTCGCCTGCACGTCGACTTCCTCGACGACGTCGATGCCGTGCAGGATGACGCGTTGGGCCAGCATCGAAAGCAGCAGCAATACGACGGCAAGGACCACCGCCAGGCCGAGCAGGGCGGCGTAAACGACGACCATCCCGGCGCCGGGCGGCGCCACGTAAGCGATCATCCCGCCGGCCGAGGACACGGCCAATGCCGTGCCGATCAGGTGCCCCGCGTAGCGGACGCCGAGGGCCGTGTTGCCGCCGTCTATCGCAGACTGCCACTGCGCGCCGTCGTTGCGCTTCGCGTAAATCATCCCGCGCAGCCGCGTGACGCCGAGCAGGACGATCTGGGCCAGGAGGAACACGATGACGACCGTCGCCACCGCGTTGACGAGATCACCCTCGGAATAGCCGATCGCGGCGTTCGCGAGGATGCCGATAGCGATCAGGTTCGCGGCCTGGGCCGTGCCTGCGGCGGCGTTGCCGCCGTTGATCGCCTGCTTCAGGGAGAATTCGTTGAAGACCACCCGGTCATTGATCAGCATTCCGACCTTCAGCAGCGCCAGGCCAAGTACGGCGTAGAGCGCAACCACGCCGAGTTCCCGCGCGAAATCGACGGCCGGATCGCCCGCAGTCGCGGCGGCCAGCACGAGGGCCACCGCGCCGGCGCCGCCCGCCAGGGTCAACCCGAAGGCGAAGTTGTTCTTCTCGGCCAGTTCGTTTCGGGAATCGACGCCGAACAGCAGCCCGGACAGGTACCGCAGGGCGCATATCGCCGCGACGGCAACCGCAAGGTCCAGCACGACGATGGCCCAGATCCAGACACTTACCGAATCGAACATTTGACTGACCTCCTATTTTCCCCTGATTGGACCTCGCGACCCGCCGCCGAATCCGCGCATGGAGGAATATCCGCCCTGTCGGCCAGCGAATGCCTTCTGGCTGACGACCCGCGAGGAAGCGCCCTGGCGTTGCCGGGCGTAAGGGCTGCGAAAAGTCCTGCCCTCCGAAGAGAACTTGCGCCTGGCCGCGGACTCGACCTGGCTTTGCCGGCGGCGATCGGACGGCGATGTGTAATTGTCGCGTCCCCAGTCATGGTAATAGCTGTAGTCCCGCCGTCCGGACCAGTCGCCATAGCCGATCCGCGGACCGCCCAGCAGGCTGCTGATCAGCGCGTACTGTCCGTACCAGATCCAGAACGAACTGCCGCTCCCGTCGGTGCGCCAGGAACCATAGTGTGGATTTCCCACCAGCTGGCCGCCGGGGCCTTGGGAGTCCGCGGCGTTGGCGCGGCGCGAGGCGCCGGCGCTGATGGAATCGACGCGGGGCAATGTGCCGTCGGACATGTCGGCGAGGGCATTGAGAGGGTCGCTCAGTGCCCGGCTGAACTCCGCGGGATCAGCCGCCGCGCGCAGCGACGCGTACTCCGCCAGAACGGGTTCGTAGGCGCTGGCGGGCGCGTCCGGCGGCGGAGTCGCGGCGCGGTTGTCTTCAAGCCGCTGGCGCAGTCCCTTGTACAGCCGGCCGTTGGCGGTTCCTTCGAGCCGAAGGACATCGGTAATCCGTTTCAGTTCCGGCTTGGCGCGGGCGAGAAGGTCGGCGTACGACAGGATCAGGGCCGCGTTTCGGACGCGGCCTTGCGCGAGATCCTCGCGCAGCCGCGACAGCATGGAGCTGACTTCGTCGTGCGCGCGTTCGGCTTGCGCGCGCGCCGCTTCGCCGCTGTCGCAACCGGCGAGGGACGACAGCAGGGCGGCGCACAGGATGCCTCGGAACATGGCATCAAGCGGTGCGCGCCTCACGTTCCTGTCGCCCTTTTTACGTGTGCGTCCAGGTGTCGCGAGCGGTCTATGGGTGCTCCCGGGGCGGGGCGATCCAGAGCCCGAACGGCGAGCCGGGCTTCCGGTACGGCCTGCGCGATCACGTCCGCCGCCCGGTCGGCATCGCAGTTCCCGCACATGAACACGTCGAATGCGGCGTAAGATCGCTCTGGCCAGGTATGAACGGTAATGTGTGACTCGGCCAGCAGGGCCACCCCGGTCACGCCCCCGTCCGTCCCGAACCCATGCATGTGGCAGGACAGCACGTTTGCGCCTCCGGCGCGCGCAGCGCGGCGCATCAGGCCCCTGAGCGCTTCGGCATCCAGCCGGGCGTGGCCGCCGAAGGACTCGATCAGGATGTGGCGCCCGCCGGCGTTCTTGGGCAAAGACATATTATGCCATCCTATGGGCAACGACCCGGTCGCGCAACCGGGCAACGTCCTGCGTTGCATTGTAGTCTGAAGCCCCATCGCAGTTGGGATTCGTTGGTCATGGATTCGACCAGAACGGTGCGAGGATCGGTCTCCGGCCGCGTGCAGGGTGTCGCTTATCGAATGTCGCTCCAGCGCGAGGCAAGGGCTCTGGGCCTTGCCGGATGGGTGCGGAACAGCCCTGATGGGCGCGTCCTGTTCCTGGCGAGCGGTCCGCCGGAATCCGTCGATGCTTTGCTGACTTGGGCGCGTCGCGGTCCGTCGCTCGCTCGCGTCGACGCGCTCGACGCGGAGGACGCCGACGAAGCGCCGCCGGCCACTTTCGAAGTGCGGTTCTAGCCTCGATGCGGGCGGCAACCGCGATCCCGGGAATCCGGCTGTTCGGGACCTGTGTCCCGGCGCTGATTCTTGGCCTGGCTGCGCCGCAAAGCCACTCGGCCCCGACCGAAGGCTGGAAGAGTCAGGCGCCGCCGATTGACCTGTTCGTTCAGGCCGCTGCGCAAATGGACGCGAATGCGCGACCGATACTGGACGCGATCGGAGTGTTCTGGCGCGACGCCTATACGCCGATGATCATCGAACTGGCCATAGTCGCGCCCCTTCCCGAAACCCGGACCCAGATGTTCCGTTTCCTGAGAAGGGAGACCGGCCGGTCCTTTGGAGAAGATGCGCAACGATGGATGAAGTGGGTCTGGCGGCAGCCCTACGATCCCCATCCCGAGTACCTGACTTTCAAACGGATGGTCTACAGCATCATCGATCCCCGCATGGCCGGCTTCTTCCCGGCGGGCGCCCGTTCCCTCATCCGGCTTGACGAGGTGCAGTGGGGCGGCGTGGGCGTCAATGGCATTCCGCCGCTCGACCACCCCAGGCACATCGCCGCCCGCCAGGCTGACTATCTCAGGGACCAGCACGTCGTTTTCGGCCTGTCGATCGACGGCGAGACCCGGGCCTATCCCAAGCGGATACTGGCATGGCACGAAATGGCGCTGGACAGGCTCGGCGGCGTCGAGATCACGCTCGTCTACTGCACGCTGTGCGGCACGGCCATCCCGTACCTCAGCGTGGTCGGGGACCAGCATCGAACCTTCGGCACCAGTGGCCTCCTCTACCGATCGAACAAGCTGATGTTCGATCATGAATCCAGGAGTCTTTGGTCCACGCTGCTCGGGGTGCCGGTGATCGGCGAGCTGGCGGGGTCGGGCCTCAAGCTCGAGCACCTTCCGATCGTGACCACGCGTTGGGGCGAATGGAGAAGCAAACACCCCGGCACGACAGTCCTGTCCCTCGACACGGGCCACGAGCGCGATTACCGGGAGGGCCGGGCCTACAGGGATTACTTCTCGAACGATGCGCTCATGTTCGACGTGCCCGAGCGTGACAGGCGCCTCAGGAACAAGGATGAAGTGTTGGCCTTGCGGCTCTCGCCGGCGACCGGAGGCGAGGAGGAAGCGTTGGCGGTCAGCGCCCGGTTCCTGCGGAAAAATCCCGTGTTCCGGACCGAGCTGGCGGGTCGTACGCTGACCATCGTCACGACGTCTGCGGGGGCCAACCGTGTCTTCGATACCGGCAACCGAAGGTTCGAACGGCTGCTGGACGATAATCGGGTGCTGGATGACGCTGGCAGGTCGTGGAAAGTGACTGAAGACGCGCTCGTTTCCGACGTGCGGCTCGAGCGGATCCCCGCCTATCGCGCCTTCTGGTTCGGCTGGTTCGCCCAGTTCCCGGAGACCAGGCTGATCCGGTAGGAGTTTGCCGCCTGGTGTCAGGACAGTTGCGGTTCGGACCCATGCCCGGACCGAGGCCATCGGCTATGATGTTCGATCACCGCCGAGCGGATGGTCGTCAAGGGGATTCAGTGACGGATATTCCAACATCGGAAGTTCGGGAGGCGCTCGTGCAGGATTGGCGAGAGGCGCCCCCGATTCTAGAGTCGGGTGATCGGCTGACGCGCTGCGAGTTCGAGCGTCGGTACGCTTGCCTGCCACAGGTCAAGAAGGCTGAGTTGATCGAGGGAGTGGTGTTCGTGGGATCGCCGGTGCGCAATGAATTGCATGCGGAGCCCCATGCCAGGCTAATCGTCTGGCTGGGGCTGTACGCCGTTGGTACGCCGCCTGTCCGACTGTCCGACAACGCCACCGTGCGTCTCGACCTGCACAACGAGCTGCAACCGGACGCGCTGCTGCGGATAGATCCCGGAGGACAGTCGCGCGGGGACGACGACGGCTACATCAAGGGAGCACCGGAACTCATCGCGGAAGTCGCCGCGAGCAGTGCCTCTCGCGACTTGCACGACAAGCTGCGTGTTTATCAGCGCAACGGGGTACGCGAGTACATCGTTTGGCGCACCGCGGATCAACGGATCGACTGGTTCGAACTCGCGGACGACGAATATCGACCACTGCGGGCCGACGGCGATGGCGTGACCCGGAGCAAGGTCTTTCCGGGCCTCGCCCTCGCCATCGACGCCCTTCTGGCCGGCGACTTTCCGGTGGTGGAATCTACGCTGCGCGAAGCCATGGCGACCGCGGAGCACGAGGCGTTCGTGACGACGCTGAAGGGTGCCTGAACTTCGCGCCAGGGCTCTGATTCAACGCCGAGACGTCATGCGCTTTTCGCCTCTTCATAGCGGGCTTCCAGCGCGGCGTACAGGTCGTCCGCGTAGCTCGGCCGGGCGATGTCGAGGCTGGCGGCGATCTCCGCCAGGTGTTCGTTGTCTTCGCGGCCGTTCCATGTCTTGACGTAGCTGCCGTCGCGGTAGCCGTGGTCCTGGCGGAATGCGTTGAGCACATTTTTGCCGACGTAGATGTCATGCAGTTCGTCGAGCCGCATCGGCAATGCGTTCATCACATCGACGAAGGAATCGACGTCGAAAGCCTTTTGCTTCAGGGCCCGGAATGCCAATGCCTCCACGGCGGCGCGAAGATCTCCGCCATCGGCAGCCGCGGCGCGGGCGGCCATGCGGTCCGCGAGGACATCGTTCACGGCGTTCGCGCGCAGCAGGTCCGATAATCCGAAGTGCCAGATGTCGACGACCTCGAGACGGGCCTGTTCGACATCGCGCTGTTGTCGGCGCCACCACTTCCAGCCGATGTGATCGAGCAACTCGGCGCACTCTATCCACACGGCGCGGTAGTACGCGTATCCCTGGGTGCGCCAGTCGGCGTGCACCTGGCGATTGTGCCTGTCCTGCAACGCCGCCATGTTGCGCAACTGGGCGCGATGCAAGTTCACTTCTCGTCTCCTTCCGGACGGGTTCCCCTCCAGGGGCATGATAGCGCCGTCGAGGTGGGCGTCGCCGGGATACGCGCCGGCAACCAAAAATGATGTCTCGTGGCATTTCATGGAACAAACGGCTCTTGGGAGCAACCGCGACCGGAGGCGATTGTTGCGTGAAATACGAGCGGGGCTGGGCCACAGACGAAGCCGAAGGCGTCGGCTGTGGGGCACCAAAGTTGAAAAACGTTCGCTATGCGCCCACATTAGGCCAATGCAAATCAATAGAGTCTCGCTGTGAAACCGCTTCCCCTGCTGCCGTTGCGCGACACCCTCGTTTTTCCGGACCTGTTCGTTTCGATAAAGGTCGGACGGGCGCGATCCTTGAGCGCGCTGAAGGCCGCGCTGGACGACGACCACCGGTTGATTACGGTGCTGCAGCGGGAACCGGACACGAACGAACCCAAGGTTGAAGAACTCCACGAAGTCGGGACGATCTGCAAGGTCACTCGCGTCGAGCAGGGGGACGGCGGCGCTGTGGTGGTCGTTCAGGGGCTGGTTCGCGTACGCCTTGGCGAGCCGGAACCGAGAACCGACTACCTCGAAATGGGGTACGAAGAACTCCCGGCGCTATCGGCTTCGGGCAGCGGCGACGATCCCCGCATCGATGCGCTGCTGTCGGAAACGTTCGATGCGGCCAAGCGTATCGCCAACCTGCTCGATTCGCAGAACGGCGACCAGGTGTTCGCGCAGTTCATGGGCGGCAACGACAACCCCATCACGCAGCTATACCGCATCGCGAGCTTCGCGCAGCAGAGCATCGAGCTGCCGGATCAACAGAAGATCCTCGAAACCCAAACCACGATGGAACTGCTGGAACTCATGCTGGCGAAGCTGACGCACCAAGCTTCAGTGATGGAACTGCGCCAGGAAATCGCCAGCCAGACCCGCGAGGATCTCGACAAGCAACAACGCGAACAATTGTTGCGGCAACAGAAACGCGCCATCGAGCAGGCGCTGGGCGAGAGCGAGGGCGACGACGACATCGCGGAAATCAAGGAACAGTTGAGCCAGGCCAATCTGCCCGAGGCGGCGCAGAAGGAAGTGGATCGCGAACTGAAGCGCCTGTCGCGGATGTCTCCGAATGCCGCGGACTACCAGGTGGCGCGCAGCTACCTCGAACTCGTCGCCGAACTCCCGTGGAACGTCATTACCGAGGACACCCTTGACCTGGACCATGCGCAAAAGACCCTCGACGAGGACCACTACGGCCTCGAGGACGTCAAGGAGCGAATCCTGGAGTCGCTCGCCGTTCTGCAGCTCAACCCGGAGGCGAAGGCATCCATCCTCTGTTTCGTCGGTCCGCCGGGCGTCGGCAAGACATCGCTGGGCCAGTCCATCGCCCGGGCCATGGGCCGGAAGTTCGAACGCATGAGTTTGGGGGGCCTGCACGACGAGGCGGAACTGCGCGGTCACCGTCGCACGTACATCGGCGCCATGCCGGGGCGAATCCTGCAATCCGTGCGGCGGGCGGGCGTGCGCAATCCGGTCCTGATGCTGGATGAAATCGACAAGCTCGGCCGAGATTTTCGCGGCGATCCGGCGGCGGCGCTCATGGAAATCCTCGATCCCGCGCAGAACAGGGAGTTCCGGGACAACTACCTGAATCTCCCGTTCGACCTGTCGAAGGTTTTCTTCATCACCACGGGGAACACCCTGGAGGGCATTCCGCGCCCGTTGCTCGATCGCATGGAAGTGCTGGAACTGACCGGCTACAGCGAGCAGGAGAAGAAGGAGATAGCGCATCGCTACCTGATTCCGCGCCAGCGGGACAACGCGGGCCTGAGAGATGAGGACTTCGTCTTCGACGAAGAGGCGCTGCAGGGGATCATCCGCCGGTATACGCGCGAAGCCGGCGTGCGGGAACTGGAGCGGACCATCGGCCGCATCGCCCGCAAACGGGCGAGGGAGGTGGTGCAGGACAACGTCCACACGCAGGTGGTCGAAGACCAGTTGAACGACCTGCTCGGACCCGCGAAATTCAAGTCGGAAAAGGGACGCGAGAACCTGTCCGCGGGCGTCGCTCCCGGGCTCGCCTGGACCGAGACCGGCGGGGATGTGCTCTACGTCGAGGCGGCGCTCACCCACAAGGACGAGAAGGTCACGATCACGGGCCATCTCGGTCAGGTCATGCAGGAATCCATCAAGGCGGCCCGCTCCTATATCTGGTCCGCGGCGGATGTGCTCCGCATCGACCGCAAGCGGATCGAGGACTGCGGCGTGCACGTCCACGTGCCCGCCGGCGCCGTGCCGAAGGATGGACCGTCCGCCGGCATCACGATGGCGACGGCGCTGGCGTCCGCCTACAGCGACAAGAATGTCCGGGACGATATCGCCATGACGGGCGAACTCACCCTGTCTGGTCTGGTGCTACCGGTCGGAGGCGTGCGGGAGAAGATTCTGGCGGCGCACCGAACGGGAATCCGGCACGTCATCCTGCCGCGGGAAAATGAACCGGAGCTGGCGAGACTGCCGGAGCCGGTCCGCGATGAGATGGAGATTACGCTGGTCGATCGCCTCGAAGACGTGTTCGAAGTCGCTATTCCCGATCTCTGAGAGCCTTCGGCCCCGGGAGCGCGAGGGTGTCCCTCGCAAAGAAACGGAGCGCGAGGGTGTCCCTCGCAAAGAAACGGAAGCTCTCCCCGACCGCTGACGCGTAACGAAGCGCCGACGTTTCCCCGTCGCCGGAGAGGTACTCCCATGACCGCCGCCGGCGCGTTCAGTTGTCGCTCCGGTCCGACCCCGTCGGATGCCAGAGCATCGTGCGGATCTCGCCGAACTCCCGGGGCAGCTTTGCCCAGGCCTCGCCGCCGTCGTCGCTGCGGTACATCTGGCCGAGGTTGGTGCAGAGGAACAGCAGGTTCGGATCGGCATCGTTCGTCGCCACCATCCACGGAGTCGAGTTGGTCGGCGGCAGGTGCGCGTCCTCCCAGGTCTCGCCCCAATCGCGGCTTCGCCACAGGGTGCCCTCGGAGCCCGGAGGGCCATCGCCGTTGCAGAGGAACACGGTGCCGTCGAAGTCGGCGCGCGGCTTCATCCCCCGAGTGTATTGCCACGGCGAGTCGAGCGCCTGAAAGTGCCAGCTCGCGCCCTCGTCGGTCGACTTGTACAGGCCCCGCGCGGTCGCCGCGAGGAGCTTGCGGGCGCCGTTGTCGCCGACGATGGCGATGTCGTGGATGTCGGGAAAGTCGAAGCCGTTCTCGAGGCGCTCCCAGGTCTCGCCGCCGTCCCTGCTGCGATGCACGGCGTCGATTTCGGCGCTTGCCCAGATCGTGTCCTCGTCGAACGGATCGAACCTGATCCGCGTGATGCGCGGTCTGCCTATCAGACACTCCTCGACCAGCTGGATGGGAAGCGCGCGCCAGGTCGCTCCACCGTCGTCGGATCGAAAAACGGCGCCCGGGTGGGTGCCGATGAGGAGAACCTTCGGATCCCTCGGAGATTGGGCGAATGCCCAGATGCACATGTCGTCTGCGGGAGACGGGACGATTTCCGCGCGACCATCCGGATCCTGCCGCAGGACGCCCCTGTCGGAACCCGCCCAGACGACATCCGGTTCATCCGGGTGGCTCGACATCGACCAGATCCGGCACTCGGCGTAGACGCCGCGAAACGCTCGGTGCCAGGTTTCTCCGAGATCGTTGCTGCCCCAGACGCCCCAGCCAACGGTACCGGCATACACTTTGGTATCCATCGTTCCTTATCTCCCTGTCGTTGCCCCGAACCGGGCGCTTCCCCCACGGCGTTCTACTCCAGTTGCCGCATGACGCGCAAGCCGTGAAATCCTTCGGACCGGAAGGGTCGTCGGTCTTGCCGCTGGTGCGGCAAGTCCGGCAGACTGGTAGCCAACGTTTTGAGAACGGAAAAGGGGAACGAGGTGGCTGACTACCAATACATCTACATTGATCGTGTCGGCACCGACGGCCGCGTGGGGCGCATCACGCTGAACCGGCCGGAGAAGCTGAACGCGCTGTCGCAGGAATTGCTGTACGAATTCAACGACGCGCTGCACGATCTGGAGGCGGATTCCACCGCCCGCGTGATCATCGTGCGGGGCGAAGGCCGGGCTTTCAGCGCCGGTTATGACCTGACCCGAGGCCGCGGATCGGACGCGGTGGTTCGGCGGCACCGGCAAACGGACGACCAGGGTCGCCGCCTGTTGATGGGAATCCGCACCGGGATGCAGCAGATCACCGACATCCACATGTATTTCTGGAACATGGCGAAGATCACCATCGCGCAGGTGACGGGTTACGCGATCGCCGGCGGCTGCGAGCTTGCGATGATGGCGGACCTGGTCGTGGCCGACGAGGAAGCACAGTTGGGGCATCCCGGCCTGCGCGGCCTCGGGACCTCCCGCACCGGCGTCATCTGGCCGCTGGTGATCGGCATGCGCAAGGCGAAGGAACTCTACTACACCGGCGAGAATGTCACCGGTCGGGAGGCTGCGGAAATCGGCATGATCAACTATGCGTGGCCGAAGGAGAAACTCGAGGAGAATGCGATCGCCCTGGCGGATCGGATAGCTATCATGACTGCGGACCAACTGGCCATACTCAAGGTCAACATGAACCGCTTCTACGAGAACATGGGAATCTACTCCTCGGTCCGGAGTTCCACCGATCTCGACGCGGCGGGACAATTCACGGAGTTCGGCTACCAGTGGCAGGACAAGATGCGCGACGAGGGACTCAGGGGCGCGCTGCAGTGGCGCGACGGTCCATACCGGGGCTCCGACACGTACAAGGACAAGGATTGACTCGATGCACAGCGAAAAGGCATGGCGGGCCAGGAGCCTGCCGACTCTATCGGTAATCCTGCTGGCGATCATCTCGACCGGTGCCGGCGCCGAGAATGACTGCAAACCGTCGCGCTGGGGCGCAGCCGACGAAATCGGGAGCGCGAACCTCATCACGGCGGAATCCGTGCTGGCCGCGTCCCAACTCATCAGGACGGGCAAGACCTATAGCCTCGGCATCACCATCGATTCTTCGACGCCGGCGTTTCCGCCGCGCGGCCTCATGCTGCAGGTCGTGCAGCCCAATCAGCAGCATGGCCGCGTCGCCTTTCCCAACAGCACCTACAACGACGATGTCTTCCAGGGCTGGTTCGGCATCGGGTCGCAGATCGACGGACTCGGCCACGTCGGAGCTCCGGGCGGCGTCTTCTACAACTGCAACGACTCCAGGGAATTCGCCTTTCTCACCGGACTGACCAAGCTCGGCATCGACAAGATTCCGCCGATCGTCGCCCGCGGCATCGTGCTCGACATGGCGGGACACTTCGGCGTCGAAACCATGGAGGCGGGCCAGTTCTTCGGCGTGGACGATGTGCGGGCGGTGGAGAAGAAGCAGGGCACGCCGGTGCGCGAAGGAGATGTCGTGCTGTTCCACACGGGTTGGACGGACGCCAAACTCAAGGCCGATCCGCAAGCATGGGTGTCGGCGGAGCCGGGGCAGACCGAGGAGGTCGCCAGCTACCTCGCCGGCAAGAACGTCGTGGCGGTCGGCGCGGACACCTGGGGACTCGATGTCGTACCGCCGCCGGATCAGACGCGGCCGTTTCAGGGCCATGTCATCCTGCTGAAGGAAAACGGCATCTACATACTGGAAACGATGAACACCGGACCGCTGGTGCGGGACGGCGCTTTCGAGTTTCTGTTCGTGCTCGGCCACGCAAGGGTCCGGGGCGCCGTGCAGATGATCATCAACCCGGTTGCCATCCGGTAGAGCGTGCGGGGCACGAGGCCCATGATTCAGATTCGACCCGGTCGACGCGAGGACGCCGCTGCGATCGCGGGTTTCCAGGTCCGCATGGCGGACGAGACGGAAGGGATTGCCCTGCATCGGCCCACCGTGGAACAGGGTGTGCTGGCTGTCTTCGACGACGCGCGCAAGGGGGCGTACTGGATCGCCGAGGTGGACGGCGAGCCGGCGGGTTGCCTGCTGACCGTTCCGGAATGGAGCGATTGGCGCAACGGAACCGTGTTGTGGGTGCATTCGGTTTACGTGGTTCCCGCGGCTCGGCGCCGGGGAGTATTTCGGAAGATGTACGAGGCCCTGAAGATCAAGGTGGATGCATCTCCCGACCTGCATGGAATCCGGCTCTATGTCGCGACCGAGAACACGGGAGCGCAAAAGACCTACAGGGCGATGGGCATGGACGACGGCCGCTACCATCTGTTCGAGTGGATGAGTTCGGGACGGTAACCGGCATTGCCGCGACGGCGGACGGCGGCGGCGGCGCCCAGAGGCTGCTGGCAGGTGTGCTGATTGTCGCCGCAGGCGCCTGGGCGATGGCGGCCGCCAGCGAGCGACCCTGCGCCGAGCCCCGATACGCGCACGGAATTTCCCACTTGTTGCCGCTTCGGTACGACAGCGGTTTCACGCACTTCGCCTATGCCAATCCCGCTGCGCCCAAGGCCGGCGAAGTGCGAGTCGCCGTGCTTGGCACGTTCGACAACTACAACGGGATCGTCGAGAAGGGCCGCCTGGCGGCCGGCTACGACGCAACCAGGAGATTGGTCTACGACACGCTTCTGGAACCCGCCATCGACGAACCCGTGAGCTACTACGGCCGGCTGGCCGATGGCGTCGTCGCGGGTCCGGGTCTCGAGTGGGTCGCGTTCAGGCTGCGGGCGGACGCAACCTGGCACGACGGCTCGCCGATCACCGCGGAAGACGTGCTTTTTACATTCGAAGCGATCCAGGAGCACGGATCGGTCGCCTTTCGCACGGCCCTCGCGGATCTTGATCGCGTGTTCGCCTTCGGCGAGCGCGAGTTGTGTTTCGTGCGCAAGCGGGACGCGGAAATCAATCCGGCGTTCCCGTTCACACTCGGCGCTTTCAGCATCTTGCCGAAGCACTACTGGGCCGACCGCGACATCGGAAAGACCACGGTCCAGGCGCCCCTTGGCAGCGGGCCGTATCGGCTGGCGCGCGCGGAAGTCGGTCGCCTGCTCGTATACGAGAGGTACGAGAACTACTGGGGACGGGATATCCCGGTCAACAACGGCAGGTTCAACTTTCAGCGGGTGAAGTTCGACCACTTCGCCGACGAGCAGGTGATGATCGAGGCCCACAAGGGCAATGTCATCGATGTCCGCGAGGAAGGGGTATCCAAGAACTGGGCGACGCAGTACGACTTTCCCGCCGTGAAGGCGGGCCTTTTCAAACGCGAGTTGAGGCCGCTGGCGCGCGTCGAGGGCTTGTGGTGGCCGATATTCTGGAATCTCGATCGGCCGCACCTCCGGGATGTGCGCATCCGCGAGGCGCTCTGGCTCCTGTACGACTTCGCCTGGACCAATCGCGTCCTGTTCTACGGCTTCTACAATCCGGGCGTGAGCTTCTTTCAGAACTCGCCCATGGCCCACCGCGGATTGCCGGACGAGAGGGAGCTTGCGCTGCTCGATCCATGGCGCGACCAGGTGCCGCCGCGGGTGTTCACAGAGGAGTTCAGGCAACCATCGGGCGACGGTTTCGGACACGAGCGGCAGAACATCAAACGCGCGCTTGCCTTGTTCGAGCAGGCCGGTTGGCGCATTCGGGACGGGACCATGCGCAATATCGAAACGGGAGAACCGTTCACTCTGGACTTCATCGGCGTGTCCTACTATTCGATACGCCAGAACCTCACGCTGGTCAGGAACCTGGCCCGCATCGGCGTCAGGACCACGGGTGTGTCGCCCGAGGTGTCGCAATGGCTCTATCGCAGCCGGACGGGCAAGTTCGACGGCAACTCCGTGCGTCTCGATCCGACATTTACCCCCGGCTTGCAGTTTCGCAACTGGTTCGGGAGCGCCGCCGCTGACCATGACTACGGCCGGAACTGGGCCCGCGTGCGAAATCCGGTTGTGGACAGCCTGATCCAGTCGATTATCGTCGCGGATACGGTCGAAGATCTCTATGCCGCCACCCGTGCGCTCGACAGGGTGCTGCTGTGGAACTTCTATTTCATTCCCTTGGGCTCTCAGCCCGGTTTCCGCCTCGTCCACTGGGACAAGTTCGGCGAAGTGAGGAACGATTCGCTCACCAGGGTTCCCTACCTCGACGCGTGGTGGTGGGACGAGGCGAAGGCCCGCCGCGTCGAAGCGGGACTCGCGCAGTTGGCTGCGGGGGAATAGATTGGCGACGGATCGGTCGCGCGGCGTCCCGGGTGTTCCGCGGAGGCGACCTCGGGAGACTTCAGGACCCTCGCGTGCCCGCCGTTGGGTAGAATGTGGACCGGAACGGACTGGCGAAGGATTCGCCCGCGCTTGACGGATATGGAATCGCAGATCTTCACCGAATCGCCGGAACTGGACGACGCCATCGTCAATTCAGCGAACTGGGCGGACGAGAACTGGGTACACGCGCAGTTGGCATGGCTGCGCGAAAACGCGCCCATCCGAAGGATGTCGCCGAATGGCTTCGAACCGTTCTGGTCCATCACCCGCCATGCCGATATCAGGTCCATCGAGAGCGACAAGGCGTTGTTCATCAATGATCCGCGTCCGTTCTTGGGTCCCCTGCTGCTGAAAGCCGTCATTCTGGAACTCACGGGACGGCAGCACCTCGTGCGTTCGCTGGTGACCATGGACGATCCCGATCACGGTCAATACAGAGCGCTGACGCAGGAGTGGTTCTCAAGATCCAACCTGCTCGTGCTCACCGACCGCATCGAGCAACTGGCGACGGAATACGTCGACCGCCTCGCCGAATTGGGGGGCGAGTGCGACTTCGTCAAGGATGTCGCGATCTGGTATCCGTTGCGGGTGATCATGTCGATCCTGGGCATCCCGGAGCGCGACGAGCCGTTCATGATGAAACTCACCCAGGAACTGTTCGGCAGTTCGGACCCGGACACGCGCCGTTCCTTCGAAATTACCGCGTTACCTGAGGTGGTGGCGGACTTCGAGGCGTATTTCGCCAAGTTGAGCCGCCGCCGCCGCGCCAATCCGACGGGCGATGTCGCCAGCCTGATAGCCAATGCGCGCATCGACGGCGAAGCCGTTCCCGAACACGAAACGAACGGCTACTACATCATCATCGCCACCGCCGGACACGACACCACCAGCTCGTCCCTGGCGGGCGGCCTTCTGGCGTTGATCGAACATCCGGACGAAATGCAGAAGCTTCGCGCCGATCCGGAACGCCACATGCCGTCCGCCGTCAATGAAGTCGTGCGCTGGGTAACGCCCGTCCGGCACTTCATGCGGACCGCCACGGAGGACTGCGAGGTGGGCGGCACCGATATCGCGGAGGGCGAGTCGTGCATCCTCTGGTATCCGTCGGCCAACCGCGATGCGGCCGTGTTCGACGAACCCTACACGTTTCGGGTGGATCGTCCGGGGGTCAGGCACCTGGCTTTCGGTTTCGGCGCGCACGCCTGCCTGGGACAGCACCTGGCGAGAATGGAGATGGCGGCGCTGTTCAATGAACTGCTGCGCCGGGTCGAGCATGTGGAGCTGAACGGCGAACCGCGCTACTCGCAGTCGACGTTCGTGGGCGGACTCAAGAGCCTCCCGATCCGCTATCGGATGAAGTAAGACGAGATGCGTCGTCGTTAGAGGCTGCGTTTGCCCGTCATGGTGATTTCCACGCCTCGGGTGCCCGGCTGGTCCACCACCGGAAAGGCGAGATCGATGTGGTAGACGCGGCCGCGGTCGGTGCGCGTGGACTCGAACCGCAGGCCGAGGCCGACGTTGACCAGCACCGGGTTGTCGCGGGCGGAGCCCCAAGCTCCGCCGACATCGACGAATGCCGCGCCCGCCATGCGGACCACGCGCCAAAGGTAGATTCCGGAGTAGTAACGTTCCTCGGCCGTGATGCGGAACCTGTGGGCGCCGGCCTGGAAATGATTGGGGTATCCGCGCAGGCCCGAGTCGCCGCCGGCGAGGATCTGCTGATCCGGCGTCAACTGGTCGGTCGCGGTGGCTTCGGCGTCGACGAATAGACCCCACCTGGCCGTCTGGGTGCGGCGATAGCGTGCCCAGACCTGCGCGGCCAGGTTCTCGGCGCGGCCGTTGTTCCTGTTCCAGAACCCCGATACTTGCGCGCCGTAAAGCAGGATGTCGGAGACCTCGCCGCGGAAGCTGTGGCCGTCGCGGAATGCGGCGTTGTAGACCACGTGGCCCCGCCGCGGCGAGTAGCCGAGCAGCAGATCGTACTGGCGGCCGAGAAAGACGTCCTCCGTCGCCTGGACGCGGTTCAGGTTCCTCACCCTGGAAAAGTCGTCGCCGATGCGCTGGAACGCAACGAAGGGATAGGCGAATTCGCGGTCCTCGAGGTCCGGCAACGACTCCGGGACATCCTTGAAAGCCCACTCCTCGAAAGTGACGCCCATACTGAGGCGGTTCGCGAACCCGCGCACCAGTCCCTTCGACCAGCCCCGCGACAGGACAGCCCGGCGAAAGTCGAGCCCGAACGAGGCGATCTCCTCGCCTGCGTCGTACAGACGGCGCCGGGACTCCGAGGCGGTCGCGGTGACGTTCCAGGCGCGGCGGGCATCCAGCGCATGGAACGGCCGGCCGATGAATGCCAGCGCGCCGTCGCCGTCGTCGGCGTTCTCGACACGCAGCCCGAGTCCGACGCGACTGTTGCCCAGGTTTGGGTTCGAGAAACCCGCGCTCGCGCCCGAACGGTCCAGGGTCTTGAACAGTTCCGCGTCCACCTCGGCGCCGGTGCCGAAGATGTTGCGTTCGGAGAAGCCCAGATCGTATTCGTTCTCGCCTCCGCTGCGGGTGAGGCTTGACGTCGGGTGGAGGGACCAGACATCCCGGGTCAGGACCACGATGTCGACGTCATTTCCGCACACGCGGTTCGCGATCACGCGCGCGTCGTAGAGGAAACGCTTGGCGCGCAGCGTCCGTTCGGTTTCGGCGACCAGTCTGGCGTCGACTCTGTCTCCATCTCCGAACAAAAGCAGCGTTCGAATCGTGCCTTCCCTGGTGTTGACGTGCCAGCGGTTGGCGAGGCGGAACAGCGGCCTGTTCTCCGCGGCGTCGTCCGTGTTGAAGATCTGTTGGCGAATGATGCGAACGGAAGCAACCGTGTACTCGGTTTCGGGCTCGAGTGGCCAACCTTCCAGTTCCGCCACTTCGACGTTGCCGAGTTGACCCGCGGTGAATCGGTCGGTGCAGGGATCACTCCCAGCGGCGAGAGTGGCCAGGGAAACGCACAGCGTCACCGCGATGCCTGTGCGAGCCTTTTGCGATAAGCGCGAGTCACTGTCGCTCATGCGCGAATGTTAACTGGTTGAGGAACCGTAACAGGCGACTGGGGTACCATTCGGCGCTTTGGTCAATTGTCGGAGCCACCGCATGAACAGCGTCGAATACGTCGCCCGCATTCTCAAGGACGAAGGCGTTAGCTGGATGTCCTGTTTCCCGTCCAACCCGCTTATCGAGGCGGTTGCCAAGCAAGGCATCCGCCCGGTGGCGTTTCGTCACGAACGCGGCGCGGTGATGGCGGCCGACGGCTACTCCAGGCTGTCCGACCGCAAGCGTTTCGGCGTCGTCGCGGTGCAGTCCCAGGCCGGCGCCGAGAATTCGATGGGCGGCCTGGCCCAGGCGAACGGGGACAACTCGCCGATACTGCTGCTGCCCGGCGGCAACGCCCTCGACAAGCTGTTCGTTCGCCCCAATTTCTTTGCCGGCAGGACCTGGGAATCGTTGCTCAAGCACGTCGACGTCATCATGCGACCGGACCAGACCGGCGACATCATGCGCCGCGCCTTCCACGCCTTGCGCACCGGCCGTCCCGGACCCGTGCTTGTGGAGATGCCGGCGGATGTATGCTCTCAGCCGATTCCGGACAACGCGCCCGCTTACTCGTCGCCGACGGCAGCCATGTATGCGCCATCCGCCGGGGCGGTCGCCGACGCGGCCCGGAAACTGGTGGACGCGGAGGAGCCCCTGATCTGGGCCGGCTCGGGCGTCATGACGGCCGGCGCCTGCGAGGAACTGCGGACCCTCGCCGAGTTGCTCGACGCGCCGGTGTTCACGTCGATGCCGGGCAAGTCGGCCATCGACGAGCGCCATCCGCTATCCGTCGGGGCCGGGGTCGGGTCGACAACCGGTCCGGCGCGCCAATGGCTCGATAACTGCGACGTGCTGTTCGCTGTCGGCTCGTCGCTCACCTGGACGCCTTATGGCCAGAGTTTCTCCCGCGACAAGTTCCTCATCCACTCGGTGATCGCCGACGAGGAGATCAACAAGGACACCGCGGCGGCTATCGGCTTGGTAGGAGATGCCAAGTTGACGCTCGAAGCCATGATCGACGCCGTCAAGGGACTCATCGGCGAAGACGGGCGCGACAACGGCACAAAGGAGCGCATCGCCGAAGCGCGGGAGGCATGGATGGCGCAATGGCGCCCGTATCTGACCAACGACGACGGCCCGTTGTCTCCCTACCGCGTCATTCACGAGATGAACCAGGTGCTGGACAACGAAAACAGCGTCGTCACCCACGACGCCGGCGCCCCGCGTGATCAGATCGTGCCGTTCTATACGGCCACCACCCCGCACAGCTACGTCGGTTGGGGCAAGACAACCCACCTCGGCTTCTCCATCCCGTTGATGATCGGGGCGAAGATGGCCGCGCCGGAACGCATGTGCGTCAACCTGATGGGCGACGGCGCCTTCGGCATGTCCGGTCTCGATATCGAAACTTCGGCCCGCGCCGGCATTCCCATCACCACCATCCTGCTCAACAACGGCATCATGGCGACCTACCCCGGCGGTTTCCCGACCGCCCGCCTGCAATTCGGCGTTTCCCACATGCAGGGTGACTATGCGGGCCTCGCCAAGGCGATGGGGGCGGAGGGCATCCACGTGACGCAGGCGGCGGAAATGGCGCCGGCGCTGGAACAGGCCAAGCGCCTGAACGCGGACGGCAAGACCGTGTTGATCGACGTCAAGACGCGGGCGGAGGACTCCCGGGCGCCGGCGCGCTTCGCCTGAACGGCCGTTTCGCCTCCTGGTGATCTGCACCGGGAATCACGCCCGCTCGCAGATGGCCGAAGGCTGGCCCGGGAAGTCGCCGGCGCATAGGCCGCGTACCGCCGGGATGCGCTATCTTTAGGTCGAGGCGATCGAGAGGGGTAACGGATGAAGTTCGGACTGCGCTATTGCAACACGGGACGCTATGTGGATGCGGCGCTCGCCGTAGAACTGGTGCAAGCCGCCGAGGAAGCGGGTTTCGAGTCGGCCTGGACGGTCCAGCACACGGTCATCCCGGAAAACCACGTCTCCCTGTATCCGTATTCCGAGGACGGGCGCATGCGCGGCGGCAGGTTCGACTTTCCGATCCCCGATCCGTTGATCTGGATGGCCTATGTCGCGGCGGCGACAAGCAAAATCAAGCTCGGCACCGGCATTCTGATCCTGCCGCAGCTCAGCCCGGTGGTTACCGCGAAACAGATCGCTACCCTGGACTTCATGGCGGGTGGACGCACGCTGCTCGGCATCGGCGTCGGCTGGCTCAGGGAGGAGTTCGAGGCCATCGGCGCGTCGTTCGATGATCGCGCGGCCCGCAACGACGAGTACGTCGAGGTGATGCGGGCGCTCTGGTCCCAGGACCGGCCGTCGTTTCAGGGCGAGTTCATCAACTTCGACGGCGCCTACTGCCGGCCGCAGCCGATGGACGGCACGGTGCCCATCATCGTGGGAGGCCACTCGAGGGCGTCCGCGCGGCGCGCGGGCCGGCTTGGCGACGGCTTCTTTCCGGCGCGGGGCGATCCGAAGGAACTGGTGCGTCTGGCGCGGGAGACGGCGGAGCAGTGCGGACGCGATCCCGAAGCCGTGGAAATCACGTTGAGCTGTCCCGAAGACCTGTCCGATCTGGGGATGATCGATGCGGACCGCATCCTCGTGCCCGTGAACCGGACCCCGGCCATGGCCGCGCCCGCGCGCACGCCCGAAGAGGTGTTGGCCTGGCGGTCGCGCATTGAAGCGTTCGCCGACTGATCCGAGGGCGGCGCGATGAAATTCGGACTGCGCTACTGCAACACGGGGCCCTATATCGATGCGGCGCGCGCCGCGGAACTGGTGCAAGCCGCCGAGGAGGCGGGGTTCGAGTCCGCGTGGACGGTCCAGCACACGGTGATCCCGGAAAACCATGCGTCGAAATATCCCTATTCCCCCGACGGTCGCCTGTTCGGTAACGTGTTCGACTTTCCCCGGCCCGATCCGTTGATCTGGATCGCCTATGTGGCCGCCCGCACCAGCAGGATCAAGTTCGGCACAGGCGTGCTGATCCTCCCCCAACTCAGTCCGGTGGTCACCGCGAAGCAGGTCGCCACCCTGGACTTCATGTCGGGCGGCCGCGTCCTGCTCGGCATCGGCGTCGGCTGGCTCAGGGAAGAATTCGAGGCGATCGGCGCTTCCTTCGATGACCGCGCCGCCCGCACCGACGAGTACGTGGCGGTAATGCGATCGCTCTGGTCCGAGGAGCGGCCCTCGTTTCAGGGCGATTTCATCCGGTTCGACGGCGCCTACTGCCGGCCGCAGCCGGTGGACGGAACCGTGCCGGTCCACGTCGGCGGCCACTCGAATGCAGCGGCGCGCCGCGCCGGCCGCCTGGGCGACGGCTTCTTTCCGGCGCGGGGCAGACCCGAAGCACTCGTGCGCCTCGCGCGGGAGACCGCCCAGGCGTGCGGACGCGACCCCGGTGCAATCGAGGTCTCCTTGAGCTGCCCGCAAGATCTGGCCGAGATCAAGACGATCGATGCTGATCGCGTGCTGATACCGGTCGATGACAGGCCCGACATGGCCGCGCCGGCGCGAACGCCGGAAGAGGTGTTTGCGTGGCGGTCCCGCATCGAGGACTTCGCCGACGCCTGATCCGCATCGCCGAGAGGGGGAGGGTGGAGCCGCGAGGCCGATCAGCGTCGCGCAATTGCCGCGGGAAAGAGGGAAACCCCATGGATATCGGGATATGTATCGCCTCCCATATCGGCGACATCGACTACGTGGAGCGCGCGGAAGCCCTTGGCTACAGCCACGCCTGGTTCGCGGACAGCCAGATGCTGTGGTCCGACTGCTACGCGACTCTGGCTCTGGCGGCAACCCGGACCTCGCGCATCAAGCTCGGTACCGGCGTCGCCATCACCGGCACGCGTCCCGCATCGGTGAACGCGGCGGGCATCGCCACCATCAACGCGCTCGCGCCAGGTCGCACCTTCTTCGGGGTGGGCGCGGGGAACACCGCCATGCGCGTCATGGGCAGACCGCCGCATCGGATCAGGGAGTTCGATCGCTACCTGCGTACGCTCAAGCCGCTGCTGCGTGGCGAGGAGGCCGTGAACGACGACGGCCAGCCGATCATTCACATCATGCCCGACACGGGCTTCGTCAACTTCAAGGACGCCATTCCCCTGTATGTCTCCGGGTTCGGGCCCCGTTCGCTCGGACTCGCGGGAGAACACGGGGACGGGGCCGTGATCTCCGGCCGCGGTTCGGGCGCCGCCCTGCAGCGCGTCTGGGACATGATCGAGGCGGGCGCCCTGAAGGCGGGACGCCAGATCGACCGTGACGCGTACTACATGACCGCCCTCACCACCATCGTCGTGCTGGAACCGGGTGAACCGGTGGACTCGGACCGCGTTAAGAGCCAGTGCGGCGCCATGGCGATGGCCGGCGTACATTACCAGTACGACCAGTTGCGCAACTTCGGACGGCAGCCGTCCAACGTGTTTGCCGGCATCTGGGGCGACTACACGGCGATGATGGAGAAGATCCCGGCCGAACGGCGCCACCAGTTCATCCATCGCGGCCACAACTGCTGGGTGGTGCCGGAGGAGGAGCGGTTCCTCACGCCCGAGGTGCTGCGGGCGTCGGCGCTCATCGGCACGCGCGACGAGTTGATCGACATCCTCTCTTCGCTGTCGGACGCGGGCCTCGACCAAATCATGATCCTGCCGAACTTCCACACCCGCTATGACGTTCTGGGGGAGGTCGGGAACGCCCTGATTGGCAACATCTCCTGAGTCCGGGAAGACAACGTTGAGGCCGCGATCAACGGTAATGCCGATGCCTTGGTCACCTTCAACAGACGGGACTTCGGGGATGCTCCGGGACGCTTCGGAATCGCGGTGCTGACGCCCCAACAGGCCTTGAGGGGAATATAGGAATGAAGAAACAAACCACCACTTACCCCTTGCGGCTACCCGCATCCTTGAAGGCGGCAGTCGCTGAAATCAGCAGAGAAGATGGTACGAGCATGAATCAGTTTATGGCCACGGCGATCGCCGAAAAGATCTCGGCAATGAAAACAGCCGAGTTCTTCGCTACGCGCGGCACCGAGACTGATATCGAGGCGGCGCGTCGTTTGCTTCGACGAGATGGGGGTCAGCCTCCAGAACCGGAGGATCTACTGACCCGCCCTCCGAGTCCCTGACCAGAGGGACTTGACGCCATCGACGGGCCGCGCAGCCGTATCGGATCCGGGTGCTTCTGCTGACGCCGTGAGGCCAAGGCTCAGCAGGTTTCGTCGGTTCAGCCGCGGTTCATTTCACGTGCATTAAGGTCCTTTCCAGCGCCGAACTGGAAATCCAATGAAATCGCCTGTTTTGGCCGTCGTCATCTGTCTGTCTCTGACGTCCGTCGCTCATGCGCAGACGTTGACCAAAGCCGAAGAGGGCCGAAAGGAGGTTGGGAACTGCTATCGCATGTGCATAGCCGCTGACGGCGGCGATGGCGACGCCTGGATCATTGCCTGGCAGGACCAGTTCTGGGCGAACTGGCGCGACAGCGCGACCTGGACCGATGAGGAATGGACCAGCTTTCTGACCGACTGGAAGCAGATCGGGTGCGCCAGGATCCAGGCGGAGTTGTTGGAAGCCCACGGCTGCCGTTCTGCGTGCTACGACGTGGAGCAGGCGTATGGCGTTACTTCTTCGTCCGCCCGAAGCGTTTTTCTGCGCTCGTACGCCAGCCTGGTCGCCGACCTCCAGGCATCCGGTCTATGGGTCACGAACGATCGCGATTACCCCCGTCCAGGCACCGGTGCCTTCAATTCAGCCTGCGAAAGCGCTTACGATTCCTCCAACGCCTCGGGACGGGTCAATCCACGCCTTGAAGTCGCGCGGGAACTGTTGCAACGGGGGCCAAGACCCGTCGAGTAGTGAGGCGTTAGCTGACGAATGCACACATCACCTCGATGCTGCGCGACCAATACCTTGCGCTTGGTGCTGTGCGTGCCGAGACGGGGGCGTCCGCCCGTGAATTGATGAAGCGGAACTCCACAAGTTGCTGTCGCGGAAGTCGTCGCTTCCATGTCCGACAGCCGGATTTGGGAAAGCACTGACCGGACGGCGTGATCGGGAGTACCGCCTGAATCATCCGACTTGCGTCGGTAGCACCTCTTCCCTAACCCAATCGGGAAGGTCTTCTATTTCCCACATGCTGTCCGGTTTTTTCGTCAGCTTGAAGGTGACTCCCTGCCCCTCCGCCATCCTCACGAGTGTCCCCGCCGCTTTTTCGGACACTTCGCCTTTGCGCCACGCGGCGAATAGGATCGAGGCCGGCCGGATGCCAAGGCATAGAAGATAGCCGTAGTCTCTATCCAAACGTACGTGATTGAACTGGAACGCCCCGCCAGTGTCCTCGGATGCGGTCTTTATCTCAAATTGTTTGTCGCCGATCTTCAAGTCCCACGCCATGGTGCGAGATCGCTTCGTTCGACAGGTAGGTCGAATAGACGAAGGTATCGAAAGATGAAATCCTCTCCAATATCCCCACGGTTTGTATTGGCGACCTGCCGGAATGACGCCAAAGGCGCGCCTTTCCATTTTGAAGGCGGTGTATGGTCGCCGATCACTTCGAGCATGAGCGTGATAGCGCTCACTTTGGCGGCGTCCAGACAGAGTTCGACTTCCCTTTCTTCCAGAATATGAGAAAGTAGGAGTGATTCTTCCGTGCGTGAACCTGCCGCACTGTTCGGCTAACGCCCGGGCGGTTATTTCTTACTACAACGAATAGGTCCTCGGCAACGAATCCCAAGTCCTCGTAGGCCGTTAGTATTTCGATGTGAGTAAACCTCTGTCGATTCGAGCATACTTCGTCTTGACATTTCACGATCAGTACGCCTCGGTCCCGCAGTACGCGAAGAGCCTCTTTTCCCGCATCTAAGTATAGCTCCAGCACGGCTTCGTGATACTTGCTCTTGGTCTTGTTTCCCGTGCCGTTGTTTCGATAATACTCTTCATATGGCCTTTGGCGGGAATGCGCAGTTCCGCCGGGAGAATGCATGTACGGGGGATCAAAGACGACGCAATCAAGCTTGCGGTCCTCATAAGGCAGTTTGCGGCAATCGACCCCGCTAGCTATATCGCTCTTCAATAGCTTATATTTGTCAGTTGGGACGTTGCGCCAGAAGACGCCCTTTCCGTACGTGACGTCCGCGACAATGCTTCCGGGAGCCACATACAACTCCAGTATTTTCGGAAACACATGTTCATTGGCAGCGTGGTAGGCGCTCAGTACGAGATCGTTTGTAGGAGCTCCGTTGCGTACCACTCGCTTTCGCTCCAACGTGCGAGGGTTTTCAGGTGCTAGCGGCAAGATATCCTGTCTCGAAGCACGATTTTGGGATTGTTCCATGGGTGCGCATTGACGCATGGATGGACATACAGTATCAAGGCCAGCGCACCTCCGTGCTTGAAGGCCCAGCCCGCGCGGTCTGACTGGCGAATGCGCACAGCATGCGCACCTCGATGCTGCGCCGCGCAGGCGTATCGGGAGGCGCATCGATCTCGAACGAGGTGTGGGGACATGCGAGGGCCTTGCCGGGGCGCGAGTCGAGTTGCTTGAAGACCAGCATCTCCTCTTCGGTCATGCCGGGGACGTACCAGAACCGCAGGTCCGGACTGAACAACGGCATGGAGCCCCTGCCGGTGGCATAGGACCCCGAGTAGTGGTAGGGGAGGATGTCCGCGGGGTCAAAGCTGCGCGCGTCGATCAGCGCCAGCGGATTCCTGATCGCGGCGCGGTTGATCGGCTGCCAGGTGTTGTACCAGGCGAACGTCCAGTGCCGGGACGCATCCAGCGCTTCGCGCCGCTCGGCGAGGGCTCGCTCGCTGTACGGGGCGGGATCGGTGATGTCGTAGTCGCAGTGGGCAAAGCGCGCGTAGGCGGTGAGGAAATCCGACCTGTCCTCGGTGCGCAATAGATGGTGCGTGACGAACACCTCGTCGGCGCCAACGAGGTGCTTTACGACGCCGGCGGTTTCCTCGTAGTAGGTGGACTTGATCGCCGATTCGTTCCCGAAATCGGTCACGCGGGTCTTGTGCCGGGTCAGCGTGAACCCGGTCGTGTCGAGACTCGTCTCCGCGCTGCGGGCGTCTTGCACCGACACCTTGCGCTTGGTGGTGTGAGCGCGCCGCGCCGCTCGGTCGCCGATGACTGGAGGGACTCTACGGTGCTTCCACTCGGGATTGATGAACCGGATCTCAGCGGTAACCGTTCCTGACATCGCCGCCTCCGCGCGTGACGGCCGGATTTTATCCGAAGCCTGACTGAAACGGCCTCCTGTTGCCGACCCGAATGCGTCAGGCGAGAGCCATCATGGACCATGCGATAAGCATCCCGACCTGACAACCGCGGCGGCTTGGCCCAAAATGCGGGCTCTCGCCCGCATTCAAGGAGAAATCCATGCTCGACCGTTTCAAGGTGACTGACGATATCGCCGTGCGGGTGGCGCCGGATGACATGCGCTTTACCGTGGAGAACCTGTTCAGGGCCTGCGGCATGCCGGAGAAGGATGCGGTGCAGGCCACTGACGTGCTGATCTACGCGGATGTGCGGGGCGTCGACACGCACGGCGTCAGCAACATGATGCGGGCGTACGTGACACGTTTTCGGGACGGCATGGTCAATCCGGCGCCGAAGTGGCAAGTCACGCGAGACTTGGGCGCCGCGTTGGCGGTGGACTGCGACGGCGGCCTGGGATTGGCGGTCGGACCGCCGGTGATGGACCTCGCCATCGAACGGGCGGGCCAATACGGCGTCGGCGTCGCCGTAGCCTACAACGGGGGCCACTACGGCGCGGCGGCCTATTTCGCGCATCGCGCGCTCGACCACGGGATGATCGGCATATCGATGACTTCCGGCGGTGTCTCCGGAGCGCCGACTGGTGGCGCCGAACCCCTACTTGGCCTGAATCCCATCGCCATCGCGGCGCCGGCCGACGAGGAGGTGCCGTTCATCTTCGACGGGGCGATGAGTTCCGTGGCGGGCAACAAGATTCAGCTCTTGCGAAGGATGGGCACCAATCTGGGGCCGGGCTGGGTGGCGCGCGCCGACGGCACGCCGATCATGGAAGAGTCGCCTGTGCCGGACAAGTTCATACATCTCCCGTTGGGCGCCACGCGAGAAACCGGTTCGCACAAGGGTTACGGTCTCATGGTGATGGTGGAGATTCTGACCGCGATTCTCGGCGGCGACGGTGGCGGTCCCGACCGCCGCAGGCGCGCGACGCACTTCTTCATGGCGCTGGACACCAAGGCGTTCACGGACCCGGAAACCTTCACGCAGAACATGGACGCCTACCTGAAGCGCTTGAGAACCTGCGCGCCGGCGCCAGGGGTGGATCGCGTTCTCTACTCCGGCATGCCGGAGCAGGACGCCGAGAGTGATCGCACCGCCAATGGCATTCCCTACCACCCGGAAGTGATTGCCTGGTTCACCGAGACGTGCGCGGAACTGGGGGTGGAGCACCGACTGCCCTAGATTCCTTGAGCGGCGATAGTGTTTACAGTTGGGTTGCATTCAAAGAAATGATCCACAAAGAGAGTGGCTCCCGAAGGCGCCAATCCGAGTTCTGGCCTTTGGCGGCTTGTTGATCGCTTGCAGAAGCGAACCGTCGCCGGTCATGCAACGCAGGATTGGACCGGCAACGCGGGACCCTTGCCTGAGCTTGGAGCACGGACTGCCGCGGCCCCGCACATACACGACCTACTCGCGTGGCCATCCGGCTGCGCGGCAATCGACCGGGCCACTACCCGTCCGACCGCCTCGAATCAGTTTCGTTCATCCAATTGGGCGAAATCCGGCAGCCGCGAAATGGTGGTCGAACGCGAAGGCCCGCCTGATCCTGTTTTTGGTCATCAGGACAAAGCTCGTGGCGTCGACGGCGGAGAGCTTATGCAGGTCGGGGCGATCGAACCAGATCCAAGCGTCGCGCAGGTCGGAAGCCGCGCAGTCAAGTATGCACAGGCCGACGATGCCATCCAGCGAGTCTCTCCAGCGAAATGCGACATCCCGCGATGTGTTCCGGTCAAGGAAAGTGAAGGTTTCGACGACCACCGGGACCGATGAATACAGCAATGCTCGTGCGCCGATGATCTTCCGCCAAGTCTCGACAGCCCGCGCATGAAGCGGGTCGCCACGAATGGCCAGAGCAATCCAGGCCCCGCTGTCAACGAAGGCCGCTTCCCGGGCCCTCATTCGATACTGTCGTAAATCGTGTCGTGCTCTGCGGCGGTTCGCGCGACGGGGCCGTCCCACAGGGCAACAGGACCTTCTGCGTGTGCTGCCCGCGGAAGCAGCCATACGCGGCGAACCGCCTCGCGAACGAGATCTGCAACGCTGCGTCCAGAACGCTTTGCGGCCTGTTGCAGGCGCTCGAACTCCTCTTCCGGGAAATAGACTTGCCGCTTGATCATGTATGGCATGATACGAAGACATTGCCATATGTCAATTTGCCGATGATCGAAACCGGAGCTACCCGGTGCGTTGATGGTGGCCGACGTATCCGATCACGGCTCGATCATGTTCATCGTCCCAAGCGAAGCCGATTCGAATAGTGCTCTTGGGGTCGAACGAGGCCCCCCTGCCGATATGGTTTGCGACCTTGAAGGTTCGCCCGTCGACCGAGGTCTCGTACCACTCCCGATAGCGGCCCATCGTCGAGTCGGTCTGGTCGGGTTTGTAGAACCAGCCGGGACAGGACTCGCCGATGGGTGACGCCCCCCGCCGACGGTAGCAAGTTGCAAGCCAGACCAGCGCCTCGAACACTTCGGCGGGCTTGGCGTATGGAATGCCCAGGTCCGACTTGCCGTTCAAGGCAATCAGGAGCTCGTCAGGAAAGGCCCGTTCGGCGAGCGCGACAGCGTCGTGGACGTTGGCCACTTCTGTCGCAGCATCGCCCTCGACGGACCGCGCCTTGCGGGCTGCGATATAAGCCAGGCGCCAGTGCTCTTCGGCGTCCCGGCATCTGGCGACCTCGGCACGCAGCCGCGCGACCTCGGAGCCGACCTGCTCGCGGGACAGGCGCAGCCCGTCGTTTTCTTCACCCGCGCGCTGGTGTTCCTCGCGAAGTTTCGCGTGGACGACTTCCAGGGTCTCGAGTGCGGTCATCGTCTCGGCGAGATCCTGTTTCAGGCGAACAATCTCGTCTGCGAGATCCGCATCGTCGTCCTCCGGCTCTTCGTCCAGATCGGTGGCGGCGTCCCTGGGGAGCGTTTCCCAGCGTGCCACTATTTCGAGGATCGCGTCCTCCGAGCGAGAGCGCTGCACGGCGCGTTTCGTCTCTTCGGCGCGCGAACTCGCCTGCTGCCGCACGGGGCGATACGCCGCGAGCGCTTCGCCAAGCTCCTCCGCCAGCAGTGCAACGCTCATTGCATCGCGGCCATCGGTTTCGGTCCAGACCGACAGATCGACATCGAGGTAGGCCAATTCGTCGGCGTATCCGTCAACCACTTCCCGCACTGCGTCTTTCCGGCGCTGGAACACGGCAAGCAAGAGCTCGATGCCTTTGGCATCGCTCAGCATGCCCACCGCGCGCGCGAACTCTTCGGCATCTTCCCATTCGGACGCGGTGGGCGGCAGCGCCTCCAGTTCGTCCAACCAGCGGACAAAACGGGATGAGACGACGTCCGGCATGTCCTCGTCGTCCGGAATCGGGCATCTTCCGGTCAGCACGATCAGCATCAGGCCGACGGCGTCTCGCGACATGTCACCGTGCGCCGCCAGCACGTTCGCACGTTGAGAAACCCATTCCGAGTCGGGCCAGGTGCCGTCGAACCCGTCGCGGCTGGAATCCGCGCGCAGATCGATGTCCGCCTCGTCCAACTGCGCGACGACCGCATCGCGCAGCCGCGGATTGGCTTCTTCCCAGCAGCGGAGCACGGCTCCGGCAAGGCGGTCGTCGCCGTCGAGAACGGCATCGAGAGCGGGAATCTCGAGCTTTGCAGGCGTCGCTCGACTGCCATCGCGGAATCCCGGAACCTTCACCCGCCGCAGCCGTCGGTTCAGACGGTCGCGGGCGCTCTTGATCGCGCGGGGTCGATACTCGAGTGCCGTGCGGATAACCTCAAGGCCGAATTCCTCTGGCATCATGCGGAAGGCGATGCCGAACGGCAGACGTTCGTCGGTGATCGGATTGTCAGTGCCCATGTCCTCGCACTCGCGAATCGACCATATCCTTGCGCAAGTATTGTGGCATGAACTCGGCTGGTCCGTGGTCCGGTTGATCCGGGAAACGCGCCGAAGCAGCTCGGTGCGAAGGCGGGCAGCGGCGAGCGCCCGGCGGCAATTGCCGGCGCCCCTCGCGGCGCCCGCTCGCTACGTTGTCGGAGGACCGAGACAATGCCTGGTTTTCTATCTTCAACGGACAGGTGAGATTTCGGCTGCCGCCGGCGGCGCCCTGCATGTCGCCCGGCGCTAGGTTGCAGCGCGTAACCGTGTGATACATTCGGACTTTTGGCCCCGAAATACGTGGTATGGCGACGGTCGAACCAGGCTCGGAAGAGACGCGTGTGCGCGACATCGCGACGGCCCGCGTCGACCATATCGGCGGGACCATCGCGGCGCTGTCGGATATCGTCCGGACGTTCGGCCACATCGAGCGGCGGCACATGGAGATCGTCGCGGATGTCTTTAACCTGACGGTCGCCGAGATTCGCGGCATCGTCAGCTTCTACTCGGATCTGCGCACGGAGCCCACAGGAAAGAGACACATCCGAATCTGCCAGGCGGAAGCGTGCCAGGCGGTCGGCGGGCGGGAGCTGACCGCCGCCACCGCGTCTCGTCTCGGCATCGATCTGGGCGAGACCGCAGCGGACGGCAGCGTCAGCCTGGAGGCGGTGTACTGCCTCGGACTCTGCACTTCGGGACCCAGCGCCACCGTGGACGGTCGCGCGGTCCCCTACGCCACGGTGGAGGCGTTGACGGAATGAGCGTTGCCAAGGTGCCGCGCGAGACGCTGGCCATCGCCCTCGGGGCGGAGGAACTCGCGACCGCGCTTGCGCAGGCGGGACACGAGGTGGTGCGCACCGGATCCTACGGTCTCTGCTGGGCGGAGCCCATGATCGACATCGACGGCATCGCGTACGGGCCAGTCACCGATCTCGCCGATCTCGAGGCGGCAAGGCTCGGCCCAGTCGACACGCTGCCGGATCTCGTTCGGCAGGAGCGCCGGGTGTTCGACCGCTGCGGCCGCGTCGACCCGTTCGACTACGACCCCGCCTGGGTGCGTTCCCAACTCGAACGCGATCCCGCCGAGATCATCGGCGAGATCGAGGCCAGCGGATTGCGCGGCAGGGGCGGCGCGGGTTTTCCGGCGCACATCAAGTGGCGCACCGTGCACGATACGCCGGCCGACGAGAAATACGTGATAGTCAACGCGGACGAGGGCGACTCCGGCACGTTTGCGGATCGGCTCGTCATGGAAGGCGATCCGTTCCGCCTGATCGAAGGCATGCTGCTTGCGGGGCATGCGGTCGGCGCCCGCAAGGGCATCGTCTACCTGCGTTCGGAATATCCCCTGGCGGCGGAGATCTTCTCGAAAGCCATTGAATCGGCTCGGCATATGGGCCTGCTCGAGAGCTTCGCGATCGAACTGTTCATCGGTGCGGGCGCGTACATCTGCGGCGAGGAGACCTCGCTGCTCGAGAGCCTCGAAGGCAAACGCGGCGAAATACGCGCCAAGCCGCCGGTGCCGGCCGTGGCCGGACTGTTCGGCAAACCGACGCTGGTGCACAACGTGATCACGCTCTGCGCCGTGTCTGGCATCTTGGACAAGGGTGGTGCGGATTACGCGACCCTGGGCGTGGGCGCGTCTACGGGCACGATGACATTTCAACTCGCGGGCAACGTGAAGAAGGGGGCGCTGATCGAAGTCCCCTTCGGCGTCTCGCTGCGCGTTCTGATCGAAGACTGGGGCGGCGGCACGCGCTCGGGGCGTCCCGTCGGCGCAGTCCAGGTCGGTGGTCCGCTGGGCGCGTATCTCAAGGACGATGAACTGGACACGCCGATGACCTACGAAGCGCTCGCGGGCATCGGCGCCGGCATCGGTCACGGCGGGATCGTGGTGTTCGACGACAGCGTCGACCTGGTGCGCCAGGCCCACTACGCGTTCGCGTTCTGCGCGCATGAATCCTGCGGCAAATGCACGCCTTGCCGGATCGGGGCCGTGCGGGGAAAGGAGACCGTGGAAGCGTTCATGGCGTCTGCCCAAGGCGACGATGAATTGGCTATCATCCGGGGCCTTTGCGACGTGATGGAGCAAGCGAGCCTGTGCCAGATGGGCGGTATGACGCCCATTCCGGTGCGCAGCGCGCTCGGTTTGAAATGAGGAACGGCGACCTTGATCGCGGCACTCCGGCTGTTCCCGCTGAGGAACGCGCCAGGCGGGTGTCGCTGACGGTGGACGGCCATCGGGTCACGGTCCCCGAGGGCACCTCCATCATGCGCGCCGCTGCCCAAATTGGAATCCCCGTCCCCAAGCTCTGCGCCACCGATAGCCTGCAGGCCTTCGGCTCCTGCCGGTTGTGCCTCATCGAGATCGAAGGCCGGCGCGGCCTCCACGCTTCCTGTACCGAACCCGTCCAGGAAGGCATGGCGGTACAGACGCAGAACGATCACATCGCCGACATTCGCCGCGGCGTGATGGAACTCTATATTTCCGACCACCCGCTCGACTGTCTCACCTGTTCGGCGAACGGCGACTGCGAGTTGCAGGATATGGCGGGCGCCGTGGGTCTGCGCGAGGTGCGTTACGGGGACGGCGCGAATCACCTGGACGCCGCCGCCGACGCCTCGAATCCCTATTTCACCTTCGATCCATCCAAGTGCATCGTTTGTTCGCGCTGCGTGCGCGCCTGCGACGAGGTGCAGGGGACGTTCGCCCTCACGATCGACGGCCGCGGTTTCGGCGCATCCGTCAAGACCGGCGCCGAGGACTTCTTCTCCTCCGAGTGCGTTTCGTGCGGGGCGTGCGTACAGGCGTGCCCCACGGCGACTCTCATGGAGAAATCCGTGATCGACCGCGGTGTGCCGGACCGCGTCGTCAAGACCACCTGCGCCTACTGCGGCGTCGGTTGTTCGTTCAAGGCGGAACTCAAGGGCGACCAGGTCGTGCGCATGACGCCCGACAAGGACGGCTTCGCCAATCACGGCCACTCCTGCGTGAAGGGACGCTTCGCATGGGGCTACGCCAATCACCGGGAACGCATGCTCGAACCCATGATCCGCGACCGGATCGACGAGCCGTGGCGCGCGGTTTCGTGGGACGAGGCGATCAACTATGCGGCCCATCGGCTCAAGGCCATCCAGGCGGAACATGGGACCGACTCCATCGGCGGCATCACGTCCTCGCGCTGCACCAACGAAGAGGTCTGGGTCGTGATGAAGATGATCCGGGCGGCGTTCGGCACCAACAACGTCGACACCTGCGCGCGGGTTTGCCATTCGCCCACCGGCTACGGTCTGAAGCAGACCTTCGGCACGTCGGCGGGCACCCAGAATTTCGACTCCGTCGCCCACGCCGACCTGATGATGGTGATCGGCGCCAACCCGACCGAGGGTCACCCGGTCTTCGCCTCCCAGATGAAGCGCCGCCTGCGCCAGGGCGCGAAGTTGATCGTCGTCGATCCCCGGCGCATCGCTCTCGTCCGCTCGCCGCACGTCGAAGCCGAGCACCACCTGCCGCTGCTGCCCGGCACCAACGTGCCGTTGATGAATGCCTTCGCGCATGCGGTCGTCACGGAAGACCTGGTCGATCGCGACTTCGTCAGGGACCGCTGCGACCTCGCCTCGTTCGAGGAGTGGGTCGCCTTCGCCGCGCGCGAGGAGAACTCGCCCGAACACGTCGCCGAAGAAGTCGGCGTCCCGGCCGAGGATATCCGCGCCGCCGCGCGCCTCTATGCCAATGCGGGCAACGCCGCCATCTACTACGGTCTGGGCGTGACCGAGCACAGTCAGGGTTCGACCATGGTCATGGCGATGGCGAACCTGGCGATGGCGACCGGCAACATCGGCCGGCCCGGTGTCGGCGTCAACCCCTTGCGGGGACAGAACAACGTGCAGGGCGCCTGCGACATGGGGTCGTTTCCGCACGAACTGTCCGGCAACCGGCCCATCGGCGACGACGCGCTGCGCGGGCAATTCGAAAACGCCTGGGGAGTCGAGATCGGCGAGGAACCGGGATTCCGAATTCCGAACATGCTGAACGCCGCCTGCGCGGGCGAGTTCAAGGCGATGTTCATCCAGGGCGAGGATCTCGCGCAGTCCGATCCGAACACCCAGCACGTCGAAGAGGCGCTCGCGTCCATGGAGTGCGTCATCGTGCAGGACCTGTTCCTGAACGAGACCGCCAAGTTCGCGCACGTCTTCCTGCCGGGCACGTCGTTCCTGGAGAAGGACGGCACGTTCACGAATGCCGAGCGGCGCATCAACCGCGTTCGTCCGGTCATGGCGCCGAAGACCGGCATGGAGGAGTGGAAGGTGGCCCAGGCGCTGGCCAACGCGCTGGGATACCCGATGCAATACGGATCGGCGAGCGAGATCATGGACGAGATCGCGTCGTTGACGCCGACCTTCGCCAACGTCTCCTTCGACCTGCTGGACCGGGTGGGAAGCGTCCAGTGGCCGTGCACGGACGACGCGCCGACCGGCACACCGATCATGCATCGGGAGATGTTCGTGCGCGGCAAGGGCATGTTCGTCCTGACGGATTATCAGCCGACCGAGGAGCGGGCCAATCGCAAGTTCCCGCTGCTCCTTACGACGGGACGGATCCTGACGCAATACAACGTCGGCGCGCAGACCCGGCGCACGGACAACATCGACTGGCTGAACGAAGACGTGCTCGAGATTCACCCCGCGGATGCGGAACTGAGGGGCGTGCGCGAAGGCGACTGGGTGGCCGTCACGAGCCGCATGGGCGAGATATCGCTGCGCGCCACCGTGACCGAGCGGGTCGTGCCCGGCGTGGTCTATACGACCTTCCACCATCCGGACACGGGAACCAACGTGGTCACCACGGACTTGAGCGACTGGGCGACCAACTGCCCGGAATACAAGGTGACCGCGGTGGAAGTGCGCCCGGCGAATCATCGATCTTCGTGGCAGGAAACGTTCGGCGTCCGGCTTGAGGAACAGACCGGGCTTCTCCCGCAGACTTGACTGTCGAACAGAACATCCCCGCCAGAGGTACTCCCGCGGCGAATCTGCGTGTCGACATCGAGGCGGTCTCCCTCGACGGAACGCGCCGCGCCAGCGATACCGTGACCATCGAAGAGCCGCTGGAGATCCGGCTGTCCCACGAGACGGGTTCCGGGCGCGTGGAGCAGAGTATCTCCATCACCATGCGCACGCCGGGCAACGACGAGGAACTGGCCGTCGGCTTCCTCGCTGGAGAGACGATCATCGGTGCCGCGAGTGACGTCCGAGAGGTGGAGCATTGCGGGCCGCCGAGTCCGGACAAGGGCATCCGGAACGTCATCCGCGTCGAACTGGCGGACCATGTGCGGGTGGATGCCGGCGGACTGTTGCGGCATTTCTACACGACATCGAGCTGCGGCGTGTGCGGCAAGGCGTCGCTCGACGCCGTGCGCGTGCAGATCGGGGAACGGCCCCCCACGAGCTTCCGCATTGCTGCGAATGCGCTGAAAAGATTGCCGGCCGCGCTGCGAGACAGGCAGACCGAATTCGCCCACACGGGCGGCCTGCATGCATCCGGGAGTTTCGATGCGTCGGGCGCGCTTCTGCGCGTTCGGGAAGACGTCGGCCGGCACAACGCCCTGGACAAGCTGGCGGGTTCGTATCTCGCGGAAGGCGGGTTGGCGGGATACGGCATCCTGCTCTCCGGTCGCGCCAGCTTCGAACTGATGCAAAAGGCCGCGGTAGCGGGCGCACCCTTCGTCGCATCCATTGGTCCACCCTCGTCGCTGGCGGTGGAGATGGCGCAGGACCAGGGCATCACCCTTGCCGGCTTTCTCAAGGCCGACCGCTTCAACATCTACGCGGCCGGGCAACGCATCTCGGCGTGAACGCGGAGGACGTTACCGGCATCGTATTCTGCGGCGGTTCCGGGCGACGTCTCGGCGGTGTCGAAAAACCGCTGATCGAAGTCGCCGGGCGCCCGCTCCTGGCTTGGGTGCTGGAACGCCTTGTCAAGCAGGTGGCGACGGTCGTGCTGAGCGGCGCGGATGGACCGGCCTATGAGCGATTCGGCCGCGAGATGGTGCCCGATCGCGCGCCGGGCGAAGGCCCGTTGAGCGGACTCGCCACCGCCGAGGAGGTCGCAACGACGGACTGGGTTTTCACCTGTCCCGGAGACACGCCCTATCTCGCGGAAAACCTTGTGGAACTTCTGGCCCCCGATGCGGAGCGCGCGGGCGTGGCTGTTCCCCACGACGGGAACCGGCGTCAGAACCTGTTCCTGCTGATGCGTCGCGACCGCGCCGAGTCCCTGGTCCGTTTCTTCGAACAGGGGGGCAGGGCGGCGCACCGCTGGCTGGATCAGAACGGCATCGGCGCCACGGATCTTTCCGCCATCGCCGGGTCGTTCTTCAACGTCAATACGCCGGACGACCTTGAAGCATGGCGGCAACGGGCGTCGGGTAGCTGACGCATCGTCAAGGAAGCTCCCCGGCTGAAGGCTCCTGTTGCGAACGAATCCCCGTTGTGGCGCTTGTCTTTGCCCGTTCAGGTCGTCAAGGTGTGGCAATTGGTCAACAGAAACGCTATCGTTGTACAAACATATCCGAACTATAACTTCCCGATTTGTCAGAGTACGAATTCCCGAGAGACATCGCCGGTTCCGTCCTTCGGCTGGCGCGGCACTTTCCCGCCGTAGTGGTCACAGGAGCGCGTCAGACGGGCAAGACAACGCTGCTGACCAAGCTGTTTCCTGATTATCGGTATGTCAGCCTCGACTTGCCCGCAGAAGCACAGCTTGCGGAAGAAGACCCGCAGACCTTCCTCACGCGCCATCCGCCGCCGCTCCTTGTCGATGAGGTGCAATATGCGCCCAAGCTGTTTCGTTACCTGAAGGTCGAGATCGACCGCAACCGCAACGCCAATGGCCGTTACATCCTGACGGGTTCGCAGAAGCTCAGTCTCATGCGCGGAGTGTCGGACTCTCTTGCCGGCCGATGCGGCGTCCTGGAACTTGAGGCCCTCGCCATTCATGAACTCGGCGAGGTCTTTGCAGAGCGGGAAACCACGGCAGGTATCGCCGAAGTGCTTGTTCGCGGGTTCATGCCTCAGCTTTGGAAGGACTTGGCGCTAAGGCCGGCCGATTTCTTCGGCGGCTACCAAGCCACCTATCTCGAACGGGATGTGCGCCAGGTACTCAACGTCAGCTCACTCCGGGATTTTGATCGGTTCATGCGCGCGGCTGCCGTGCGCAGCGGTCAGCTTCTGAACAAGACTGAACTTGCAAAGGAAGTCGGCGTCAGCACGAAGACCATCAACGAATGGCTGGGGGTGCTGGAAGCCACCAATCAGATCACGATCCTGGAGCCGTACTTCGCCAATGTCGGCAAGCGCCTGGTGAAGACACCCAAACTGTATTTCAACGACGTGGGGCTGTTGTGCTTTCTCCTGGGTCTCAATCGGCACGTCGTCACCCAGACCTACCTGATGGGAGCGATCTGGGAGACCTTTCTCTATGGGGAATTGCGCAAGTACCTGAGCATTGAAGCGCCCGAAGCATCGGTGTGGTTCTATCGGGATCAATCGCGAGAAGTGGACTTCGTAATCGAACGCGACGGCCATCTGTCCCTCGCCGAGAGCAAGTGGAAAGAGATTCCCGCCGCAAAAGACTTCCAACAAGCGATTGCCGTCCACGGGCTGTTGCCCCGGACTCGTTGGCCCGTGATGGTGCTTTGCCGAACGCGGCAGAGCCATCCTGTTACGAAGAACATGTTGGCTGTCGACGGCTTCAAGCTTCGGGAGTACATCTGATCGAACGTCGGTCGCGCAAGAAGAGACGCAAGAAGAGATGCGATTGACAAGGTAGCAACCAGTCGCTACCTTGGTTCGCATGAGGTCCGTCGGAATCAAGATGCTGAACAGCCGGTTGAGCGAATACGTGCGATTGGCCGCGTCCGGCGAAACGATCCTGGTGACGGACCGCGACCGGGTAGTGGCGGAACTCGGTCCATTGAGGCCGACACGAAGTCCCATGCTCGCCGACGCGTTCCTGGCCGAAGCGGTGCGATCCGGTGTGCTGACGCCGCCGCTGGCTGCTTCCGGGCCACCGCCGACCCCGGCGCCGGTCGCCCGTCTGGACGAGATTCTCGAGGAACTCGATGAAAATCGGCTCGACCGGTGATCTACCTCGACACATCCGTCGCGCTCGCGCATCTCTTGGCCGAAGATCGACGCCCGCCGGGTTCGATCTGGCGCGAAACGCTGGTTTCCAGTCGGCTGCTTGAATACGAGCTATGGACGCCGCTGCACGCGCGTGGGCTCGCCGAGTCCCACGGAGAGTCCACCCGCTCGCTGATCGGGCGAATTGCGATGCTGGAGCTTGTCCCGTCGGTGCTCGCGCGGGCGCTGGAACCCTTTCCCGGCCCTATCCGGGTGCGGACGCTCGATGCGCTGCATTTGGCGTCATGCGCGTACTTGCTCGACCACGGGCAGGCGGTCTCGCTTGCCAGCTACGACCAGCGGATGGTTTCTGTCGCCCGCGCCATGGGTATCCCTCTCTTCGAATTGGAAGGATCATGAACTTCACAGGTCAAGGAGCCTTCAGCCGGGGGAACTTCCCCGACCGCTGACGCCGCAGGAAAGTGGTGGGACGCTCCCCGTCGCTGGCAGCGTACTTCCATGCAAGCTTGGCGTCACCGGCTGTAGTCGGCGTCGCCGGGTTCGGCCTTGGTGCCGTCCGTGCCGGCAATCGCCCGGTTCCTCGGCGCCGTGGCGTATTCCCCACGGAAGTCGCCGAACGGCCCGTCGCGCCACTCCAGCGCGGACTTCAGGCCATCTTCGCGCACGCGGCGACCGAACTCCCCGGCGGCGGTACGGTGCTTGGACATCGCTTCCACGTCGGTACCGGACATCAGGCCGGTGCGTATGCCCATGATCTCGTATTGCCGGTTGACGGCGCGCTTGTTGTAGTTCAACTGGTCGTTGTCGATGTGGCCGAGGCGGCGAGCGAACCGGATGGTGAACTCTTCCAACTCGTCCTTCGGCTTGGCGTAGGTCGCCCAGCCGAAGTCCTCCATCTCTTCTCCGCTGTACCAGTCGCCGGTATAGGCGAAGGCCCGGGCCTTGCCGGGCTTCATGAACCAGGGCGCCCACATCATGTCCATGGTGCCCTGCGCGCGAACGGGCGGATAGCCGACGCGGGCGTCGTCCGCCACCATGCGCATGTCGCACATGGATGCGAGTTCGGTGGCGCCTGCGAGACACCAGCCGTGGACCTGCGCGATCACCGGCTTGGCGAGTTCCCAGATCAGCCAGTGGCCCATCAACGCATGCCGCGACCAGTCGTAGTGTTGCGGATGCGTGGAGCCGGTATCCGGCATGCCGGACCGATCGCTCACGTAGTCGCTCTGCTCGTTCGGATTCGGCGTCAGGTCATAGCCTGCGGAGAAGGCACGTCCGGCTCCCTTGAGGATGATGACGCCGATGGCGGGATCCGCCTCGGCTTCGCGCATCGCGTCGTACACCTCCCCGCGCAGGGCATGGCTCAGCGCGTTCAGCTTCTCCGGCCGGTTCAGCGTGACGAACGCCAGCCGATCGTCGGTCTCGTAGATGATGTTGTTGTAGCCCATGACGTTTCCTTCCTCTTCTGCGCGATTGAAGCCCGCCGAAATACTATCCGCCTGCTTGAGGGATGGAAACAGAGGCGTGCATCCTGTCCAATTCTTCCGACGGACCCTTCAGCCCCGGAGCGAGAGGGTGTCCCTCGCAAGATAAGCGGCTTCCCCGACCGCTGACGCGGTGTGCGGCCAACCTGACGAGTTGGCGGCATTTCGATTGCTGGCCGACAGGTATCTTGCGCTGGACCAGGCGGGCCTGAAAGCGGCGCAGTCAGTTGGAGCGATCATCGAGGTGAAGAGCAATGGCGAAGCAGTACAAGAGTGAAGCGATGGCGGCGGCTCACGAGGCCGCGTTCGGTCTGGCCGAAGCGGGACTGATGTCGAAGCGGACCATGCGGGCGTTCGACGAGATGTGTCTGACGCCCGTGGAGGACATGAAGCCGGAGGATATTCGTGCGCTTCGGCATCGGGAAAACGCGAGCCAAGCGGTGTTCGCGCGTTACCTCAACGTGACGACCGGCTTGGTGAGCCAGTGGGAGCGTGGCGAGAAGCGCCCGAGGGGCGCTTCGTTGAAGCTGCTTACGCTGGTCGAGAAGAACGGTTTGGGCGCGGTGGCGTGACCACGGTCAAGCCCTCGGCCAACAGGACGGTTCGAGCACGATGACGCAAAATGGAGATTGCGACGGCCGGGGTTACGCTGGTCGCCCAAAAGAATGGGATGGCGAGCCGGCCGCTCGACCCGGAGAAGCTGGCGAAGATCACCGACGCGCACGTGAGGATGTCGCTGCGCCTGCAGGATCAGCTCGGACTGCGCCGGGAGGAGGCGATGAAGTTCCAGCCGCGTTACGCGGACCGGGGCCATCGGATCGTGGACGATCGGGTGCGGCTGATGATCTCTAGGGAACTCGGCCACGGGCGGCCATCGGTCGTATCCCAGTATTGCGGCCAGCAGAGACGAAATTGGCCGTAAGTCGTAGATTTGAAGGGGATTCACGGAGGGGGGGTTGCTGCCGTGGAAGGAGCGTGGTTCGCTGTGAACGGCACTGAATCTTTCCCCGACAGACTCGGGCGGGAACTTGCGGGCAATACGGTGGATGGCGCGGGAACTTTGGCCAGGCAGGCGCTGCGCGGATTGCGCGCGCATATCGAAACCGCGGAAGGGGCCGATATCGAGTCGTTGTTGGATTGGGCGCGAACGCTTGAACGCGCGCGGCCGGGCATCGGCGCGATCGGTAGCCTGTTGAGGCACTGGATGGGCAGCATGCCGGCAGTCGAATGTGGGCAGGTGCGGAAAACGGCCATACGGCACTGCGACCGCGTCCTGGCCCGCGCCGATGCGGCATTGGCGCAGACGATTCAACTGGGACGCGCTCGCCTGTCCGGCATTTCAGGCCCGATCGTGACGCACAGTGCCTCCTCCACGATTGGGCGACTGCTTGCTGCCGTGGCACCGGATCGGGTGATCGTTGGCGCCTCCGAACCGGGTGGAGAGGGCCGTAGGTTGGCCGCTGAGATCGGAGCGCGTTGCGTGAGCGATGCGGATGCCGTTCGACAGGTCAGCCGGGCGGGGGCATTGCTGGTGGGCGCCGACGCCGTCGGGGCGCATTCCTTCGTGAACAAGGTCGGCACCGTTGCTCTGGCGGAGGCGGCGCACCATGCGGGTACGCCGTTCTACGTTGTCGCCGAGAGCTTCAAGTGGATTCCGTTGGCGGATCCGCCGGTGGTTGAACCGGCGTTCGAGGCCGTCCCCAACGCCCTGGTCGGGGAATTCCTGGCGGACAACCTGTTTCGATCCTGATCGATCTTGCCGTTTCGCGGGATGCGCGATCATGGTTCCGCAGTTGGAGTCGAGCCATGGTAAGGGGCGGTCCTGCTTGCGTCGAATCCGGCGCCCCGCGCTTGACCGGGGACTGTTTGAATCGCCTTGAGGGGCATGCCGGAAACGGTTCGCGGGCGGGCGCCGGTCTGAAGTCGGCGCGGCTCGCGGCTATACGCTAAGATTCGCCCGCCACCTCAAATGTCCACGGGAGAGTTTCGGGCCGCCATGGCAAGGTTCACGGCAAAGAGCGGCGAAATCTACTTCGAACATTCGGGTTCGCGCGCCGATCCCCGCGTGCTGTTCATCCAGGGCTTGGGATGCCAGGTCGTGCATTGGCCGGAATCGCTTATAGAAGGCGTGGTAGCCGCCGGCCTGTGCGCGGTGACCTTCGACAACCGGGATTCGGGCCTGTCCCACGGGTCCGACGCGCCTCCGCCTTCCCTGATGTCGCTGCTGGCGGCACGCGACGATCCGGGAGACCTTGCCCCCGCGTACTCGCTCTCGGACATGGCTCGAGATGCGGTCGACCTGCTCGATCACATCGGCCAGGGAGGCGCCCATGTCATCGGCGTGTCGATGGGGGGCATGATCGGCCAGCGCATGGCGATCGAGCATCCGCACCGCGTGTACAGCCTGACTTCGATCATGTCTTCCACCGGGAATCCGGAATTGCCGCCGCCGAGCGAGGAGGCCGTTGGGTCGCTGATTTCGTCATCGGCGGCGGAAGATGCCGAGGCGGCCGTTTCCTTGAGCATCAAGACGTGGCAGGTCTTCGCGGGGCCGCATTTCGACTCGGAAAAAGTGGGTGGGGCGCGTTTCGCCCGCCGCGCCATCGACCGCGCCTACCGGCCGGACGGCATGCTCCGCCAACTTGCCGCCATTCTTGCGGACGGCGATCGGCGCGCGGACCTGAACAGACTCGCGGTGCCGACGCTGGTGATACACGGGGATGCCGATCCCCTGGTTCCGCCGGAGGCCGGACGCGACACCGCCGCCGCCATTCCGGGCGCCACCTGCCTCGAGATCGAGAAGCTGGGACACGACCTATCCGAGCCCGCGATCGGCGAAATTGTCGCAGCCGTCACCGCCCATATCCGCGACGTGGAGGTCACCCGCTGACAGACTCCGCGGGGTGGATGACCGATCCGCCGGTAGCCATGTTCACCATCTTCGCCAAGCGCAGGATGCTCCTTGAAGCGGAAGGAGATGGGAGTGAGCGAACTGTGGAGGCGACCCGCCGGCGCATTGATCCGTGCCGCTGAGATTTCGAGCCGCAAGGTGGCCGGGCGCACGTCGACCGCCTGATGGCGGCGGAGGCGATCAAGGCGGAGAGCGCCATGCCGACGCCGATAGGTCCTGTGCCTTGGGCTCGACCTCAGGCCGCGCGCGGGCGCGGTTCGATGTCGAACTCGCGCAGGGTCCCCTCCACCGTCGGCCGGGATACCTGGATGCGGTCGTCGCGCAGGAGGAAGGTGAAGATATAGCCAAACACGAGCATCACCACGCCGATCAGGAAGCAGTAGGTGACCGCGCGGTCGGGGTACTGGTCCTTCAGGTACCCCACATATAGCGGGCCGAAGACGCCCGCAGCCGACCAGGCCGTAAGGATGGTGCCGTAGATCGCGGACATCCGCTCGGTCCCGAACACGTCCGTGACGAACGAGGGCATGGTGGCGAAGCCGCCGCCGAAGCAGAGCAGGATGTAGCAGACGAGGATCGAGAAGATCCAGGGATTGGTTTCGGTCATCAGGATGCCGAACACGACCACCTGGCTGCCGAGGAGTATCTGGAATACACGCACGCGGCCGATACGGTCAGATAGCAATCCCCACAACAGACGCCCTACGCCGTTGCAGAGCGAAGTGACGGCGATGAGCGTAGCCCCGTACTCGGCAAGCACTTCCGGCTCCAGCGATGGATCGGCCAGCCCCCAGACATCCTGCAACAGCGGCGACTAGACTAGAAACTGATGACCGAGATGCCCGCGGCGATGTTGAAGAAGAATACGATCCACATGATGGCGAATTCCGGCGATGCCAGACAGGCCCTAACTGGCGGCACCGGTTCCGGATCAGGTTGCGCAACCAAGGCCGTGGCTTCTTCAGTGGAAGCGGACTTCGTTGGATCGAAAACCAGGCGGTGGGTCACGAATCAACAGGCTGATGGGGATCAGGATGCAGGCAAAGATGATGCCGAGCCAGAGGAACACCATGGGCAAGTCGCCTTGGGTCTCCACGAGCACCGGTGCAAGAACCATGCTCAGGAGTGATGCGCCGACTGTCGAAGCCCATCGCATGATGCCGGCGGGTGCCGTCGACCGCCACCAGCTCGCGCCCGTAAAGGTCGAATTCGCGGCAAAGCCGAACGAGGTCGCGGAACACCTACCGGAACGCGTCCCGGTTGTCGCGCCGGAAGTCCGAGATCGTCTTGAAGTCCGGCCCAAGCCGGCGCAGCAGCCAGATCACTTCAAGATTGCGGTGTGTCTCGACCTCCAGGCGACGGCTCGAGCGGATGCGGTTCAGATAGTTCCGTAGATGTACAGCTTGAGGAGATCCGCGGGGTCGTAGCCGGGACGTCGTGCTCTTGGCCCTAACGCGCTTGAACCCCGCGATGATCAAATCGAGCCCATCCACAGACGCGTCTATGAAAACGAACCGGATTGTCCGGGCCCACGTAGTCGTCAACAGCGTCCGGAAGAAGCAGAAGCTGCGAACGATCTTCACCTGATATGTGCGCCATGGCCCATGATATCAACGCCGACGCCGCCGTTGAACTGACGGCCGAGTTTTCGCACGGTGTGATTTGCTATTGACATTAACACGCTTATGTATTGACACGGCAGCTAGGCTGGGCAACTATCTTGACAAGTTCCGCGATCCTTGCGGGGCCTTGATGTACATTTAGAGGAACGAAATCATGAAAACATGGAAATTGACCGCAATCGCGCTCAATTTCCATGAAAACATGGAAATTGACCGCTGCAATCGCGCTCGCGTTCGGACTGACCGGCGCTGTAGCTCTCCCCGGCGAGAGCGATGTTGTATTTGGTCCGGGGACGACGGTTTGGGCGGATGACTACTCGCCGGAAGTCGAGGCTGTAGAAAGTGTCGCGGAGACCCCGGTATGGGAGTGGGCAGAGGAGTTGGAGAGCATAAAGGCATGGAGTCCTGATCGACATTGGATGTTGGCGGATGGCACCTTCGATATCCTCACCCCAGCCGAGAAGACGGCGTTCGTTGACCAGATGTTCGATGACTATCACCACGAAGTAACCGGTCGTGTTAGGAGCGATCGGAAAACGGAGGGGCGTCATCAAGTGAATGCGCTTCGAGCGTCGATCCGGGAACAACTGGCCGATGACCCCGAAAGACTGCGCAGGTTCGACGACGATGAGGTTGCGTTGGTCCACTTCCGGCTTCGAACGCTGAACAGTTTTCTCCGGATGCGAGAGGAGGTTCCGGGGGGCAATATGGAGGTGGTCACGGAGTTGATCGGGCTGGCGGCTCCCGTGGAACTGCGTCAACTCCAACAGATCATGCTCGCCCTGAAAAGGGGAGGTGCGAAGGTCACGCCTCATTGGGGAGACATTCCCGGAACTTGTGGGTTTTTTCAGTATTTGGTGGAGGAGTGCATGGAGGAGGCCGACAACGACTTCGATGAAGCCAAACAAGAGATAGTCGACTCATATACGGAACACATTAATAGATTGCAGGACAAAAGGTCGGCGTGCTATCGCGATGCCGAAGACAACGAAGCTCGGCGGGATTGTGAGAACTCTTATAGGAGAGAAAGAGAAGTCTTGGACAGTGTCGTCGCCCAAAATTTGCTCAACGAATGGATAGTGTATGCGGCCAGAATTGCGGCGTGTTGGCTGATTATGGCATTGTGCCCCGGAGATTCTCCTTACATGTAGTAGTGTGCCGTGTCCCCGGAATTTGAGTAAGGCCTGTGTCGGATATGATGGGGCGGCATCCGACCGCGTGTACAGCCTCACTTCAGTCATGTCATCCACCGCCAACCCAGAGGATTGCCGCCGCACCCTTCGACGCCGAAAAAAAGTGGGTGGAATCCGTTTCGCGGGTTTCCCCATCGAGCGGGCTTAATGCCCGGACGGCACGCTTCAGCAGCCTGCCGCCATTTCGCCGACGGGGATCGGCCCACCCGATCTGAAAGGAACTCGACGTTCCGACGCTGGCCATGCACGGGGACGCGGACTCTCTGGTTCTACCCGAGATGGGGCGCGATACCGGGACCGTCATTCCGGGCGGAGTCGCAGCCGATAACTTGGTGGGCCCGACCTGGACGTGCATGCCGTGGGCGATCGACGCGGACCTCGACCGGGGGGCGGGCCTGGCGCTGCCGACCGGCGTAGCCGACAGGCCGGCCACCGGCGTCCAAGTCTATGCGGAACGATTTCTGCCTGGTGGCGGCGGAGGTGATCGAGGCGGAGAGCGCGATGCCTACACCTATCGATCCTGTGCCCTTGGCCTGATCTCAGGCGGCGCGCGGTCGCGGTTCGATGCCGAACTCGCGCAGGGTGCGTTCCACTGTCGGTCGGGACACCTGGATCCGGTCGTCGCGCAGCAGGAAGGTAAAGATATAGCCGAACACGAGCATCACCACGCCGATCAGGAAACAGTAGGTGACCGCGCGGTCGGGGTACTGGTCCTTCAGGTATCCCACGTATAGCGGGCCGAAGATGCCCGCTGCCGACCAGGCGGTAAGTATGGTGCCGTAGACTGCCGACATGCGCTCGCTTCCAAAAACATCCGTGACGAAGGAGGGCATGGTGGCGAAGCCGCCGCCGAAGCAGAGCAGGATGTAGCAGACGAGAACCGAGAAGGTCCAGGGATTGGTCTCGGTCATCAGGATACCGAACACGACCACCTGGCTGCCGAGGAGTATCTGGAACACGCGCACGCGGCCGATACGGTCGGACAGGAGCCCCCACAAAAGACGGCCAACGCCGTTGCAGAGCGAGGTGACCGCGATGAGCGTAGCGCCGTATGCGGCAAGTATCTCCGGTTCAAGGGATGGATCGGCCAGACCCCAGACATCCTGCAACAGCGGCGACTGAAAACTGATCACCGAGATGCCCGCGGCGATGTTGAAGAAGAATACGATCCACATGATGGCGAATTCCGGCGATGTCAGGCACGCCTTCACCGGAGGCGCCGGTTCCGGGGCGGGCGGCGCAACTGGCGCCGTGGCTTCTTCAGTGGGCGCCGACTTCGTTGGATCGAAACCAGGCGGTGGGTCACGAATCAACAGGCTGACTGGGATCAGGATGCAGGCAAAGATGATGCCGAGCCAGAGGAACACCATCGGCAAGTCGCCGTGGGTCTCCACGAGCACCGGTGCAAGAACCATGCTCAGGAGTAACGCGCCTACGCCGAAGCCCATCACTGTGATGCCGGTGGCTAGGCCCTTGTAGTCGGGAAACCACTTCGCTGCCGTCGCCACCGGCGTCACGTAGCCGAACCCGATACCCGCGCCGCCGATAACGCCGTATCCGATGTAGAACAGCACTAGGAGATTCATCTCGAGAGCGAGGCTGCCGATCAGGTAGCCGCCGCAGAACATGGCGCTGCCTGCCAGTGCCAGCTTGCGCGGGCCTAGCCGGGGTAGCGCCATGCCCGCCCACGCTGCGGATATCCCCAAGGAGAAGATCGTGATGCTGAACGCACCAGCGGTTTGCAACGAGCTCCAGCCGAGCTGGTCCACGAGCATAGTCTGGAAGAAGCTCCACGCATAGACCGTGCCGAGGCAGAGCTGCAGGGCGGTGCAACTCGTGAGTATCACGCCGCGGTGGACAGTGGGAGTCCGCAAGGGCATCGATTAAGCCGCCGGGCCCGCAGGCCCTGGCGGAGCGTCGTCGTCCTGCGACGTGCCTCGCGAGAAATACAGGAAGAGCCGCGCCAGTTGCCCCGCCTCGTCCTTGCGTTCAAGGATCTCGCCGCGACTCGACACCTCTTTTTCTTCGTTGCGCGCGAGCGCCACGGCGTAGGCGAGGACGTCGCGGAGCGGATTGGCCGCCAGCTTGACGAACCACAGCGCTGCGGCCACGCCCACCGCGAATATGATGCAGACCAGGTACAGCTGCCTGCCGATGGCGCGCTGGACCTTCAGTGCGACGACGCCGGTGTCCATGCCGAGACGGACGGTGCCGGCCACCCCCGCCAGGATCGGGCTGCCGACCTCGACATAGTCGCCCATACCGTCGATTTGGCGTTCAACGGTTTTCGTGGAGGTGGGATCGTCCGCGAGGATCTCTTTCGGTATTCCCGGCACGAACGTATGTGCCAGGAACTCGCCGGTCTCGTCTGCGATGTATATGTAACTGATGCCCTGTATCTCGACGAACTGGTCGATCAGGGACTGCAGGGCGGCGAGGTCGCGATTCAGCAGGATGTCGACGCTCGAGTCCGCGATGGTCTTCGCTATGTCCTTGCTGTTGTCTTCGTACTCTTCCGACAGGTAGTCGTCGACGGTGTAGATGAGCAGGATCGAAGTCGACAATCCGATGACCCCGAACAGGCAGAGCACGCCGAACAACGTCTTCTGGAAGAGCTTCTCGACCTTGATGTCGGCGATCTTCACGGCAAGTCCTTTCCCTTAAGCGAACCGTCCGTGCCAGTCATTCAGGGGGACGAAACGCCCTTCGTCGACCACCGTGTAGTAGACGCGTTGCAGACCCTGACGGCGGTCGGGCCCGAACGACACGCGCTCCCCGATGCCGAGGTCGTAGTCCTTGATGCTGAATACGGCACGGGGCAAGGCTTGGCGCGAGGGTAGGTCGCCCAGCCGACGTAGTATTTCCACCATCAGTTTCGCGTTGAGAAACCCCTCCAGGCTGACGAAGCTGTGGGCGAACGGCACATACGCTTCCCGCACCAGTTCGGCCGGCGCTTCCGGGTCGTAGCGTTGCATGAAGTCGCGATACTCCTGGACCGCGGCAACGGAGACTGCTTCGTAACTCGGCACGACCTGGGAGTTCACGAGGAGGTCGGTGTACTGACGCGCGTCCTCACGCCCCTCGGCGAGCAGCTTGAGCAGGTTTTCGCTGCCGACGAACGACAGGTTGGCGATCGGGACGCGCAGACCGAGGTCGACGGCATCTCGGGCGAAAGCGGCACACGCCGCATAGGCGCCTATGCATATGACCGCGTCCGGTTCCGCCGCCTGGAGTATTTCGACCTGTTTGCGCATGGTGCCGGTGAACTTGGCGCCGCGCCGGTACGTCGCTTCCCCGGCGATGCGCTCGCCATGACGCTTGAGCGCCGCCCGCACGCCGGCCCAGCCGCTGCGCCCGTAGGCATCGGCCTGGTAAAACACGGCGATTCGCTTCCTGCCGATACTCACGAAATTGTCGACCAGTCCGGCGGTCTCCTGCCGATAGGACGCGCGCAGGTTGAACGCGAAATCTCCGTACGGCGGCTCGCGCTGGGGTTGCGCGCCGGTGAACGGGAAGAACAGGTAGATGTTCCGGTCCTGGAACTTCTTAAGCATCGGCAGCACGCGGGTCACCGTCGGGGTGCCGACGTAGCCGAACAACAGGAAGACCTCGTCTTCCAGCATGAGGGTCATGGTGTTGTTGACGGAGGGGTCCGGCTGATAGCCATCGTCATAGGTCTTGATGGCGATCCGGCGGCCGCGTATGCCGCCCTGGTCGTTGACGTGCTGGAAGTAGGCGCTGGCGCCCCGGTACAACTCGATCCCCAGACCGCGCGAGGGCCCGGAGAACGCGGCCGACATGCCTAGCGTAATTTCGGTATCGGTGACGCCGGAGCGGGCAGGTTGCGCTCGAACGGCGCCGACAATGCTCCCGCCGATGCCGTACAGGATGAGTGATCGCCTGTTCACGGGATCACGGCGCCGCTGCGCAGGTTTCGATGGGACGGTTCGCTACCACGGTACGATCATTTGAGGATGCGTCAGCCAAGGCATGTTGGCTACCGCTGCCGTGGGTTGTCAAGGCGGCCGCGCCACTGCTGTTCCCGGGGTATCCCTGGCCGAGAGTGTTCGGTCCTTCGCGTCCGCGCTACAGACCGGCTTGCGCCACTGCCGCGACCAGGGCGTCCAGATTTCGCCGGTATTCGTCGCTGTCCGCGTAGCGTCCGCTCAGCACGAAACGCGAGGCGCCCGCCTCGGCGAAGTCGTGCAGGTATTGCCCCGCGGCGGCGGCGTCGGTCGATGGCAGTCGTCCCATGACCATGACCTCTCCAACCGGCCGACCCTGGGCGGCGCAGATTTCCTCATACTGCGCCCGCGCCGCGGGGAACCCCACCGGCGTCATTCCCGTCGGGAACCAGCCGTCACCGTATTTCGCGGCGCGGCGCAGCGCGTGGGGCGCCGCGCCGCCGATGTATATGGGCGGACACGCCGGACGGGGCCGGAACAGGAACGGCTGGCCGTTCGCAGTGACTTCATCGTGATCGAAACACTCCCGTACGAAGTCGAGCGTCTCATCCGAGATGCGTCCGCGGCGGCGGCGGTCCACGCCCAATGCGCGAAATTCCGCGTCCATCCATCCGACGCCGACGCCGAGCAGCAGTCTCTCGCCGGAAAGCTCTTGCACGCTCGCAAGCTGTTTCGCGAGCAGCAGCGGCGACGTTCGGTAGGGAAGGATGAGTACGCCGACGCCGAGCCCGATGCGCTGCGTGGCGCCGGCCATCCACGCGAGGGCGATGAGGGGATCCACGTAGCGCCCGCCGGAACCTTCCGCGTCGTCCGGCGGGATGGCGATATGGTCCGTCACCCAGACGGACTCGATGCCGGCGGCTTCCGCCGCGCGGGCGCAGGCCCCCATGGTCCGGGGCGTCGATTGTTCCCCCATGTTGCGCAAGCCAATTCCGATGTGCATCAGTTCAGGCCCTCCCGTTGCCGCGCGCCAGGAACCCGGCATCGCCGCGAGTTTGCGACCAGCAGCGCGGCGGCGGTGCCGGAGACCGTTGACCGCATCTACCGCGGCTTTCTCGCCAGGTCGATCACGGTGGCCTCTTCGGACAACTTGCCGTCCCGCATGCTGTACCAGTACGTGGTGAGGCGGTCGGGACCGCGCCACTGGAACTCTGCCTGGCGCATGTGGTTGGCGCCTTCGCGGGCCAGGTTGGTGATGCTCTCGAAGCGCAGTTCCAAGCGATCCTCGCCGACGGGCACGATTTCGAGGCGCGGCTGGTTGCCGGCGGCGCAATAGTGCGTCATCAACACGCGATCGCCATCGGCGTGGTACACGTTGAGCATTTCGTGGTCGCCGCCCGGCATCATGACCTCGCTCAGTGCCGATCCGTTCGCGGTGGGCTTGAAGACCGTGCCGACGACGCCGGTATCCGCCCCGTTTTCGTCGAGCAGGGTCCACTCCCCTTCGAGCGCCAGGAGCTTCGCCATGACGCCATCCGCTCCGGCGGCAGCATTGCCGCAGGACAACGCGATCAACCCGGCGAGCACTGCGCCCACGTACTTGTTCACGATCTCTCCTCCCGTCCGTTGGACGCCTGTTTTCCGCATGGTATGGGTCCTTCCCGATTGTGTTCGTGTGCGACTACCAAGTGTCGATGTAAGGATACTTCTTCCCCGCGCGCGGCGGAGTGGGCGGCAACCGGCGCAGGCTGCTCGCGATCCAGGCGCGGGTGTCGGCGGGGTCGATCACGTCGTCCAGCCCGCCTCCGACGCCGGCGTTGATGGCCCTGGCGCCCTCGTAGGCCGTGTTCACGCGGCGTTCGAACTCGAGGCGCCGTTCCTCGGCATCCTCGATGGCGGCGAGTTCCTTGCGGAAACCCAGCTTTACCGCGCCTTCGATGTTCATGCCGGCGAACTCCGCGGTGGGCCAGGCGACGGTGAAGAAACCGACCAGCGAACTCGCGCCGCACATCGCCTGCACGCCGAGTCCGTAGGCCTTGCGCACCACCACGCCGAACAGCGGTGTCGTCATGTTCGCGCCGGCGTTGAACATCCGCGTGCAGTGCCGGACGAGACCGGTGCGCTCCACATCCGGTCCGACCATCATCCCGGGGCAGTCCATCAGGCTCAGCACCGGGATGTCGAAGGCGTCGCAGAGCTGGATGAAGCGCGCTCCCTTGTCGGCGCCGTCGGAGTCGATGGCGCCGGCGAGATGGTGCGGGTTGTTGGCGATCACGCCCATCGGACGGCCCTCGACGCGGATGAACGCGGTGATGACGCCGATGCCGAACTTCTCGCGGATCTCCAGCACCGAGCCGACGTCCGCGATCGTGTGGACGATCTCGTGCATGTCATACAGGCGCAGCCGGTTCTCCGGCACGATGTGACGCAAACGCCGCTGGTCCGGGGCTTCCCAGTTCTCGACGCCGCCCTGGAAGTAGGACAGGTATTTTTTCGCTACTTCGACCGCTTCTTCCTCGTCCTTCGTCAGGATGTCGACGACCCCGTTCGGTACCTGGAAGGACATCGGGCCCACTTCCTCCGGCGTGTAGATGCCGAGCCCGCCGCCTTCGATCATGGCGGGGCCGCCCATGGCCACGGTGGTTCGCTCCGTGGCGATGATCACGTCGCAGCACGCCACCAGCGCGGTGTTGCCGGCGAACGTGCGGCCGTTGATGACGCTCACGAGGGGCACGAGTCCCGACAGCTTCGAGAACTGGGTGAACGTGTGGGTATCGAACGCCACGCCCGGTCCTCGCTTGTCGTCGCCCGGCCGGCCGCCGCCGCCCTCTCCGAACAGGACCAGCGGGATACGGTATCGGTTCGCGAGTTCGAACATCCGGTCCTGCTTGTAGTGATTGCGTCCGCCCTGGGTGCCCGCGAGCACCGTGTAGTCGTAGTGGACCACCATCGCGCGCGCTTTCTCTTCGCCGAAGAGGTCGGCGTTGATCGTGCCGAGGCCGGCGATGAGGCCGTCGGCCGGGGTGTTCCGGCGCAACGTCTCCATGTCGTGCCGCTGGTGCTGGCGGGCGACGATCAGCGGCCAGTACTCCTTGAAGGAACCCTCGTCCACGAGTTGATCGATATTCTCCCTCGGCATCCGGTAGCCCCGTCCGTAGCGCTTCGCCACGGCTTCGGGGCGGTTCTCGTCGAGGATGAGTGCGTGGCGTTCGTAGGTCTGCCGGAGGTCGGGGCGGATGTAGTCGGGGTCGAGTTGTTCGGCGGTCGCGGCGGCGCCGCCGGTCACATCCGCCTCTTCGACGAACACGATGGGGTAGCGTTCGCGCACCACATCTCCCCGCGCCATGGTGATTTCGCGCACGATTCCGTCACGGTCCGCGGCGATGACATGCTCCATCTTCATGGCTTCGACCACGGCGACCTGCTGGCCGGTGCGGACTTCTTCGCCGACGGAGACGTCGATCGAAACGATGGTTCCCTGAATCGGCGAACTCAGGCCCGCCGCGCCCTCGGGGCCGGTAACCGGCGCGGGATCCCCCTCCGGCGTCGGCGTCTGTTCCGCCTTGACTTTCGCGTCGTGGTCGAAGAGTGCGAGCGGGTCGCGGGTGTCCACCCGCGCGCCCGCGAAACCGCTGGCGGCGGCTTCGCCGCCGTTTGGCCCGGGCGCCGTCACGAATCGTTGCGGCATGTCCGTGCGCGGCACCGCGAGCTGCGGCATATGTTCGTCGACCCAGCGGGTGTACACGCGACCAGCCGCGAAGTCGGGATGATCGAGAACGTTGCGCAGGAAACCGATGTTGCTGCCGACGCCGTCAAGCCGGAATTCGGAAAGCGCGCGGGAGGTGCGCGCCACGGCGGTTCCGAAATCGGAAGACGGCGAGTGGCCGATCACCTTGGCCAGGAGGGAGTCGAAGGCGGCGCTGGTCTGATACCCGGCATAGCCGAAACCGTCGGTCCGGACCCCGGGACCGTTCGGCGTCTCATAGACGGTCAGCGTGCCGCCGGCGGGCCGGACGCTGCCGTCTTCGCCGATGGTTTCCATGTTGACGCGGGCCTGAATGGCGTAGCCGCGCGGTTTGGCTATGTCGGGGGTGTCGAGGCCGAGTTCGCGCAGCGTCGCGCCCGCCGCGAGTCGAATCTGCGACTGCACGATGTCGATCCCGGTGACTTCCTCGGTCACGGTGTGCTCTACCTGCAGCCGCGCGTTGGCCTCGATGAACGCGAACGGGCGCGCGGCGCCGCCATTCGAGGCGTCGACAAGGAATTCGAACGTGCCGAGATTCGCATAGCGTTCCTTTCCGGCGAACCGGACGGCGGCGTCGATGATGGCGTTTCTCACGTCCTC
>CAZFGB010000215.1:0-54316 GCA_964518405.1 uncultured Pseudomonadales bacterium | reverse complement strand
CCGCCTTCGATCACGCGCTTTGTCACTTCGCCGCGGACGGCGTCGAGATCCTGTTCCGTCAGGTCGCGGATCTTCACCGCCGGATCGATTCCGGCCTCCGCGCAGACGAGCAGCGCGGTGCTTCGCCCGATGCCAAAGATGTACGTGAGCGAGACGCCCGCGTGTTTGTCGTCCGGAATGTTGATTCCAGCTATACGCGCCATGCTTCTATTCCTGTCCCTGTCCCTGTTCTTATCCCTGTCTCTGTTTGTGCCTGGGTTCCGCAGTGCAGATCACGCGCACTACTCCGTTGCGCTTGACGATCTTGCAGTTGCGGCACATTTTCTTGACCGAGGCTCTAACTTTCATCGGACCCTCCTTCCCGAACAAATCGGGGGCGGTCCGTTTCCAGATTCGACGCTCTCGTTTTCGCCGAGGCTCCGACTTTCAACGCCGCCTCCCATAGTTTTGCAGATTCGACCGCTCCATCAGTTTAGCGTACTGGCTCGATCTCAAGTGCTCGGTCACCTGCGCCATGAAGTCCATGGCGACCACCACCACGATCAGGAGAGCGGTCCCGCCGAGCTGAAACGTGACGTTGAAGAACACGATCATGAACTCGGGCAGGAGACACACCAGCGTGACGTACGACGCCCCGAACAGGGTCAGTCTCGTAATCACGTTATCGATGTAGTGCGCGGTCTGGGCCCCCGGCCGAATGCCCGGCACATAGGCGCCCTGACGCTTGAGGTTGTCGGCAAGATCCTTCGGATCGAAAACGATAGCCGTATAGAAGAAACTGAAAAACACGATCCCCGCAGCGAACAGCATGATGTACGCCGGCTGTCCCGGCGACAGCACGAGGGCGACTTCCTGCAGCCAGGAAAATCCCGGCGCCTGCCCGAACCATGTCGCCATCGAAGCCGGCGCGAGCAGCAGGCTGGAAGCGAAGATCGCCGGGATCACGCCCGCCATGTTGATCTTCAGCGGCAGGTAGCTGGCTTGCGCCTGGTACATGTGTCGGCCCTGCTGTCGCTTGGCGTAGTTCACGGGGATCCGGCGTTGTCCGCGCTCGATGAACACCACGAAACCAACGATCACGACTGCAAAGACGCCAACGGCCAGCAGCGCGATGATGTTCACTTCGCCCTGCCGGGCCGCCTCGAACGCCTGTCCGATTTCCGCCGGGAAGCCCGATACGATACCGGCGAAAATCAACAGCGATATGCCGTTGCCGACGCCTCGTTCCGTTATCTGCTCCCCCAGCCACATCAGGAAAAGTGCGCCCGACACCAAGGTGATCAGCGCCGTAAAGTAAAAGGCGATGCCCGGATTGAACGCCAGTCCCTGGGCCACGAGGGTTCCGGTCAACGCGACGCCCTGGATGACCGACACGAGGAGCGTGCCGTAACGCGTGTACTGCGTGATTTTCCTGCGGCCGGCCTCGCCTTCCTTGCGCAGCTGCCGCAACGTCGGATACATCATCGTCAAGAGGTTCATGACGATGCTCGACGTGATGTAGGGCATGACGCCGAGCGCCAGGATGCTCATGCGCTCCAGCGCGCCGCCGCCGAACATGTTTACCAGGTCCAGAATGCCGCCCTGGTTCTGTTCGAACAGATTGCGCAAAGCGTCCGGATTGATCCCCGGCACGGGTATGTGGGTTCCGATCCGATAGACCAGCAACGCGAACAGCACGAACAGCAGTCGCGCCCGGAGTTCTGAAAGCCCCGCTTGAGCGCCCGCCAGACTCTGTGTTGCCGTCACCATCTCTTCTAGCTCTTATCTGGCTCTCATCCAGCTCTTATGGGTTTCCCGCTAGCTCGCCGGGCTTTCCACGTCCTCGACCGTGCCGCCAGCGGACTCGATCGCCGCCCGCGCGCCGCGGGTTACCCCGAGGCCCTTCACGGTTACCGGCCGCGCGATGCTCCCGGACAGCATGATGCGCGCCCGCTTGACATTGCGAGAGAGGACATTGGCCGCCTTGAGAACGCGCAGGTCGACGACACCCGCTTCCACCCCTTCGATGCCGCCTTCTCCGCTCACCCGGTCCAGCGCCTTTTCGAGGTCGCCCAGGCGCACTTCCGCGGTCGTCATGCCCACGCGTGAACGAAAGCCGAACTTCGGCACACGCATCTGCAGCGGCAATTGGCCGCCCTCGAACCACGGACGCTTCGAGGAACCGGATCTTGACTTCTGTCCCTTTTGCCCACGTCCGCAGGTCTTGCCGCTGCCGGAGCCGTTGCCCCGCCCGACGCGCTTCACCGCTCGCTTCGACCCGGCGGCCGGCTTCAGCGAATTGAGTTGCATTTTCTCACCGTCCGCACTATCCACAACGTCCACAACGTCCGTCACGACACCACCTCGACCATGTAACCGACTTTGGCGATCATGCCCCGCACGGACGGCGTGTCCTCCACGTCCACGGTATGGCCGATACGTCTCAGACCCAGGCCGCGCACACAGGCTTTGTGCCGCTTCAGGCGACCGTGAAAGCTCTTCACGAGCCGGACCCGCAACATTCGCTTGGGTCTGCCGTCCTGCATGGTCTCCTCGGTCATCATCAGGCCATGAGTTCTTCGACGGTCTTGCCGCGCCGCTCCGCGACCATCTCCGGCGAGCGCATGTTCGTGAGGGCTTCGAACGTCGCCCGAACCACGTTGACCGGGTTGGTCGATCCGTAGCACTTCGCCAACACGTTCTGAACGCCCGCCGCTTCCAGTACCGCTCTCATGGCACCGCCGGCAATGATGCCGGTCCCCTCGGAGGCCGGCTGCATGTACACGATCGATGCGCCGTGTCGTTCCCGCACGGGATACCAGATGGTCGTGCCGTTGAGTTCCACGTCAACCATTTCCCGCCTTGCCGCTTCCATCGACTTCTGGATGGCCACCGGCACCTCGCGCGCCTTGCCGTGGCCGAACCCGACCCGGCCATTGCCGTCTCCAACGACGGTCAACGCGGTGAAGCCGAAGATCCGGCCGCCCTTGACCACCTTGGAAACCTTGTTGACGTTGACCAGCTTCTCGAGCAGGCCCTCTTCCCTAATCTCTTCCGTATATGCCACGTATCAAAACTCCAGTCCGCCTTCCCGCGCGGCTTCCGCGAGCCCCCTGACGCGCCCGTGGTACTTGTACCCGGAACGGTCGAACGCCACCCTTGTGCAGCCCGCCGCCTTCGCCCTTTCCGCGATAAGGGTTCCGACCTTGCGGGCGGCATCCACATTGCCCGTAGCCCCGTCCCGCAGCGAAGCGTCCAGCGTCGACGCCTGCGCAAGCACGCGACCCCCGTCCGGTGCTATCAGCTGCGCATAGATGTGGCGGGGCGACCGGTAGACCGTCAACCGCACGGCGCCGAGTTCGCGGATCTTCATGCGCGCGCGTTTCGCGCGACGCAGGCGGACCGTTTTCTTGTCGATCATCGTATCCCGCTACTTCTTCTTGGCTTCCTTGCGGCGCAGCTTTTCTTGCAACAGCCCCAGGAGCGCATTCCGGCAACCCATCATCCCGTCACTTCTTCTTGGCTTCCTTGCGGCGGACCCTCTCGTTCAGGTACCTGACGCCCTTTCCCTTGTACGGCTCCGGCGGCCGAAACGCCCGGATGTCGGCCGCCACCTGGCCCACCAGCTGTTTGTCCGCGCCGCTGACCACGACCTCCGTGACGCTCGGCGTCTGCACATCGACGCCTTCGGGCACGGCGTAACGCACCGGGTGCGAAAAGCCAAGCTGCAGGTTCAGGGTCCTGCCCTGCGCCTGGGCCCGATAGCCCACGCCCACGAGCTGCAACCGGCGTTCAAAGCCCTGGCTCACCCCCAACACCATGTTGTTCACGAGCGAGCGCACGGTGCCGGCCATCGCCCGCGCCCCATGGCTTGGTTCCCGAGGTTCGAAGGACACCGTCCGGTCGTTGACCGCCACCTCGACATCCCCCGTAAGCTTGAGCTGCAGTTTGCCTTTCGCACCGCTCACCGACAGGTCAGAAGCGCCGGGCGAGAGAGCCACCTCGACGCCGCCGGGAAGTTCAACTGGGGTATTCGCAACTCTGGACATGACTGCTACTTCGACTCAGAACACGGTACACAGGACTTCGCCGCCAATGCCGGCACGCCTCGCGGCGCGATCCGTCATTACGCCGCGCGCGGTGCTGACGATGGCTATGGCCAATCCGCCTCGCTCCTCCCGGATGTCCTTGCTCTGCTTATAGACCCGCAGACCGGGCCGGCTGACTCTCTTGAGTTCCTCGATCACCGGCGCCCCGTTGTGATATTTCAAGGCGACCGTCAGCGCCGGTTTCGGTCCGTCGCTCACCCGGAACCCGTCGATGTATCCTTCGGACTGCAACACCCCGCAAATGGCGACTTTCAACTTCGAACTGGGCATGGTGACATCGGCACGTTCCGTCGCCTGCGCGTTCCGAATACGCGTCAGGAAATCCGCGATGGGGTCTTGCATGCTCATGGCCGCCTCACCAACTGCCTTTCATCAGCCCCGGGACATCGCCGCGCATCGCCGCTTCCCGCAGCTTGTTCCTGCCCAGTCCGAACTTCCGATACACGCCCCGGGGCCGCCCGGTCTGGCCGCAACGCCGGCGCAAGCGCACCGGACTGGCGTTGCGCGGTAGCGCCTGCAGCTTCAGTTGCGCCTCCCAGCGCTCGTCGTCCGGCGCGCCGCGATCCGCAATGATCGCTTTCAACGCCCGCCGCTTTTCGGCGTATTTGGCGACGATCTTTTCGCGCTTCTTTTCGCGCTCTGTGATGGAAACTCTTGCCATGACTAGTTCCTGAACGGAAAGTTGAATGCCTGCAACAGGGCAAAACCTTCGGCGTCGGTTTGCGCCGTCGTCGTGATCGCAATATCGAGTCCCCTGACGGCGTCGATCTTGTCGTAGTCGATTTCGGGGAAGACGATCTGCTCGGAAAACCCGAGGGAATAGTTGCCCCGACCGTCGAACGCGCGGGGGTTCAGGCCCCGAAAGTCCCGCATTCGGGGAATCGCGATTCCAATCAGGCGTTCGATGAACTCGTACATGCGCTCCCGCCGCAACGTCACCTTGCATCCAACCGGCCAACCCGCGCGAATCTTGAACGCCGCTTCGGACTTCCGCGCCTTCGTGACCACGGCCTTTTGCCCCGCGATCAGCGTCAGGTCGGACACGGCGCTGTCCATGATCTTGCGGTCACTTACCGCCTCGCCGACACCCATGTTGAGTGTGACCTTTTCCAGCCGAGGCACCTGCATCGGATTGGCGCAGTTCAACTCCTTTTGCAACCTGGGATGCAATTCCTCCCTATACCTGGCCAGCAAATCCGTCATCTATCGATTTCCTGTACGTCTTGCCTGTACATTCGCCTGTACATTCATTCGTCGATCAGGGCGCTGCTGGACTTGAAAAACCGGACGCGCTTTCCGTCCTCCAGGCGAATTCCCACACGATCGGCCTTGCCTGCTTCCCGATTGTAGATGGCCACGTTCGATGCCTGGATGGGCGCTTCACGACTGATGATGCCGCCCTGCTCATTGGTCTGCGGGTTGCCGCGCCGGTGTTTCCTTACCGTGTTCACGCCGGAAACCAAAAGCCTTCCGTCGGACCTGACCTCCATCACCTCACCGACCCTGCCCTTGTCCCGCCCGGCGATCACGATCACTTCGTCTTCTTTTCTGATCTTCCGCATCTTGCCTTCCGCTTGCTTCACAGCACCTCCGGCGCGAGCGAGACGATGCGCATGAAATTCTCGCTGCGCAGTTCTCTCGTCACCGGTCCGAAGATGCGCGTTCCGACCGGCTGCAACTGCGGCGTGAGCAGGACCGCGGCATTCTGATCGAACCGGATCACCGAGCCGTCGGAGCGCCGCACGCCCTTTTTCGTGCGCACGACCACGGCGTCCATGACCTGGCCCTTGCGCACGCGGCCTCGAGGAATCGCCTCTTTCACAGCGACCTTGATGACGTCGCCGATTCCGGCATAGCGTCGCCGCGAGCCGCCCAGCACCTTGATGCATTGCACGCGCCGCGCGCCGCTGTTGTCGGCGATATCGAGCATGGTCTCCGTCTGTATCACGTGGCCGCCCTGGTGTTCCCGGTGCTTACGCTTTGCAGCCGCCACGACTTTCGCTTCGATATGGGCCGCGACTCGACAATGATCACGGAGTCCCCGACCTTGCATGCGTTGTGTTCGTCGTGGGCGTGGATCTTGGACTTGCGCCGGATGATCTTTCCGTAGACCGGGTGCTTTACGCTCCGCTCGACCAGCACGGCGATCGTCTTGTCCATTCGATCGGAGACAACGGTACCGGCAAGCGTTCGCGGATTCTTCCTCCTGGATGACCCGGACGGTGCCGCGGGCGCAGCCTCCGAAGCGTCGGGCGTCTGGTCTTCCGCTTCGGTGCTCTCCGCGGTGGCCGTCATCTGGACGTCATCGCCCGCAGCGGCTTCCGCAGTTTCGGCTTCGGGCGTCGTGTCCGGCGTTTCTGATGTCTCTGATGTCATTTCAGGCGTGTCCGGCGTTTCTGGTGTGTCGGGTGCTGTTTCGGGTGATTTAGCCATCGGCCATCTCCCTCAATACAGTTTCCACCCGCGCGATATCGCGTCGCGTCTCGCGCAGCAGGTGCGTCTGCGGCAACTGCGAACTACCGCGCAGCATGCGCAGATTGAACTGCTCCCGGCGCAGTCGCAGGCGCTCCGCGCGCAACTCTTCCTCGGTCATTTCCCTCAATTCGTTCGCTTTCATTTCCGGCTGACGCTAAAAGGTCGACCGCTTGACCATCGCGGTTGGGAACGGCAGCTTCGCCGACGCCAGCGCGAACGCCTGCCTTGCGATCTCCTCCGAAACACCCTCCATCTCGTACAGCACCCGTCCGGGCTGAATTTGCGCCACCCAGTACTCCACCGCTCCCTTGCCCTTGCCCTGTCTCACTTCCAGCGGCTTCTTGGTGATCGGCTTGTCGGGGAATACGCGTATCCAGACCTTGCCCCCCCGCCGCACATGCCGCGTCATCGCTCGCCGCGCGGACTCGATCTGACGCGCCGTCATCCTTCCCCGGCCCACGGCTTTCAATCCGTACTCGCCGAAGCTGACCTTGCTGCCGCGTTGCGCCAAACCGCGGTTGCGACCCTTCTGCTGTTTCCTGTATTTCGTTCTGGTCGGCTGTAACATCGTTTTCGCTACACGCTGAAATTCCGGTCCGAAGCCATCTAGGGGCTACAGGGCGTCGGCATTCTCCGCGGTTTCCCCCGCGATCACTTCGCCCTTGAAGATCCAGACCTTGATGCCGATGATGCCGTAGGTGGTCTTGGCCTGGGCCGTCGCATAGTCGATGTCCGCGCGCAGCGTGTGCAGCGGTACGCGACCTTCGTGATACACCTCCGCGCGCGCGATTTCGGCGCCGTTCAATCTGCCCGCCACCCGCACCTTGATTCCCTTCGCCCCAAGTCGCATGGCGTTCTGGATGACCCGACGCATGGCACGTCGATACTGGACGCGACGCTCGAGTTGTTGCGCGACGTTCTGGGCCACCAGATACGCATCCGTCTCCGGCTTGCGCACTTCCTCCACGTTGACATGCACCGGCACGCCCATGATTCGCGTCAGCTCGAACCGCAAGCGCTCCACGTCCTCGCCTTTCTTGCCGATCACGATGCCGGGGCGCGCGGTGTGAATCGTCACGCGCGCGGTTTGCGCCGGCCGCTCGATATCGATCCGGCTGACCGACGCCTGCGCCAGGCGCTTGCCGAGGTACTCCCGCACCTCGAGGTCGTTCAGCAGGTATTCCGCGTACGTTTCCTTCTCCGCATACCAGACCGAGCGGTGCTCGGCGACGATGCCGAGCCGCAAGCCTGTCGGACTAACCTTTTGACCCATCCTTTCTCCTGATCTTTCCCGATCTCTCCCGATCCGACGGTGTCGTCTATTCTTCGTCATCCGTCACCGCGATGGTGACGTGACTGGTTCGTTTCAAGATGCGATTGCCGCGGCCCCGCGCGCGCGGCCGCATGCGCTTCAATGTCATCCCCTCATCAACGCGGATCTCCCCGACCGTGAGTTCATCCACATCGGCGCCCTCATTGTGCTCGGCGTTGGCGATTGCCGATTCCAGCACCTTGGAAACCAGGCCAGCCGCCTTTTGGGTGCTGAAAGCCAGGATATTCAAAGCGTCCTCGACCGGTTGACCGCGCACCTGGTCCGCGATCAGGCGCGCCTTCTGCGGCGAAATGCGCAGCGTCCTGGCCTGGGCAACGACTCGCACGGCTATCTCCTGGCCGCCCGTCGATCACCCGCGTGACCGCGAAAAGTTCGAGTCGGCGCGAATTCGCCGAGTTTGTGCCCGACCATGTCGTCGGTGATGAACACGGGGACGTGCTGCCGGCCGTTGTGCACAGCGATGGTCAGCCCAACCATCTCCGGCGAGATCATCGAGCGCCGCGACCAGGTGCGGATCGCGCGCTTGTCTCCGGTCTGTTGCGCGGTGGCCACCTTTTTCGCCAGGTGCAGGTCCACGAACGGTCCCTTGCGCAGTGATCTCGGCATTTTCCCTACCTCGCTCTGCTGCTTCGCCGACGCACGATCAGCGAATCCGTGCGCTTGTTCGTCCGCGTCTTGTAACCCTTGGTCGGCACGCCCCACGGAGTCACCGGGTGGCGTCCGCCCGAAGACCGGCCCTCTCCCCCGCCGTGCGGATGATCCACCGGGTTCATGGCCACGCCGCGCACCGTCGGCCTGCGTCCCCGCCAGCGCGCCGCTCCGGCCTTGCCCAGGGAACGAAGATTGTGCTCGCTATTGCCGACCTCGCCAAGCGTCGCCCGGCACTCGGCCAACACCCGGCGCATTTCGCCGGACCGCAATCTGAGCGTCACGTATGACCCTTCCCGCGCGACGAGCTGGGCCGACGTTCCCGCGCTGCGCACGAGTTGCGCGCCCTTGCCCGGCTTCAGTTCGACGCAGTGGATGACGCTACCGAGCGGTATGTTTCTGAGCGCCAGGGCATTGCCCGCCCGGATCGGCGCGTTCCTGCCGGACATCAGCTCGTCTCCCATCCGCAGGCCCCGGGGGGCGACGATGTATCGGCGTTCCCCGTCGGAATATTTCAGGAGGGCCAGGTTGGCGCTGCGATTCGGATCGTATTCCAATCGTTCCACGATCGCCCTGACATTGTCCTTGTCGCGCCTGAAGTCGATCTTGCGATAGAAACGCTTGTGGCCACCGCCGCGATGCCGCGTGGTGATGCGTCCGTTGGTGTTTCGTCCACCGGATTTCTTTGCCGGCTCGAGCAGGGGCTTGTAAGGCCCGCCGCGATGCAACGACGCATCCACGACCTTGATGACAAACCGCCGTCCCGGCGATGTCGGTCTTGCCTTGACAACAGCCATGCGCTAACGCTCCGCCGCGAAGTCGATTTCGTCGCCGGCGGCGAGGCGGACGTACGCCTTCTTCCAGTCCTTCTTGCGCGAGGGTCGTCGCCGCCAGTTGCGCTTCACCTTGCCTTTCTGGTTCAGCGTGGTGACGTTGACGACGCTCACGCCGAAGATCGACTGCACCGCCTCCTTGATTTCCGGCTTCGTCGCATCGGTGGCGACCTTGAAAGCATACGCGTTGCTCAAGTCCCCGACATTTGCCGCTTTCTCGGTGCTGTGCGGCTCTACGAGCACCGCGTATTTTCGTTCTTCGTTCATGCGAGGGCCGCTTCGAGGGCCTTCAACGCATCCGCCGTGATGAGGACCTTGTCATGGCGCAACAAGCTCACGGGATCGACGGCCGGCACGTCGCGCACGTCGACGTCCCTCAGGTTGCGCGCAGCGAGGTAAAGGTTCTCATCGACGTTGTCGGTGATGATCAGGACGTTCGAGAGGTTGAGGGATTCGAGTTTCTGGAGAAGGGACCTGGTTTTCGGGGCATCGACCGCGATCTCGGGGGCGATGATGAGACGGTCTTGCCGGAGAAGCTCGGAGACGATGCAGCGCATCGCTGCCTGGTACATCTTGCGGTTTACTTTCTGCGAATGGTCCTGCGGCTTCGCCGCAAACGTCCGCCCCCCGCCGCGCCAGATCGGGCTGCGGATGGACCCCGCGCGCGCCCGGCCCGTACCCTTCTGCCGATAGGGTTTGCGGCCGCCGCCGCGCACCTCGGCGCGGGTTTTCTGCGCGCGCGTCCCACTGCGTCCGCCGGCGAGATACGCCACCACGACCTGATGCACGAGCGCCTCGTTGAAGTCCTTCGCGAAGGTCGCGTCCGAAACCTCGATCATGTCGCCGCCGCCGTTCAGAGAGAGTTCCATGCCAAGGTTCCGCGCGCGCTCAAGCAGTCCCGTCCGCGGACTTGCCTGGGGACTTGACCGCCGGCCTCACATAGACATCGCCGCCGGCCGGACCCGGCACCGCGCCCTTGACGAACAGCAGATTGCGCTCCGCATCGACCCGCATGACAGTCAGGTTCTGAGTCGTGACCCGCTCGGCGCCCATGTGCCCGGCCATCTTCTTGCCCTTGAATACGCGGCCCGGCGTCTGACACTGGCCGATCGATCCCGGCACGCGATGCGCGCCCGAGTTGCCATGGGTCCAGCCCTGCGTTCCGAAATTCCAACGCTTGATCGTGCCCGCGTAGCCCTTGCCCTTGGACACGGCGGAGACATCGACCTTCTGGCCCGGCTCGAACTGGTCCGCATTGATTTCCGTTCCGGTCCCGATTTCTTCGTCCGGCGGCTCACTGAGGCGGAATTCCCACAGTCCCCTGCCGGCGACCGCCCGCGCCTTGGCGAAGTGGCCCGCCATCGCTCTCGTGACGCGGTTCGACTTCGCGGAACCCGTTGTCACCTGCAGGGCGTGGTAGCCGTCCGATTCCGGCGTCTTGATCTGCGTCACGCGGTTCGGCTCCACGGAAATCACGGTCACCGGCACGGACGTGCCCTCCTCGGCGAACAGCCGAGTCATCCCGCTCTTTCTTCCTACGACGCCAATCGCCATTCTCAACAGTTCTCCGGATCGCGAAATCCCTGGCGGATTCGGCCCCTCGGCGTCTCCTCCGCCGAGCGGTACCTGATCCGCCGCCGCCAACATGGGCAGCCGCAGTGACGGCTTCGGACCGTCCAGAAAAAAACGCCGTCTGAACTTGGGTCAAGACGGCGTTTTCGTTCAGTTCAAACTGATCTGCACCTCTACGCCCGCGGCGAGATCGAGCCGCATCAACGCGTCTACGGTCTTCTCCGTGGGCTCAACAATATCGAGCATCCGTTTGTGCGTGCGGATCTCGTATTGATCCCGCGCGTCCTTGTTGACGTGCGGCGAGATCAGCACGGTATAGCGCTCCTTGCGGGTCGGCAACGGAATCGGACCGAGCACCTGCGCGCCGGTGCGCTTCGCCGTATCGACGATTTCCTCGGCGGAGACATCGATCAGCCGATGATCGAAGGCTTTCAGGCGTATGCGTATGCGCTGGTTCTGAACCACGAAAAAATACCTAAGTTTCAGTCGGTTGCCGTCCAACCGTTTCTGTTTCGCCGGCTCTTTTTCGACCGGTTGAGGACCCTTGGGCCACCGTTGCGACGCCCCAACCTGCACGCGCGTTGCCTGTCGTCGAGACGATGCCCTTCCCTGCAGAAAAACCGAGGCGCAAAAACCGCCTCCCGCACGCAGGAAACCGCGCACTATACGCGCGAAGCGCGTTCAGGGCAATGCCATTTCGCCGAGTTTTTGTTTCGCCAAATCAACCCTGCATCGCGTCGTGCCTCAGACCGACCATCGAGCAATGTAGGCCACGCCGCGCGCAGATACGCAATCATCGACCGGAGCGTCGTCGGCGCCGCCGCGTACAGCAACGCGTAGCCGATGATGACCGCGGTCGGTCGAGCAGGGACGGATTGGCGAGCAGGACAATGATTGAATCGGATACAACGCCGGGTCGATGCATCGTCAGTCCACGGTCACTACAAGGACAACTCCGACTTGACGGTCGCCGACACGGATCTTGCCAAGGGCGGAGGAACCGCATTCGCGACTTGGCGATGCTGATCAAGGTCTCGAACGATCCCGGTCCGCCTGCGGATTGGTCCAACAAACACATGCGCGTCCGGAAACCCCTGGATTCGCGCAGCCTCGCGCGGCGTCAGGTAGCGATCCTCGACCGGATGGTACAGCGCCTCCCCGCACCTCAGCGTCAGTGATGGAAGATCGCGGTGCAGTCTTCGAAACTTCGTCGAGTCCTTCGGCGTCAGCCTTTGTACGACATCCGATGGAGCACCCGGCGTCTTGGACAACCACCCGCCCTCCGCAACGAATGAAATGCGGTGTCGATCTCTTGCGGGCGTGACGTCAATGTGATTCGGTGCGAGCGGCTCGCGACCCAGCGGTACAGCCTCGGGCAAGTCGCCGATCGCCGCGCCGACCGTGGACGGTCGACGCTCCCCGACCAATGGGAATTCGAACTCTTGGCCCTGCGCCACCGCAACGATGATCGCTCTCTTGCGCCTCTGCGGAACGCCGTAATCGGCGGCGTCCATCACCGTTGCCCGCAATCGGTACCCGATGCGCCAGAATTCCTCGGTGAGCACATCAAGCACGGTCATGCCGTCCGCCGCCCAAGTGTCCAGAAACTTCGGCACTTGTTCGATGAGAACCGCAGCCGGACGGAGCGCCCCGGCGAATCGGACCATCTGAAACACCAGTTGTCCCCGGGGATCGTCGATGCCTCCCTTCTTTCCGATCTGACTGAATGGTTGGCATGGCGGTCCGCCATGAAGCAGCGCCAGCTCGCCAGGTTTCAGCTTCAACGCGACAGCCACTCCGCAAGGGTCCAATGCCCTCACGTCCACCTGCCAGACCGCTTTGCCCCGAGCGTTCCGGAGCAACGTCGAGACGCAGTGCACATCGAATTCGACCGCGCAAATCGTCCTGAATCCGGCCGCGTCAACTCCGCTGTCGAGTCCTCCCGCCCCCGCGAAGAGACTTAGCGCCTTGAGCTTCCGACCGCTCACCGAGGTGCCATCGCGAGGCCAGCTGTCATGGGAGTCCGCTGACTTGGCACCTGAGGTCCGACGACCCATTCGGGGTCCCTTGCCGCACGATGCAAGTACAAGCGCTGGTCGGCCGTCAAGCCGGATCTCACTGATCGATGATGCCCGCGGCGATGTTGCGGGGCACTTCGGCGTAGCGGGCGAATTCCATGTTGAAGGTGGCTCTTCCCTGCGTCGCGGAACGCAGGTCCGTCGCGTAGCCGAACATCTCCCCCAAGGGCACGAAGGCGCGGGCAATCTTGCCCGAAGGGTTCTGGTCCATGCCGTCGATCAGGCCCCGGCGACGATTCAGATCGCCCACCACCGGCCCCATGTATTCCTCCGGCATGACGACCTCGACGCGCATCACGGGCTCCAGCAGAACCGGGCTCGCCTTCGCCGCCCCGTCACGGAGCGCCATCGAACCCGCAATCTTGAAAGCCAGCTCGGAAGAATCGACTTCGTGGTAGGAACCGTCGTATAGCGTGGCCTTGACCCCGATCAGCGGATAGCCGCCGAGGACGCCGTTCTCCATCTGATCTTCGATGCCTTGCCTCACGGCCGAGATGTACTCCCTGGGCACCGCCCCGCCGACGATCTCATCGACGAACTCGAACCCCGTCTCGTCGTCCTCGAGCGGCTCCAGCCGCAGCCAGACATGTCCGAACTGGCCCCTGCCGCCTGTCTGGCGGACGAACCTGCCCTCGGTCTCGACGCTTGCGCGTATGGTTTCGCGGTAGGCGACCTGCGGACGCCCGACGCCCGCTTCGACGTTGAACTCCCGTTTCATGCGATCGACGATGATGTCGAGGTGCAGTTCGCCCATGCCGGCGATAATGGTCTGGCCTGTTTCGGCGTCCGCGGTCACCCGGAACGAAGGGTCTTCCTGGGCGAGTTTCCCAAGGGCGTCGTACATCTTGTCCTGATCGGCCGCAGACCTCGGCTCGACCGCGACGTGAATCACCGGTTCGGGGAAATCCATGCGTTCAAGGGTGATGAGATGCCTCGAGTCGCAGAGCGTGTCCCCGGTGGTGATGTCCCTGAGACCGATCGCCGCCGCGATATCGCCGGCGCGAACTTCCTTGACCTCGTTGCGGCTGCTCGAGTGCATCTGCACCATGCGGCCGATGCGCCCGCGTCGGGATCTGCGCGGATTGAATACCTGGTCTCCCGTGGCGAGCACGCCGGAGTAGACCCGAAAGAACGTCAGCGTGCCCACATACGGGTCCGTGGCGATCTTGAAGGCCAGCGCTGCGAACGGTTCGTCATCATCGGATCTGCGTGACGCCGCCTCGCCGTTCTCCAGGACTCCCTCGATCGGCTTTACCTCCGTGGGCGCGGGCATGAAATCGATGACGGCGTCGAGCACCGGCTGCACTCCCTTGTTCTTGAACGCCGAACCGCACAGGGCCGGGACGATCTCGCCCGCCAGGGTGCGCTCGCGCAGGCCCTTTCGGATATCCGATGGCGATAGCTCACCGTCTTCAAGGTACCGCTCCATCAGGTCCTCGTTCGCTTCCGCGGCTGCCTCGACCATGTGCTCGCGAAGCGTCTCGGCCTGCTCGCGCATCTCCCGAGGAATCTCCGTTTCGCTCGAGGAGACGCCCAGATCCGCATCCTCCCAGACCAGGCCCTTCATCTCGATCAGGTCGACCACCCCGCGGAAGTTCTCCTCCGCCCCAAGAGGAAGCTGGACGGGCACCGGATGTCCGCCCAGGCGTTCGCGAATCTGCTCGGTGACACGCAGGAAGTCGGCGCCCGCCCGATCCATCTTGTTGACGAAAACGATACGGGGAACTTCGTACCTGTTGGCCTGCCGCCACACGGTTTCCGACTGCGGCTCCACGCCGGCCGTTCCGCAGAACACCACCACCGCGCCGTCGAGAACGCGCAGGGACCGCTCCACCTCGATGGTGAAGTCCACGTGGCCGGGCGTATCGATTATATTGATGCGATGTTCGTCGAACCGGTTGCCCATGCCGGACCAGAAACAGGTGGTGGCCGCGGACGTAATCGTGATCCCGCGTTCCTGCTCCTGCTCCATCCAGTCCATGACGGCGGCGCCGTCGTGCACCTCGCCCATCTTGTGCGACAAGCCCGTGTAGAAGAGCACGCGCTCGGTGGTCGTCGTCTTGCCCGCATCGACGTGGGCGACGATGCCAATGTTTCGATAACGTCCGATCGGTGTGCTGCGACCCGCCATTGCGAATCTCCAAACGCTGTCGAGAACTGCCCCGACAGCATCGCGTTAGTGAATTGTGATGGCGGTAGCGCCAATCCCTCGGCGCCTCGCCTGAGGTTCCCTAGAACCGGTAGTGCGAGAAGGCCCTGTTCGCTTCCGCCATGCGGTGCGTATCCTCGCGCCTTCTCACCGCGGTACCGCGGCCCTCCGCCGCATCCATCAGTTCTCCCGCCAACCGCGCGGCCATGGACTTCTCGCGACGCGCCCGCGCGCTGTCCACCAGCCAACGCATGGCCAGCGCCTGACGGCGGGACGGCCTGACCTCGACGGGGACCTGGTAAGTCGCTCCGCCCACCCGGCGGGACTTGACCTCGACGAACGGGGCCACGGTTTCCAGCGCCTTCTCGAACGTCTCGACCGGATCAGAGTGCTCCCTCTGCTCAATTCGGGACAAGGCACCATAAACGATGCGTTCAGCGACAGACTTCTTGCCGCTGACCATCACATGGTTGATGAATTTCGCTACGGTCTGGTTGTGGTACTTGGGATCCGGGAGAATCTCCCGTTTGGCGACGACCCTTCGTCTCGGCATCTCATGCCTCCATGTTGCTCATGCTCGCCCCTCGCACTCGCCTTGCGAATCCTTGCGTGGACCTCTGCGAACCCGCGGCGACATCGGTCGATGCCTGATCGCGCCGCGATTCTCCCGTGATTACTTTGGTCGCTTTGCCCCGTACTTCGAGCGGCCTCGCCGCCGTTCGGCCACGCCGGATGTGTCCAGGGTACCCCTGATCGTATGGTAGCGGACGCCGGGAAGATCCTTCACGCGACCGCCCCGAATGAGCACGACCGAGTGTTCCTGCAGGTTGTGACCCTCGCCGCCGATGTAGGAGTTGACCTCGTAGCCGTTCGTCAGACGCACGCGACACACCTTCCGCAGCGCGGAGTTCGGTTTGCGCGGCGTCGTCGTGTAGACGCGGGTACAGACGCCGCGCTTCTGCGGCGAAGCCTGCAGCGCCGGCACGATGCTCTTCGATTGGCGCCGCTTGCGCGGCTTGCGAACCAGTTGGCTGATAGTCGCCATACGTTATCCAGGCACTTTCATGGATGTGCGCCTCCGGCGACGGGGAAATGCCGAAACTTCCCTACGCGTCAACGGTCGGGGCCGTTCCCCCGGCTGAAGGCTCCTTCCCTCAAGGCGCATCCGCACACGCGAACGCCCGTCCTCGAGGGGCGCGGTATTCTATGCATGCACGCCGTCAGCATCAAGCGCACCCGCGGCACCGCCAACAATGATGCACCCACTTCTCGCCGCAGTCAGCGCTCAGCCGACATGCGCCGCACAACCAGGTAGCAGACCACGCCGAAACCGATGATCGACAGTCCGGCCAGGCATTCCATCGGTCGCCGCACTGATATGTACACCAGCGTCCATCCGGTGACCCCAAGGTAGATCAGCGGCGGAATCGGGTACAGCGGCACGCGGTATGGTCGCTCCAGGGAGGATTCGCGCCAGCGCAGAACGAACACGCCGGCGACCGTGAGCGCGCTGCTCGCGCCGAGGGTGAATCCGGCGAACACCAGTATGGACTCGAACGAGGCGGTCACCGCGAAAGCGAGCGCCAACGCGGATTGGAACAGTATCGCGATGGTCGGCACGCCGTTGGCGTTCGTCCTTCCCAATAGACGAAATATCTTGAAGTCCTGGCCGACGACCTGCAGCACCCGGGGACCGGCCAGCGTCATCGCGCTCACCGTGGAAACGAGCACGAGCGCCAGGACGATTCCCATGATCGCCGCGCCGGACTCGCCGAGGACGAAACGGGCGGCGATATAGCCGATCTCTATCTTGCCCGCCATGGCATCCACCGGCGCCGCGTACAGGAAACTGAAGTTGAGGCACAGGTACAGGATCAGAACGATGCCCGTCCCCGCCAGCAGGATCCTCGAGAGCGTCTGGGCGGGACGTTCGAGTTCATCGAGGAGATAGGTCGCCGCATTCCATCCCGTATAGGCGTAGTTGACGTAGATGAGGGCGACGGCGAATGCGCCCGATGCAAGCAGCGCGCCATCTCCCGGCGCGGGGAGCAGGCGAATGTCCTGAGGCGTTTCGACGAGCGCCCATGTGAGGATGCAGAAGGCGACGATCAAACCGATCTTCAGGTAGGTGAACGCGCGTTGCGCGCCGCCGCTCGCGCGCCGCGTGGAGGAATGGACGGCGGCGAGCGCCACGATCAGCAGCGCCGCCAACCAGGTCGGCGAGACTCCCGGAAAAACCGATGCCACGTAGGTGCCGAAGGTGATGGCGACCAGCGCGGAAGGCGCAGCGAAACCGATGGTCGCGGAAATCCAGCCGGACACGAAGCCCGCGCCGGGATGATAGATGCGTGACAGAAAGTTGTACTCACCGCCCGACCGCGGCAGCGCGGCGCCGAGTTCGGCATACGTCAGCGCGCCGCAAAGCGCCGTCAGGCCGCCGATCAACCACAACATCAGGATGACGAAGCTCGACTGGATTTCGAGCAGTTGGAATCCGAGGCTGGTAAACACGCCCGTGCCGATCATGTTGGCGATCACCAGGGTGACCGCAGTGCGCGGCGTGAACTTCGTCCCGTTCACCTGATCGATCCGGCTCGGGACTACACCCTTCTCCAAGGGCACATCAGCCGCGTCGTGTCCCGGTCTGAAATTCCGGGCCCGGCCCAAATCGTCGCAATATCGCGATATGCGCGACGCGCGCCCTGCCCATCGTCCCGTCCATCGTCGCCAAGCATCGCGATGTGCGAACCTTCGGTTTCCAGGTGATCAGAAACCTGCGGCGCCGTCCCGAATGGCGGTGAGGTAGTCCGGGGCCAGCGCCTCGTAGGTCGCGCTGCCCGGTTTCATCACGTAGACAGGATCATCGAATTTCGAGATATCGAAACCGTCCTGTTTCAGGTCTCCCTTCACCATCTTGAACGTCCCGGTGACCTCGATCTCGGACTGTACGCGGACGAATACGGGCCGCGCGTAGGGAGGCAGTTCGCGCCCGACGTATGCGGCCAGACCCGCGAGGTCGAGATCGCGGCCCTCGGTCAGACGCACCGCGGCCATCCCCGCGCGGCCATCGGCGCCGGGGACTTCCACCCCGTACACGTTGCAGAACTCGATGCCCTCGAAGCCGTTGATGATCTCGCCGACTTCATTGGTGGACACGTTCTCCGACTTCCACCGGAAGGTGTCGCCGGTGCGGTCGACGAACTGGTAATGGGGATAGCCGAGCGAGAATCCGACATCGACCTGCCTGATGAGGTCTCCGGTGTTGAACCAGGCGTCGCCCGCTTCCAGCACGTCGCGCAGGATCTTGCTCTCGGTCGAGTCCGGGTCCGTGTAGCCCTCGAACCGCGCCGTCGGGTTGATGTGCCCGAGCAGCAGGCCCGGTTCGCCCGGTTCCGTTTCGATACAGCGGCCATCCCCGCCGCGCACGATCTCGTCGGCATCCACGTCGTACCGGACCAGGGCGATCTTCGACGAAGTCATGCCGATGGTGCAGTCCTTGTTCATGAGGTTGGCGAAGGCCACGTTGCCCTCGCTTGCGCCGTAGAACTCGGTCACGCGTTCGATTCCGTAGCGCCGTTTGAAATCCGTCCAGATATCCGGCCGCAAACCGTTGCCCATCATGGTGTGCAGCGGGCTGTCACGGTCATCGGCCCGCGGTTCGGAGTTGTTCAGGTAGCGGCACATTTCGCCGACGTAAATGAAAGACGTGCAGCCATGCTCGCGCGCATCCGACAGGAAACTGCTGGCGGAGAACCGTCGCCGCAGAAACATCGACGCGCCGGACGCGAACGCCGCTCCCGCGCCCACCATGAGCGCGGTGCCGTGATACAACGGCAGGCAAATGTAGATGCGGTCGTTCGAAGTGCAGCGCAGGCCCGCGGTGGCCGACAGCCCCGCCATCGTCAGATAGCGCCGATTCGAAACCACGGCGGCCTTGGGCAGACCCGTGGTGCCGGACGTAAAGATGTACATGGCCGTCCGACCCAGGGTCATCTCACCGGTGTCTTGCGGATTCTCCACCGAAAGATTGGCGCTTCCCGCCGCCATGTCGACCGACCAATCGGATGCCGGGGCGCCATTCGACGCGCCGTCCGGCACGACAAAGTAGTCGGCGCCCTGCTCGAGATTCAGCGCGCCTTTCGCTTCCTCGATGGCGTCGCCCACCTCGCCGCCGAAGACGCACTTCTTCGACTCGGTGACGTTGACGCAGTGAATGAGCGGTCGGCCGCGCAGGTTGGTATTGATCAGTCCGGCGGTGACGCCGAGCTTGTTGGTCGCGATCAGCAGGGCCAGAAACTCGATCCGGTTCTCCATCATGATGCTGACGGTATCGCCGAGCCCCAAGCCCGCCCCCTTGAGAAAGTGGGCGTACCGGTTGGCGCGAGCGTTGAGGTCTCCCCAGGTGACGGACTCGCCCTCCGAGACGACGGCAGTCGCCGTGCCGAAGTTCCGGGCGGTGCGTTCGACGAGGGCGCCCAGACAGTCCTGTTCGTCCAGAGGACGGGGTTTCATGCCTTTCTTCAACGCCAGCAAAACCGGAACGTCCCGCAGCACCGAAACGACTTCGCGAACTCCCATGGCGACGACTCTCCCCCTGTTTCACCGAAACATATACGCGGGACCTCTCGAAATAAAGGCGAGCCGGCGCGGCCCCGACGCAAGGCGCGACGGGACGCCCCGTGGATCAGGCATGGATTCAGGCGTCGGGAAGGCGTCCCGCGGCGCCGCGCCGCCGAATGCTCAGAGGCTGTAGGTGATGACGAACCAGGCCTTGGTGGTATCGGTGGCGTGCTCGCGAGCTTTGTATCGCCCGAACTTGAACAGCAGGCCGAACTTTTCACCCAGGGGATACGAGACCGACAGGTCGACTTCCCGACCGTAGTCCGCGTCGCCCTCGGCCGCCTTGAAGTCGTGCAGCGCAATGCCGAGCGCGGCGGAGCCGACCTTGGCGGCGGCTTTCAGATAGGAGTCCCTGATCCCGGTCGACGGCGTGCCCAGGAACCTGTCGGTCCAGCCCTGGAACTTGTGCAGGGTCGCGGCCGGAGCGCGGAAACCCGCGGCGCCGTCGTCGCTCCCCAACACTTCATAACCGGCGGTATAGGTCACCGGACCGCGTTGAGTGCTCGCCTCGATGGTGTAGTAGGCCGCATCGTAGGAGACCGGGTTGTCCGCCCAATCCGACTGCTGGGCGAAGGAAGCATACAGTCGGAAGCCTCCGTATGAGCCCGAATAGTCGACCCCGAAGGTCCTGTTGGCGTTGGCCGGCCCGTTGGCGTTTTCGAAATCCATGAGATAGACGAAGGTCCCCAACGCGTGTCCTTCCGCCGGCTTGACCTCCAGCCGGAACAGGTGAGACCCCCCGTCCCACCGGGCCGGCTGCGGGCCGCCGTCGGGACCGAAGATCCTGTTGACCCTCGTCACGTAGCTGTAGTCGACGCTTGCGCTGTCATGCACGGACTGCAGGCGCAAGGCATCGAAGGTCTGCTCGTTCTGTCGCCAGGCCACTCCTCCCACCAGGCGCTGGGTGCCGTGCAGAATGCGCTGCCGGCCCATGGTCACCATCAGGCTGCCGTCGCGGTATCGCAAGAACGCCTGGTTGAGATCGAAGCCGGTGGGATCGGCCACGACCGGAAACTGGACAAGGCCGTTGCTGAGCGAGTTATGCCGCTCCTCGCCCACGTCGAACACATGGTCGCCTTCGAGTCCGATCGAAAAGCCGTCGTTCGAGGGCATGATCCAGGAGAGCCGGGCTTTCGCCGTCGACGCCCGCGCATCGTTGGCGATGCCGTCCTGATCGACGGTTTCCAGCCGGTAACGGACGTTGAAAGCAGGTTTTGTATTCCGTAGCGCGTCGGAGAAATCCGCGGACGCCGGAAAAGGCAGAAAAAAACACGAGACGACCGCCGCGGCCGCCACAGCGTTGTGGGTGGAGATCTTCATGCTAGCGTTTTCGGATCCGGTGCAACGGCATTGCACCACAGATTTCCCTCAACGTCACCGTTCGTGGCCGGGGCGGAACACTGGCCGAAAGAATTCCGACCCGTCCTTCCCGGGATTCGCCGAGAACTCTGGACAACAGGAGCGCCACGGTCAGCTTCTCCTGGCGGCCGCGGACATCCTGTCCAGGTTCTTGATGATGCCCAGGACCAGGGCGAACGAGTCGCTCGGTGTTTGGCCGGCCGGCTCCGGGATCGCTCGGCGCCGCTCGTCCACGCCGAGATGAAACTTGATGCGCGCCATCTCGGCCAGAAGCATGTTGGTCGAGTCGAAGACCTCGGATGGGGTGACTCGGATCAACGTCAGACTCGGCACGCCCGAAGCATCCATTCCCAGCGCCGTCTGCAGGTTGATGACCTTGTAGGTCGCTCGCAGGACCTGTTGCGCCACTTCCTTCGGCTTCTTTTCTTCCCCCACCTCCGGCAATTCCGGATCGAGCGAGACGCCGAGCTGCTCGGCAATGAGTCCCATCTCATCGAGAATGTACAAACAGTTCCTGTACACATCATTCGGCGTCAGCGGTCGGCCGCCGAGTCCATCGAGCAGGAAAGATGCGTCGGCCAATTCCTTGTAGACGAACGACAGCGACTGGTCGCCGACGCGCGCGGCCGGTTCGATCTCCGTTTCGATAATCATCTGCGCCTTGATCTTGCGGATTTCATCGGTGATGTCTCCGATGCTCGCCAAAACGTCCCCCGAATGGACTTCCTTGAAGGGTATCTGGCGTTCCTGCGCCTCGGGAACGCCGAATCGGCGCTGGACCCGGATGACCTTGGACAGCACCTCCAGCGTCTTCGCGTATACATGGACCGGCGAACGCTCCTCCTGCAGTTCGGCCTGCGGCGGATAGTCGAACACGCCCAGTTCCTCCCGCAGTATCGTGATCTCCGCGATCAAGTCCTGAACCGCGCTAGACATCTGGCCGGGTGCCGCGCTTGCCTGATCGGATTCCGTCACAGTCTCCGACGAGGAGCTGAACCACTCCAGAATCCGGTCGAAAAAGCCGCCTTCGTCCTCTTGCTCCTGGGCGATCATCTGTGACCCCGCCATCAGCAGCACGGCACCCATCACCACCGCCGCGCGGTTCCTGCATCGCATCGTCGAACGCTGATTCATTTTCTTTGGCGCCCTCCAACCGGCGCAGGGAACTCCCTTCTGGACATCCGTCGCCGACTCGCGGATGCGGGCGACCGGATCACGCTACTCTCCCATGAAGACGCGGATGACGACGCCGCCCATCACGTCGCCGAGTGTGAAATCACTTCTCGGCGACTTGGGGTGACCATTGTGGCATGAGACGCACGCTGCGACGCTCGCCACGTCCGCGTACACCGCGACCAGGGCGCGTCGACCGCTGAGATCTTTCTCCTCGGTGTAGAAACGCTCGGCGGGATTGTCCAGGACGAATTGCAGGCCCTCCTCCTCGGCGGGCGTGAGAGGACCGTTCGCGAAGTTTATCGGATCGAGCGAGCGCAGCGAGAGCCAGAAGGCATCGGTGTTGTTGAGGAGCTCATCTGCGCCGAGGCGGAACATTTGCGCGGGCAGCGGCAGCCCCTTCTCGGCCCTGTAGTGCTCCGAGGCCGTGAGCACGGACTCCTCGATGGTGAGCCGCTGCACCACATCTCTCGTATAGGTCTTGCGATTGGCGAAGGCCAACTCATAGAGCATATCGGCAACCTGACGAGGCGGGATCCCTCCGCCGCCATCCGGTTCACCGGCGGCGGGAGCGGTCAGACCAACGGCCAGGATGAGGACGAGTATTCGTTGCACTTGGACCCCCTTGTGCATTTGCCGGCCGACACGGTCAGCCGCGCGGCCAAAGATCGGACGAATGCCGCCAAGCGTCACGCCGAGGCAGCATCAGCCATGGCGTCCAGATTCTGGATGATCAGCATGACTTGGGCGAACACGTGTTCCGGTCTCATGTTTCTCGGATCCGGACGCCGTTCGCGGGGGAGGTTGATTCCCAGATGCATCTTGATGCGGTTCATTTCGGCCATCAGAATATTGGTCGCATCGTAGATTTCAGACGGCGTGACGCGCACCAGCGTCAATGTCGGCACAGCGGACGCGTCCATGCCCAGCCTGGTCTGCAGGTTGATGACCTTGTAGGTTGCCCGCAACACCTGCTGCGCGACATCGTTGAGCCTCTTGGTTCCGTTCACCGGGGGCGGGTCGGTCAGCAACGGCACCTTGAGCTTGGCGGCGACGAGTTCCATCTCGTCGAGGATTCCCTCGACATTGGCGTATACGTCGTTCGGCGTCAGTGGTCGCCCGCGCAGTCCGTCGAGCAGGAACGAAGCATCCGCCAGATTCTTGTAGATCATCGACGCGGTCTTCGCTCCTTCAGGCGCCGCGGGCTCGATCTCGGACTCGATCACCATCTGCGTCTTGATTCGACGCAGCTCGTCGAGAGCGTTATTCACGCCACGAAGCACATCGGCCGGAGCGATCTCCTTGAGGGGAATCTGGCCCACGTCCGCCGGCGTCACACCGAAACGGCTCTGCACGCCCGATACCTTCGACTGCACTTCCAGCATCTTCGCGTAGACATGGACCAGCGCGCGGTCTTGCTGAAGTTCGGCCTCGACCGGATAGTCGTAGACGCCGAGTTCGTCTCTCAATATCCGGATCTCGGCAATGAGATCCCGGGTCGCTCGGAACACATCGCTCGACGTCACGCCATTCTGAAATTCCTCGGCGATCGCTTCGGATTGAATGGCCGGACCGGAACTCGCGAACACGGCAAGGAGACTCGGGATCAGAATGTACTTGATGGGTCTGGTCCGGAAGATTCGTTTCATTTCGATTAACCCTCGGCAATTTAGTCCAAGGTCGCGCCCATTTGCGCGTAGGCACATGCGCCGCCTCCACCGCGGAGGGTCGGTCGCCGTCCGACGTGCGCAAACCAAGTTGCTATTGTTGTTCTCTACCGGCGACTGGATCGCCCTGTAGTTGGAGGCGCGACAAGGATTGCATGCAACCATAAGGCGGACTCGTCTCGCAATAGCCATTCCGGTAGTGAAAAACTAATCCTCGGTAGTTGGAAAACGCGTGCCGCTAGCGACTCCCACTACTGATTCGGGTAGTGTCTTGATCCATCACGCCCGCTGAGCGCGCCCGTCTCACCGCTTCTACCCTGCCCGTCGCACCCAGTTTCCTGTAAAGATTCTTCAAGTGGTAACGAACGCCATGCTCGGTTATGCCGAGACGGCGAGCAATCTCCTTGTTCCTCTCCGCCCGCGCCAGACACTGCAATACCTCGATCTCCCGGTCCGTGTACCGTCGCGCCCCCGAAGTGTCGGCAACCCGCGGGCCGAGTTGCGCCAGCGCGGCATTCGCCGTCTCGCGAATACCGGCCGGGAGGTCCGATTCAAGCAGCGACCTCAGCAAGACAGCGGCGGTTTCCCTTTCTCTCAGCAGCGGCCGGATGTATTCCGTATCGCCGTAGGCGCTCAGGTACTCAAGCAGCCGCGCAGAGGCTTCGTTGTCGCGTTTCGCCCGGTGTTCGAGCACCATCCACAACGCGAGGGAGCGCATGCGCGTTCTTGCCAAACCCCGTCTCCGAGCCGACTCGCACAATCCCCGCGCCAGTTCCCGAGCGGCTTCGAACTCGCCTCGGGCCGTCAGCAAACGGATGCGCGCGCAGGAGATCGCCTCCATCTCTCGCCAGGACTGGGTCTCGAGATCGAGCAGGTCCGGCAAGTCGTCCGGCAGACCGGCGCGGTGCCATTCCCTGGTCGCCTGGTCGACCCGCTCGTCCTCTATCAGATAGACGACCCGCAGAGCCGACAGGTGCCTCACCGCGCCCACGAGCCCTTCGCTCATGGCGTACGCGCAAGACTCTTCCACCGCCTGCAGTGCCTCTGCTGCGTCCAACGTGTCGAACTTCCATTCCGCCACGACCTCTTGGGCCACCGCCCGAATGTCGGACAATACGCCAACATCGCGCAGCAGCCTCTCGATCAGCCGGATGCGCCCTGCCAGTTCGCCCCTCCGGTTGTGCTCGAAATCCAGTTCCGTCCAAAGAATGTCAAGAATGAGCGATCGCCTCGAATCGTCGGCAAAGTGTTCCGCGGCGACGCGCTTCGCGCGCTCGTAGTGGCCTTGCGCCTTCTCGCCGCGGCCTTGCGCCATCTCCAGCAGGCCGTCGTACGACGACACAACCAGGTCACCGAGATGCGAACCGCAGAGGGCATACTGCGTTCGGGCCTCCGCGGCGAACTCGCGGGCGATATCGAACCGGGCCCTTTGGTAGTACGCGATGAAGAGGATCAGATGGTGAACGGCGAGCGTTGCCGGATCCTGCGCATCTTTGCCTTGACCTCGCAGCAGTTCCAGGCTTTCTTTCACATCGTGAATCAGTTCGTCGGTTACCGGCATGCAGCCATATCCGACCAGCGTCGCCGCCATGATCGTCGAGTCCACGCGCAGGGCCCGGGCCGAGTCGACCCTCGGATCCCGCGTGAAGCCTCGCGTTTGCGCCCTCAACCTCGCGTACAGATGGTGCGCCTCCACCAACTTGCCCTGGTTCGTGAGGAGACGGCAGCGCAATAGCGCCAGCCGGGGACGTCCCTCGAGCACCTCCGGTGTCAGGAACCGCCCGGCGGCCGCCAGCCGAATGGAACCTTCCTGCAAGTACAGTCGCAACCCGCCCGCGCGATCCAGAATGTCTCCCACCAGGCGCGAATCGCGGGCCGTGCTGGCATGGCGAATCGAAGGAAGCAGATGGCCGCGTTCTTCCATCGCGACGGCGATACTCCGGTGAAGCCACCGATATCGCTCCGGGTCTTCGCGCTGCAATCGGGCCGCGAAGTAGTCCTTGAGCATCGGATGCAGGCAGAGCGTGTCGCCGGCGCCGCTTATCGGCCGGATCAATCCTTTCAGCGCCGCGAGGCGAGCGATCATCGGCCCCGAAATATTCCAGCCCAGAACCTGGTCGACCAGCGCGATGTCGATCAAGTCGAACAGGGCGATGTCCATCAGGAAGCTGCGCTCTTCACTCGTCGCATTGCGCAATAGTCGCGCACCGAGCCAGTTCGCCGTAATCTCCTCATCTCCCGCCAGGTCTGCGGCAGTCGATGCGCCCGCGCCCGGTGCGACAGCCTCGTTCTCCCTCACGTTGCGATAGATCCGCAACGCCACCGGCCATCCTTCCGTGCGCGCGGTGACTTCAGCGAGTTCGCGTCGCGACAGTTGGCCGCCGAAGAAATCGATGATCTCCTCTCTCGTGAAGCGCAATTGATCGGCGGTCAGAATGACATCCCGGCGATCGGGCGGGACTCCCGTCAGGTCCAGACCCGGGTTCTCGCGCATCCCCAACGCAATGCGGAGATTGCCCGGCAGATGGCGCAGCAAGGAATTGACGGTTGAGACGGCACCGCCCGTGATTCGCTCCGCGTCGTCTAGGACCAGCAGGCACGGCCCGTCGTGCGCTTCGATCGCCGCCGCAACCAGCGCCAAGCCACGATCAAGGGCGTCACTCGGATTGGAGATGCGCAGTCCCGCACACTCGAAAGCGTATGCGAGATAGGTGCCGATTCCCTCCTCGGTGTCGTCTTCGTCCAGCGTGAGCCATGCGGTTAGCGCACCGCGCTGATGCTCGTGGCGGTATAGCTCCCCCAGCATCGTAGTCTTGCCAAAGCCGCCAGGGGCTTGAATCACGACAATTCTGGACCGGGCCAACTCGCTCTGCTCGAACAATCGGGGACGACTGAAGTACGCCTCGACGCGCAGGGGCACGGCCACCTTCGCACTGAACAGCCAAGGCGCAGTTCTCGACAGCATCGAGGTTCGGGGAGGAAGGTAATGTTCCGCCATGGTCGGCGTCAGGATTCGACAACAATGCCGAGCGCCCGGGCGCGCTGCACCGCATCCAACCGGTTGCTGGCACCAATCTTGCGAAATATGTTCTTGAGATGATACCGCACGCCATGTTCGGTGAGGCCGAGATGACGGGCGATCCGCTTGTCGCTCAGACCGCGTTCCAAGCGCTCCAGCACCGCCAGTTCGCGAGGCGTGTACGGCGAAATCGGCTCGGTCTTCGCCGGATTCTCCGCGCTGAGGTGCTTCTGAATCGATTCGGCGGACGCCCTGAGACCGGGATCGATCGCCGTGCCCGCAAGTCGCCGAATCAGACTTGCGCTCGCTTCGCGCTCGCGCACCAGCGGTCTCGCATAGTCCGTCGTTCTCAGTAAACGAAGGAACTCGAGCAGCCTCAATGCCGCGGCGTTCATGTCTCCGGCCCGATATTCGGCGCTCATCCACAGCGCGACGCACCGCATCTGCGTTCGCATCAATCCGCGCTCGCCGGCGACCTGGCGCAACTGTTTCGCCAGGCGCCGGGCAGCTTCGAATTCGCCGCGCGCCGCGTGCAACCGGATCCGCGCACAGGATATGGACTCCACCTCGCGCCAGGACTGATGGTCCAAATCGAGCATCTCGGCTTCACATTCCGGCAGCTTCGCCTCGCGCCAGAGCCGGGTCGCCTGGTCAACGCGCCCGCCCATCGTCAGGTACGAAACACGCAAAGCCGACAAGTGCCGCAGCAGGCTCGGCAGCCCGTTGGCGACAGCGAAGTCCAGCGCATCTTCCACGACCCGCAAGGCACCGACCGAGCCCTCGCTCTCGAAAGCCAGCTCGGCCGCAACGCCATATGCCGCCGCGTAAATGTCCAGCCACTTTTCCACGCCGCGCAGCGGCAGGATGGAACCGGACGCCGACCGCCGGTGGGTTTTGAGCTGGTTTCGTTCAAGATAGAGTTCGGCCGTCAGAACGCGCGAGATCAACGCCGGGCTGCGCCGCGCGAAACTTTGGGCGGCATCGTTGACGCGGCCTTCGGCCGTGGCGGCCATGCCGAGCAGGAAGTCGATAAAGACGGAACCGTAGGGCGCCTTGGCGAGGGCGAAGCATTGCTTGGCCTGTGTCGCCAGCCGATGGCTCGACCCGAATCTCGCGCGTTGGCAGTCGACGGCGCACAGAATCGCGTAGAGAAGACCTCGTGATGCCGGATCGACCTGCCCGTCGGTCACCAGTTCGGCGGCGTCGGCCACCGCTTTCTTTACGAGGTCGCTGCCGAGCGGCTGGCAGCCGAACACCAGCCATGTCGATTGAACAAGGACGCTGTCGATGTGAAGCGCGCGATCATCGCCGCCGTCCCGGTCACGGCGAAATCCCCGGGTCCGTTTGTGAACAGCCATGTACAGTTCGAAGGCTCGCCGCAGCTCCGACCGCGCGATCAGGGCCGAGCACCGCAGGAACGCGAGCCGAGGAAAACCCTCGATGACTTTCGCCGTCAAATGACCGTCGGCCCGGAGAAGCTGGTTCATTCCGTACCTGGACCACAGCCGTATGCCGCCGGCGCCTTCCAGAATCTCACCCACCAGGTTGTGGTCGCCGCTCTCCGCGGCATGCCGCAACGCGGAGTCCAGACGATCGCGACGCGCCATCGCGAGCGCCATGCGGGCATGGAGCATTCGGCAACGCGCCGGCGCTTCCTGCGCTCGGCGCAGGGCGCAGTACTCTCGGACAAGCGGATGCAGGCGCAACACTTCCCTTCCGCCGGCATTCCCTCCAACGCCCGATTTCCCGGACGCATCGACCGATTGGACCAGGCCCCTCAACTTCGACAGGACGCCCACTCCCCACTTCGAATGCGTCTCGGGCAACACCTCTTCAATGATCGCGAGTTCGATGGCATCGAACAGGGATACATCCAGAAGATAATCGCGCTCCTCGTCATTCAGGTCGCGCCGTATACGGGAGGAGATGGATCGCGCCGCGGTCCCCTCGTGGCCGTGCAGAGGTCCGGCGGCTGGTGCCTGATCCCCATTTTTGGATGTCGCGGCACGGGTGTTCTCGTCGAGGAGAATGCGGAGTGCCGCTGGCCATCCTTCCGTTCGTTCGGTCATTTCCGCCAGTTCGGACCGCGATAGCTGGCCACCGAAAAAGAGCGCGATCTCCGGTTTCGCAAAACGCAGATCGTCGAAACGCAGGATCGTTCCTCGCCCGTCAACGACAGCGGAAGCCAGATCCAGCCCGGGCGGACCGTTCCGCATGGTCATTGCCAGATGGAGGTTCCGGGGCGCGCGGCGCAGCAGGAAGTCGATCAACCCGGCCTGTTCCGCGTCGACGAGGCGCTCGACTTCGTCGAGAGCGATGAGACATGGCATGCGATAGTTCTCGATCGCTCGCATGACCAGCCCGAGCCGGCCCAGCGCGGAACGTGCCGGATGATCGATTGTCTGCGAGGCGCGGCGCACCGCGGAGCGCTGCGCCGAAATGTCCAGGCCCGCGTGCCCCAGTGAAAACTCGATGTAGGCCACCAAGGTGTCCAACGAATCCGTTTCGTCCAGGCTGAGCCAGGCCGTGAGTACGCCGCGCGCCCTTTCCCGCTGACAGATATCGGTGAGCAGGGCGGTCTTGCCGAATCCGCACGGCGCCTGAAACACGGTGAGGTACCTGTCGAGCGGCCGGCAACGGCCAAGCAGTTGCGGCCGGCGGAGGTACCCGCGGACCCGCTCCGGAATCGTCACCCTGCTGGTCAGCAGCCAGGGCGCCTTCGGCGGAAGGACGCCGCGGCCCGCCGCGGGAACCGACGTTTCGTCAATGCCAGCCATTCTTCTCCATTTGCAGTCGCTCTTCGCAGCCGCATCTATTGTAGGAGGATTGTATGGTCGAGTCCTATCCCGCGGGAATCGGGCCATATCGAAGCATCCGGTCCTGTGGCGGGGCCGCTTCCACGCGCCTTTCGGGCCCGAGCTTCGTCAACCGCACATGATCGTTCGTCCCGGCTACAGACCGGCCATCGACGCCGATGGCGAGACGTCACTCGATCCGGTCTTTCCTTTCGGAGTTGTATTTCCGATCGAGTTCCAGGCATCTGGGGCACTGGTTTTCGGCCGGCCGGACCATGGTGGCCCGGTATCCTCTCCTCGGCCATTCGGAGCAATCGTTCCGCCAGTGCCAGACGTTCGAGCCGTTGGTTCTTCTGAACACGGGAAATCAGCCCCGTGTCCCGCCCGGTCGCCACGTTGTCGAGACCTGTCGCCCGAACGGTTGCGGGACATTCTCGGGCAGGGGTGCCGGACAAGCTGTCGCAAGGAACACGTATCGCATGGTCGCCTCCCGAAAAACGCAGGGAGGCGCCCATGCCGTCGCCAACAGCGATACACTGTCGGCTCCGCGTGCGGGCGCTTAACCTCCCCTGCGCGGCAAGAGCCTCGGGTCGGGTATCCCTCCGACCCGGGGCTCGCCACATCAGCCCGTCCAATGATGTTCTGGGCCGTTGCAAGCCGAAGTGCGACCACTTTTGCCCCTGTCGACTGCCCCTTTCGACAGTTCTGCTGCCAAGGGACGAGCCAGCATCGCGGACACACATTGGCTGCACACAAAACTTACTACAGAAAAAGGTAGTGTCAATCGGAAAAACCGGTAGTCTCGTTGGCAACCCTGCGACCCGCTGCGCGGAAACGCAGGCCACGAGACTTGACCGATGCGGACCAGTCGCGCCCGGGGCGCGACGCCGACGGAGAAGCGAAGTGAAATATGGCGATTTGAAAGTTCAGCGCGACGGGTACATTGCGCTACTCAAGATTCAGCGACCCCCGAACAATTTCTTCGACGTGAATCTCATCAACGACATGGCGGACGCGCTCGATGAACTCGACGCGGACGCGGAAACGCGCGCCTACGTGCTGTGCTCGGAAGGCAAACATTTCTGCGCCGGCGCGAACTTCGGCAACCCGGCGCGCAACGCGGCGCGGCCGGTGAGTTTTCAAGGCGAGCAAAACCCCCTGTATGCCGCCGCCGTGCGCCTGTTTTCGTCGAAGAAGCCCATCGTCGCGGCCGTGCAGGGCGCGGCGGTGGGCGGTGGCTTCGGGCTCGCCGTGATGGCGGACTTTCGCGTGGCGTGTCCCGAAGCGCGTTTCACGTCCAACTTCGTCAAGCTCGGCTTCCACCCCGGATTCGGCCTCACCCATACGCTGCCGAAAGTGATCGGCCAGCAGAGGGCCAACCTGTTGTTCATGTCCGGCCGCCGCATCAACGGCGAAACCGCCTACGATTGGGGGCTGGCCGACATCCTCACCGACCGGGCCAACCTTCGCGCCGAAGCGGTTCGGCTGGCCAAAGAAATCGCGGAGAATGCGCCCCTTGCGGTGCAATCGGTGCGGGCGACGATGCGCCGGGGATTGCCGGAAGCCGTCAGGACGGCCACCGACTGGGAGAATCTCGAACAACGGCGGCTGCAGCAGACGGAAGATCACAAGGAAGGCGTCCGGGCGGTGGCCGAGCGCCGGCCGGGGAACTTCGTCGGGCGCTGAGTTCGCGTCCGGCCCGGAGTAAAAAGAGGGCCGCCCGGCAAGGCTTCCACGGAATCACGCCTCCGGCGACGGGGAAATGCCCGCACTTCACTCACGCGTCGGCGATCAGGGAAGCTCCCCTTCTTTGCCCGGGACACCCTCGCGCTCCTGTCTCTGCGAGGGACACCCTCGCGCTTCTGTCTTTGCGAGGGACACCCTCGCGCTCCCGGGGCCGAAGGCGCCTAGACTTCCAGGTAGTTGTCGTCCAGGAACCGGCCCCAGGTATCCATGACGGTACGGCGAACCGGCGCCTCCAGCCGGGCACCCAGTTCGACCACGGACGGGATCACCGCGGCGTCCCGCGCAAGATCCGCGATCTTGAAGGTCTGCATACCGGTTTGCCGCGTACCTAGAAGGTCTCCCGGACCGCGCAGTTCCAGATCCTTCTCCGATATGACGAAACCGTCGGTGGTTTCCCGCATGACGCCAAGGCGCGCCTTGGCGACGTCCGACAGCGGCGGATCGAAAAGCAGGATGCAATCGCTCCGCCGCCGTCCCCGACCGATACGTCCCCGGAGCTGATGCAGCTGCGCGAGGCCGAGACGTTCCGGATTGTCCATGACCATCAGCGAGGCATTGGGAACGTCGACGCCGACTTCCACCACCGTCGTGGCCACCAGCACGTCGATGTCGCCGTGCTTGAATCCGGCCATGGCCTGGTCCCTTTCCGAGGCCGACAACCGACCGTGGACCAAACCGATGCGCAGGCCGGGCGCGGCCTCCCGCAACGTTGCCGCGACACTCTCGGCCGCCTGCGAGTCAAGACTGTCGGAAGCTTCGATCAGGGTGCAGATCCAGTACGCCTGCCGCCCGGCCCGGCAGGCGGACACGAGACGCTCGATCACTTCCGGGCGCCGGGAACTGGGCATCACGCTGGTGCGGACCGGCGGGCGGCCGGGCGGCAACTCGTCGATCACCGACACATCCATGTCCGCATAGAGCGCCATCGTCAACGTTCGGGGAATGGGCGTGGCCGTCATGACGAGCTGATGCGGCAGATGTCCCTTGTGGCGCAGCAGCATTCGCTGATGCACCCCAAAGCGATGCTGCTCGTCGACGATGGTCAGGGCGAGTGACGCGAACTCCACCGAGGACTGAAACAGCGCATGCGTGCCCGCGGCCACCAGCGTCTCGCCGCTCGCGATCTGAGCGAGGCGCGCGCGCCGCTCCCCCGCGGCGAGTCGGCCGGTAATCAAACCCACGCCGATACCCAGAGGCGACAGCCACGCGGACAGCGTCTCGTAGTGCTGCTCGGCCAAGATCTCGGTTGGCGCCATGATCGCGGTCTGACAGCCATGCTCCGCCGCACGGATCGCGGCAAACGCCGCGACCACGGTCTTGCCCGATCCGACATCTCCCTGCAGCAACCGCATCATCGGGGTCGGACTGTCCAGGTCGTTCAGGATCTCGGATACCACGCGCCGCTGCGCACTCGTCAATCGGAAGCCCAGGTTTCGAAACAGTTCGCGTCCAAGGCCCTGGGCTCTCGGCAACGGCTTCGTGGGCTGCCGCGCGCGCAGCCTCTGGCGCTCGCGCATCAACAGGTGGTGAGCCAGCAATTCGTCCTTGACGATCCGGGTCCGGGCGGCGCCCAACGCGTCGGCGGAGGCATCCGCCGGCGGCCGATGCAGGAACAAGACCGCGTCGGCCAGCGAAGGAATCGCTTCTTCGGCCAGTACGCTTCCGTTCAATGCCACTTCGGCGTCCAGGATCTGTTCGATGCATGCGCGGATGCGCGTGCTCGGAAAGCCTTCCGTCGCCGGATACACGGGCGTCAGGGCCGGTTCGGGCGGCGCCGGTCGCGAGGGCGACACCCGGTATTCCGGGTGCGCCATCTCGATACCCGCCGGACCGGCGCGCGCCTCGCCGAAACAGCGCAACCAGACCCCCGGCCGCAAGGCGTCGAGCTGCCGATGCGAGAAGTGGAACAGCCGCATGGTCAGGAATCCGCCGCCGTCCGAGATGGTCGCCGTCATGCTTCTTCGGCGGCCGTATGCCGGGCCGGATTTCACGATTTCACCGGTGACCAGGCACGACTGCCCGACTTCCACTTCCCGCAAGGGGACATCGCGCGTCCGGTCCTCATATCGCATCGGCAGATGCAGCAGCAGATCCCCGACGGAGACGACTCCGAGCCTTGAAAGACTTTTCGCCGCGGCCGGCCCAACGCGCCGCAGGACAGTGACCGGATCGCTGGACTTCACTCGCGACTTCCCGCCATCGAGTCGGGGCGCGAACTCAGCGTGAATTTCCGGATCGGAACGCGGCCAATGCGCGGGGCACCGGCTGTGGGGACAAACGGCTCAGCCGACTATCCGGCGTACGCTTTGGACCGCCGGAATCGCCCGCAGTCTCTGCCGAACGCGATTCAAATGGTCGCGGTTCGAGACGGACAGATCGACGGTGACGCTCGACAATTCCGCATTGCGCTCGTCGACCCTGATGTTGCTGATGCCGGCGTTCGTCTGGTTTACGGACGTGGCGATCTCCGCCAGCACGCCTTTGCGCCGGTTCACCGTCAGCATCAGCGTGGTCTCGAACTCACCGGTGATCGAATCGGTCCAGCGCACGGGAATGATCTGATTCGGCATGCGCCGCCGCACGGACTCCATGTTGTGGCATGTGTCCAGATGCACCACCAATCCTCGCTCCGGCGTGACGTGACCGATGACGGCATCGCCCGGTACCGGTCCGCAGCATCGGCCGCAGGAGATGACAAGCCCTTCGCCGCCGCGAATTGCCACAGGCCCGCCCTTGTCGATGTCTACCGCCTCGTAATCCGGATTGTCGGCCGACAGCAGGCGCTGGGCGACGGCGTAAGCCATCAGGTTGCCTGTACCTATCCCGGCCAGGACGTCGTCCAGCTTGCGGACGCCGAACTCGCTGAACACCTTCCGCAAACGGCGGAAGTCGAAATCCTTGATGGACGCGTTCGCGTTTTCCAGCGACCGGTTCAGCAGGCGTCGTCCCAGGGCGATGGATTCGGAACGGTGTTGCGCCTTCAGCGCCTGGCGTATCGCCGAGCGGGCGCGTCCCGACACCGCGAAAGTAAGCCACGCCGGACTCGGCCGCGCGTCCGGAGAAGTGACGATGTCGACCGTCTGGCCGCTCTCGAGCTGCCGGGACAACGGCGCCAGCGTCCGATCCACCCGGCACGCCACGCAATGGTTGCCGATGTCGGTATGGACCGCGTAAGCGAAATCCACCGGGGAGGCGCCCCTCGGAAGCTCGAAAATGTCGCCCTTCGGCGAAAACACGTACACCTCGTCCGGGAAAAGGTCCGTCTTGAGGCTTTCGATGAACTCCTGCGGATCGCCCGCGCGCCGTTGCAGGTCCAGAACGCCGTCGACCCACCGCGATGCCCGCGCCTGGTTGTTGAGCGATGCGTCGCCCGTCTTGTACAGCCAGTGGCCGGCGATGCCGTGGTCGGCGACGGCGTCCATCTCCCGGGTCCGAATCTGCACTTCCATGGTGACGCCGCGCATCCCGATCAGGGTCGTGTGCAGGGACTGATAACCGTTCGCCTTGGGTATGGCCACGTAGTCCTTGAAGCGGCCCGCCACGGGTTTGTAAAGGTTGTGCACGACTCCGAGCGTTCTGTAGCAGTCGTCCACCTGGCTGACGATGATGCGGACGCCGAACACATCGACGATGTCCTCGAACGGCTTGCGCTGCGTCTTCATCTTCTTGTAGATGGAATACAGGGTCTTTTCCCGCCCGCGCACCTGCGCTTGGATGCCTTCGCGTCGCAACGCGGCTTCGAAGGACCGCGTGATTTCGTCCATCAACGCCTTGTGCCGCGTGCGCCGCGCCGTGTCGACGGCCCGGCGCAGCCGGTCGGCGCGCAGCGGATACAGCGCCTCGAAACCGAGTTCCTCCAGTTCCGTGCAGAGGTTGTACATGCCGAGCCTGTTCGCGATCGGCGCGTAGAAGTCGAGGGTCTCCCGCGAGATGCGCCGGCGCTTGTCCAGCGGCATGACGCCGATCGTCCGCATGTTGTGCAGTCGATCCGCGAGTTTGACGAGGATGACCCGCAGGTCATTGGCCATCGCAATGGCCATCTTCTGGAAGTTCTCGGCCTGGGCCTGTTCATGGGTCTTGAACATCTTGCCCAGCTTGCTCACGCCATCGACGATGTCGGCAACCTCGCCGCCGAACTCCGACGTAACGTCCTCCTTCGTGGTGCCCGTGTCTTCGAGCACATCGTGGAGCACGGCCGCCGCTATGGACTGCTCGTCCATGTGCATTTCGGAAAGAATGTTGGCGACCGCCAGGGGATGGGTGATGTAGCTGTGTCCCGTGCGGCGGATCTGTCCCGCGTGGGCAGCCTGGGCGAAGCCGTGCGCCTGCACGACCTTGTCGACGCCGACTCGCGGCAGATATTCGGATAGCGACTCGGCGAGCGACTCTATCGTTGCCGGAGCAGCGATCTCGTCATTGGACGCCCGCGCGGCGAGCAGGTTGTGGAAGTACGACTCAAAGGTCGTTGCGTGCATCATCTCCTATGTAGAACGGCACTTCGACCCTCTCGGTTGTTTCGGCTTGGGCATCGTGCGCGGAAGCGTCCGTTGCATCAAGCAATTCTTCGTTTATCAACCCCTCGGCGATTTCCCGCAGCGCCATGACCGTCGGCTTGTCGTTTTCCGGCTCGACCAGCGGATCGACGAAGGGATTGTGGAGTTGTCGCGCCCTCCGGCTGGCGACCATGACCAGTTCGAACCGGTTATCTACTTGTTCGAGGCAATCTTGAACGGTTACGCGGGCCATGGGTTCACCAATTTCCTCCAATTCGGCGAAGTGCCCAGTTTACCGAAGCGTATCCGTGTAAGAAACCCTCCGTTTACGGCACAATCTACCGCACCCTGCCGCCCTGCGCCGGACGCGGTGTTTGCCGCGCCCAGGATCATCTCCCATCCCCATGCATCAACTCCCCGAACTGTTCGATCACGTAATCGAACAGCGCGGTCAGCGCTTCGTCGACAGTCGTGGCAACGGTGTCAATGACCAACGCCGCGCGTTCCGGCGGTTCATATACGTCGTCGATTCCCGTGAAGTTCCTGATCCTCCCGGCGCGGGCCTCGCGGTAGAGTCCCTTGGGGTCCCGCCGTTCGCAAGTGGCGAGATCCGCCTTCACGTAAACCTCGCGAAACCGCCGTGCCGCCCGGCGGGCCGTCTCCCGATCGGAACGATAGGGCGAGATGAAGGCCGAAATGCAGATCATGCCGGCGTCTTCGAACAGCGCCGCCATCTCTCCGACCCGTCGGATGTTCTCGATCCGGTCCGCATGCGAAAAGCCGAGGTCCGAATTCAGCCCGGCGCGAACGTTGTCGCCATCGAGCACATACACCTGGTATCCGTGCGCGAGCAGCTTCTCGCCGAGGCCGAACGCCAGCGTCGACTTGCCGGCGCCGGACAGTCCGGTCAACCACAGGACTCCGCTTTCGTGGCCATTGCGGTTCTCGCGCTCGCGCATTTCCCGCAAGCGGGCCTGGGCGGCCGCTAAAGACGGAACACTCGAGGGGGCGACGGTTTTCATGGCGTCAGAACCGGACGATCTCCCACTGCGGGACCAGTACATCCGCTTCTTCGACGGTGCCGAGTCCTCTCGCCGGGTCGCGGGGCACGAGGTAGTAGGGTTTCCCTCGCCTGGGCACGATCTTGATCATCCGCAGAAGGCCGTTCTGGCGATATTCGTACACGACGCGTTCCTCGGTCTCGATCAGCGTGACGTCGGGTCCCCGGTGTTCGCGGGCAATCTTGTCGGCCGCGTTCGCAAGTGCTGCGACAGCCAGCGCGCTGACGGCCGGAATGATGCGGCGTGGACGCATGCGTAATGTGGTAGCTTCGAATCGGAAGAACTGTAGCATGCCGACAACGCAAAGGAACGCACCGAAATCGATGCCGGGGGACACGGATACCGTAGTCGCCGACACCGCCCGAGCTGGGGTGTCCAACCCGCCGCTACTGCTGGTCGACGGTTCCTCCTACCTGTTCCGCGCCTTCCACGCGATGCCCAACCTGTCGACCTCGAGCGGGTTTCCGACGGGCGCGATATTCGGCGTCGTCAACATGCTGCGAAAGCTTCGCAACGACTTCGAGGGCAGTCCCGTCGCGGTCGTGTTCGATGCCGCCGGCAGGTCGTTCCGCAACGACATCTATCCCGAATACAAGGCCAATCGGCCCCCGATGCCGAATGAACTGCGGCTGCAGGTGCCGCCTATCCACGACATCATCGGCGCCATGGGAATGCCGCTGCTCGTGGTGCCCGATGTCGAAGCCGACGACGTGATCGGCACGCTGGCCGAGCAGGCGGCGACCGCCAAGCGGCGGACCGTCATTTCCACTTCCGACAAGGACATGGCGCAACTCGTCGGCGAGTACGTCAGCCTGGTCAATACGATGAGCGAGACCGCCATGGACCGGGACGGCGTGTTCGAGAAGTACGGCGTCCACCCGGAACATATCGTCGACTACCTGGCACTGATGGGCGACAGCGTGGACAACATTCCCGGCGTGCCCAAGGTCGGGCCGAAGACCGCCGCAAAGTGGCTCGCGAGCTTCGGCAGCCTGGACGCCCTGATCGAGCGGGCCGACGAGGTCCGCGGAAAGGTCGGCGAGAATCTTCGCGCATCGGTCGAGACGTTGCCCGTATCGAGGCAGCTCGCGACCATTCGGCGGGACGTCGAGTTGCCCGTCGCGATCGCCGATCTGACCCTGAAGCCCGCCGACGAAGCAAAGCTCAAGGGCCTGTTCGAGAAGTACGAGTTCAAGGCCTGGATCGAGGAGATGGGCGGCGACCTGGGCGGGGGCGCGGTTGAAGGGGACTACGCGCGTGTCACTACCGGTGAAGAACTCGACCGCCTCGTCCGCCGGATTCGAGCGACAGGCTCATGCTCCCTTGCGGTGGTCACCCGGCGGGGCAACCAGGCCGATGCCGACATGGCGGGCATCGCATTCGCCACCACGTCGGGAGACGGCGCATATGTGCCGCTGGGACTCGATCTCACCAGCGGCGACCACCTGCCGCTGGCGGAAGCGACCGACCGCCTCAAGCCGTTGCTGGAAGACGCCGATGTCGCCAAGGTCGGCCACAATCTGAAGCGGACGAGGCGCATCCTCGGCCGCTACGGGATGGACCTTCGCGGCATCGCGCACGACACGATGCTCGAATCCTACGTGCTGGACAGCGTCGGTACGCGCCGGCACAACCTGGACGACCTCGTCGAGAAGCAGGTCGGCCTCCGCACGACCCGATACGAGGACGTGGCCGGCAAGGGCGCGAAACAACTCGACTTCGCGATGGTGCCGCCGACAGAGGCGACCACACACGCCGCCGGCGCCGCCGATGCGGCATTGCGGTTGCACGGCGCGTTGTGGCCGGAGCTTTCGTCTTTGCCCTCGCTCAAGTCGCTCTATGAACAAATGGAACTGCCGCTGCTTTCTGTCCTGTCCAGAGTCGAAGAGGCCGGAGCGCAGGTGGACGCGGGACTGCTGGCGGATCAGAGCCGGGAGCTCGCGCAGCGGATGAACGCGCTCGCGGAACAGGCGTTCAAGGAGGCGGGGAAGCAGTTCAATCTCGGTTCGCCGAAGCAGTTGCGCGAGATCCTCTACGACAAGCTCGGCCTGCATCGGCACCTTCGCGCGCCCGGCACGAGCAAAACCCAGACAGGTCAGCGCTCCACCGCCGAACACGTCCTGGCCGAACTGGCGCAATACCACGACCTGCCGCAGATCATTCTCGACTATCGCCAGGTGTCGAAGCTGAAGTCCACCTACACCGACACGCTGCCGAAGCAGATCAGTCAAAGCGACGGGCGCATCCATACCTCGTACGAACAGGCCGTGGCCGCCACGGGCCGACTGTCCTCCCAGGATCCCAACCTGCAGAACATCCCGATCCGCACCGACGAAGGGCGGCGCATCCGCGCGGCGTTCGTCGCGCCTCCCGGGAAAAAGCTGATCGCCGCCGACTATTCGCAGATAGAACTGCGCATCATGGCGCACCTGTCGAGGGACGAGGGTCTCCTCGAGGCGTTCGAGGACAGGCTCGACATCCACCGCGCCACCGCTGCGGAGGTCTTCGGCGCGCCGCTCGCCGACGTGACGGACGGGCAGCGCCGCAGCGCCAAGGCCATCAACTTCGGCCTGATCTACGGCATGTCCGCATTCGGTCTGGCCCGCCAGCTCGGCATCGAGCGCAAGCTGGCGCGGGAGTACATCGACCTCTATTTCGCGCGCTATCCCGGCGTGCGGGACTACATGGAGCGCATCCGCGCCGAGGCGCGGGAGCAGGGATTCGTCGAGACCGTGTTCGGCCGCCGGCTCTATCTGCCCGACATCAATGCGCGCCAGGTCCCGAGACGCCAGGCGGCGGAGCGCACCGCCATCAATGCGCCGATGCAGGGCACCGCCGCCGACATCATCAAGCGCGCCATGATCAGCGTCGACGCCTGGCTGTCGCAGGCGGACCACGACGCCCGGATGATCATGCAGGTGCACGACGAACTCGTGCTGGAAGTTTCCGAAGACGCTGTCGAAGCGGTTGTCCGGGGCGTGACCGAACGCATGACGGCGGCCGCGGACCTTTCGGTGGATCTCGTCGTGGACGCCGGGATCGGAGACAACTGGGACCAGGCCCACTGACGGCGCCATGAAATCCGCCGCAGCCGAAGGCGCGCGCCGTGTTTCGCCCCCGCCCAAGCCCTAACCGCTCGTGGCAAATGTCCGCCTGCCCTCAAACGCCAAAGCGAGGACACCTTGAAGGTAACGAAAATCACGAATCTCCCAATCCGCGACAAGCGCGGCGGTGTCTATCACATCGTCAGAGTCGACACGGACGCCGGGATTCACGGACTTGGCGAGGTCGGCATCCTGAACTGGAGCAGAACCATCGCAAATGCGGTCGATCACCTTGGTGAATTGGTCATCGGCTCAGACCCGTGGGAAACGGAGCGGCTGTGGCAGGACATGTTCAGGTCAGGCTACTGGCCTGCGGACAAGGTGTACTGCTGCGCGATGAGCGCCATCGATATCGCCTTGTGGGACATCAAGGGCAAGGCGGTGAACCTGCCCACCTACAAGCTGCTTGGCGGCCCGGTACGCGAGAAAGTGATCTGTTACCCGCACATCAGGGGAACAAGTCGGGAACAAATCATAGAGGGCAGCAAAAAAGCCGTGGGCGAGGGTTGGAAGTTCGTGCGTTGGGGGCAGCCCGATCCCCTGGGCGACTTCAAGCCCGGCGGGATTTCAACACTCGAGCCGGATCAGTCGATGCGGGTGGCGGTCGATCTCATGGGCGCGGTGCGGGAAGCGGTCGGACCCGAGATCCATCTGTGTTTCGATGTACACACACAGCTCGACCCGGCGCATGTCGTACAGATGTGTCGTGACATGGAGGAGTTCAAGCCCTACTTCATCGAGGACCCATTGCGTTCTGAAAACCCGGGCAGCTACCGGAACCTGCGACATCGGGTGAACCTGCCGATCGCCGCCGGCGAGCAGTGGGCATCCAAGTGGTCTTTCAGAGAGGCGATCGAAGAAGACTTGATCGACTACGCCCGTATCGACCTCTGTATCGTCGGCGGCATTACCGAAGCGGCAAAGATCACGCACTGGGCAGAGACGCACTACATCAACATCGTTCCTCACAATCCCCTTGGACCGGTAAGTGCCGCCGCCTGCGTCGCGCTTTGCATGGCGTCAACGAACGTCGGCGTCCAGGAGATGCCGGCAAGACCCGGCTCTTGCGCCACCGACCTGTTCCCGCAACAGATTGCGTGGGAAGACGGGTACGCATGGTGTTCTGATTCTCCGGGACTGGGCGTGGACCTGAATATGGATGCGGCCGAGAGGAGCGTGATTGATCTGCCGCAGTCGTGGCCTCCCAGGCTCAGGCGCGAGGACGGTTCAATCACGAACTGGTAGTACCGTCAGCCTGAATGGTCAGGCGGCAGAACCGCTCGGCAGCCTGTCCCCGAACCGAAAACTCCAGGGCGGCCGCGCCGAGGAATAGCCCACTTGGAGCCGGGCGCGATTCGAAAGCGTCGCGGATTCGCTCCTTGCGAAGCGACGGCGTCAGTCTCCGGCGCGACCCAGGAATTCCCCCACGCGACGCGCGAGAGCGTCCGCGCCCAGGCCGGTCCTGGCGGAGAATGTCAGCACCTCGACGTTCGATATCGACGCGACTTGCGCGGCGACCCTGCGCTGCGCGAGGTTGCGGGCGCCCCGCTTCAGCTTGTCGCACTTGTTCAGCACGGCCAGCATCGGCGTGCCCGTCGACTGCGCCCAGTCGAGCATCTGGCGGTCGAACGGCTGCAATGGATGGCGGGCGTCCATGACGAGCACGATGGCCGCCAGGTCCGCCCGTCGCGTCAGGTAGTCGTCGATGGCCCGGCTCCAAAGACGCCGGGCCGACTTGCCGGCGTTCGCATATCCGTATCCCGGCAAGTCCACGAACCGACCGCCGCCCTCGATGTCGAAGAAGTTGAGCATGCGCGTTCTGCCCGGCGTCTTGCTGACGCGCGCGAGGCGCTTCGATCCGGTCAGGCGATTGAGCATGCTCGACTTGCCGGCGTTGGAACGGCCGACGAACGCCACTTCCGGCGTACCGCCGGGAGGACATTCGGAGAACCGCGATGCGCCGGCGAGGAACTGTGCGGAAAAAGTCACCATCGGTTTATAATCCGCCGCGCCCCGAACAGTCTAGATTTGCACGGTCCCGTCAAATGCGGAGACCGGCGTGGAACAACCGACATGCGTTTCCTCAAGTGGGCGATGTTCGCCGTCGCCCTGCTGGCCACAACTGCGAACGCCGAAGATCCCTCGGCGCTCGACATCACGATCCAAGTCTGCGCATCGTGCCACGGACAGGACGGCGCAACCGGAATCGCGCCGGATTATCCGAACCTGGCCGGACAGAATGCCCGTTATCTCCTCACCCAGATGCAGATGATCCAGTCGGGGGAGCGACCGGTGCCGCTGATGGCTGGGCAACTCGACGGCAAATCGGAAGACGATCTCCGGTACCTTGCCGAGCATTACGCATCCATGCCGGTCAAGGTCGGGCGGTCAAGGAATGAGAATCTCGAAGCCGGAATGCGGATCTACCGCGGGGGTATCATGGCCAAGGGCGTCGCCGCCTGCTCGGCCTGCCACTCGCCCACCGGCGCGGGCAATGCACCGGCGGGGTTTCCGGTTCTCTCCGGGCAGCGTTTCGACTACGTCGTCGCGCAACTCGTCGCGTATCGCGAAGGGGCGCGCGACACGGACGCCGACTACGGCGGCATGATGCGCGGCGTGGCGTCCAGGTTGACGGATACGGAGATCAGGGCCGTTGCGAACTATATTCAGGGCTTGTATTGACGCGGAGAAACGCGCTTGCGAAAGCGCACGCGCCTTGCCCGACCCGATTCGTGAAATCCGCATGAGGGCGCCCTTCAGGATTCTGGCCGGTCTGGTCGTCGCCCTGTCGTTCGGCCAGCCGGCAGCGGCCCAACCGTTCGAGGAGGGGACGCACTACGAACGGCTGCCCATTCCCGTTGAGCCTCAAAACCCCTACGGCGTCGAGGTGGTGGAGGTCTTTTCGTACGTGTGCGTCCATTGCTTCAACTTCGAACCCCTGCTCGGGCAGTGGGCCGAGACGCAACCGGACGATGTCGACTTCCGGCGGGTGCCGGCGGTCTTCAATCCAACTTGGGAACTCTTCGCGAAGGTCTATTTCAGCGCCGAGGCGCTGCGCGTGTTCGACAAGGTGCACTATCCGCTGTTCGAGTCCCTGCACGTCCACGGGGTCGATCTGCGGCAACCCCCGCTCCTCGCCAGGTTCTTCCGGGACGTGGGCGGCGTCGACGCAAGACAGTTCCTGGACGTCTTCGAGTCGTTCAGCGTGGACAGCCGCGTGCGGCAGGCGAGGGCGCAGGCCCGCATGTACCGCATCACAAGCGTGCCCACGATGATCGTGGACGGCACCTACCGGGTGGAGATTTCTCCCGATGTGGAAGGGACGAAGGTGCTGGAGGTGGTCGACTTCCTGGTGGACATGGCGAGGGAGAAGCGCAGCGCCGAGGCGGAAGCCCGGGCAGACGAGTAACCGCTACATCCCGGCGGCTTCCATGACTGCCGGGATTCGGCGCTCCCAGCCGATGGCCATGATGTGCACGCCCCGGCACATCGGCGCGACATTCCTCACTATCTCGCCCGTCAGGCCGACACTGGCTTCGGCAACGTTCTCGGCGCGTTCAAGTGCTTGGGTCAAGTGGTCGGGCACGACGACGCCCGGAATCCTCTCCGTCATGTAGCGCGCCTGCCTTGCCGACTTCAGCATGATTATCCCCGCCAGGACGGGCACGTTGAGATTCTCCACCCGCTTCATGAACGCCTCGAAACCGGATGGTTCGTACACGGCGTTGGTCTGGAAGAACTGCGCCCCCGACTCGATCTTCTTTTCCATGCGGGCAATTTCCCTGCCCAGGTCCGGTACGGCCACGTTGACGACGGCGCCGCGGTAAAAGTCGGGCCCGTCCTTGAGGCGGTTGCCCGAAAGGTCACGGCCCGAGGCGAGACTGCTGGCCGCTTCCAGAATGTCCTCCGCGCCGAGGTCGAAGACCGGTTTCGCCTCGGGATGGTCGCCGGCGGCGGGCGGGTCGCCGGTCATGCAAACGATGTTGGCTACGCCCAGCGCGTGCGCGGCCAGGATGTCCGCCTGGATGGCCAGCCGGTTCCGGTCCCGACCCGCGATCTGCAAGGTGGATTCGATGCCGCGGTCGCCCAGCAGGTGCGCGACCGCCACCGGCGCCATCGCCATTCTCGACGCGGCCGAATCGGTCAGGTTGAAAGCCGTGACGAGGTCTCGCAGCGCTTCCGCGGCTTCGAACAGACCGCTCAGGTCGGTGCCCTTGGGCGGATTCAGTTCCGCCGTGAGGGTGAAATCGTTTTCAGCCAGCGACTCTGAAAGGTTGCTCATGCGGCAAAAAGGATAGTAAATCCAGATGGATATTTGTCGCCGGCTCGCGTCGGGCCTTATCCGCGCAATGCAGACGGGGGAGAGTTCGCGCTATTGCGCGAGGATCTCCAGCGCCCGGGTGCGGTCGAGTTGCGCGTGCGCGAACTGGTTTCGATAGCTCCGCAGGCAACCGTAACAACTCGAGCTGCAGCCGCACTTGCCTTGCGCACGCGCCGCCGCGGCACCAAGAACGCCGGCAAATATTTCTTCGTCTTCCAATTGCGCCACCAATCCGGCACCGCCCGGCACGTTGTCATAGAGCACGACCGCCGATTCGCCGGGCTGGTCGCCGCCGGTAATGGTCACGTTCAGGTCCGTGTCCGGCACTTCCAGCGTGTCCGCCGCGCCCAGTAGGACCGCATAGGCGACCGAATACGCATCCCACTCGCCTTGGACCGCCGGAAACTGAAGGCGCACGACATCGGTAACCAGTTCGTGGCCGAGGGAGAATTGCTCCAGCATGCCCATGCAATCCGAATTCGACGGCGACTTGTGGGCGGCCTTCGGCCCTGCCATGTGGCTTCCGCAGGAACGGCAGATGTAGAAGCCCTCCCTGTTCCTGCCTTCGCACAGTATGACCAGCACTCCCGGAACAGCTTTGGTCACCCGGACGCCGAGAACGGTTTTCGACTCTGGCTCGGTGTCGAAGCCGGGGAAGAACGGGCGCGTGGTGTATAGACGACGGACCCGTCCTGTCGGCTCCTTGGGTTTCTTGAACAGGGGCGTTACGAACCCGAACTGAGGGATAAGGTACTTCCTTCCCTTGCCCGGGTCGCCCTCATTCCATTGCTTGAAGTTCCGTGCGTCGTCGTAGCTGTAGTGCCGAACGGGCCAAGCCTTGCCTGCAACCGCCTTCACGCCGCACGATTCCCATTCCAGCTTGTTGGCGACTACCTTGCCGCCCGGAGCGTATTCGGCGATCGCCCGCGACAGGTCTCGCTGGAGCGCGACACCGGTTGGATTGCCGTCGCTGGAACGGGCATCGAGTTCGACGACATCCACGGGGAATCCATACTTCGGAATGACGGCCTTTCGGGAAAGGAAACTGAGGGTCCGTTCCTCGGCGATGGTCTTCATGCGCCTGCCGATCCGCCCGACCAAGTTGTCTCTGCCCTGCTCGAAAGCCTCCCTGCGCATGGCCTCCATCTCCGTGTAGTCCGCGCAGACTTCCGCCTCCGCAAGCGCCAGGCGACTGTCCGCCCCCCCGACTTTGACAATCCAGTCGTCGTCCTCGAGCCCGACCCGGCCGTGCATGTCTGCGGGAACGATGCGGGATAGCGCGTCCTTCAGCTCGCCATTGGATTGGCAGAAGTGGTGAAGATCGCTCGTGGCCTGCGGTGCTTGCCAGTCGTCAACGAAGGTCTCGATGCTCCGGAACCTGACTCGGTCTCCCTTGAAGAACTCGGACAAGGCAACAGCGACCATGTGCCGGAGGACGATTTTCTCGTTCGTCATGCGCAGACGGGGTGGATGTATGGTGCCGTCGATCACCCGCTCGACAGGATTCTCGTAATGATAAAGGTCGTGGGGATTGCGGCGACAGTATGTCAGCACCAACCCGGGCGTGTCCCGCCGGCCAGCCCGGCCCGCGCGCTGAGCGTAGTTGAACGATTCCGGGGGGACGTTGCGGAGAAAGACGGACTCCAGATCGCCAAGGTCGACGCCGACCTCGAACGTGGTCGAGGAGCTGAGCAGGTGGATGTCGCCGTTCTTGAACGCGTCCTGCCTCTTGCGCGCCTCATCGGCGTCGATCTGGGCAGTGTGCTCCTGCGCGCGAAGTTGCGGCGGCAACCCCCGGGTCTCGTAGAGCATCCGATAGTGGTTCACGCACAAGCGTGAACCACTGACCGGCACAAGTGTGCCGGGACAGGAGTTTCGCGGGCAGACGCTGCGGATGTTGTAGCTTCCCAGCGTTGCACAGGTGTCGCACTCCCAGATTTCCGCGAGCCCGGCGGGCTTGATCCGAAGCCAACTCGGGTCGAGCCGGAATGTGCCGTTCTCCTTTGCGCGGACGAGTACGGGGTCGTGCGCCTGATCCCGCAAGGCGCGCCAGACTCCGGTCATGAGGGCGCTCGATGCGGAACGTCTCTCGTCGTTGGACAGGGCGCAGTCTGCGAGGAGCCGGCCGAGAAAATGCCTCATGATCGCAGATTGCGGACCGCCCCATTGAAGGATGTTGCGCCGACCGCCGGGCGGTGCTGCTCCAAATGCCTGTTGCGGCCAAGGCGAGATGTCGTTCCATGCTGGCGTACCCGCGCCTGCTGGAAGGTTCATTGCGCGGCGCGGTCGCATATCGTCCAGCAGGTAGCTGATCAGGCTACGCGCCTCGTCTTCGGTGAAGTTCCACGGCGGTTGCCGCATGGCGTCCGGCACACGCACGTCGTGAGGGAGTGCGACGAACCACCTGATCAGGCCGACGCCAGCGAGGGAAAGCCTTTTCTCGTCGGTCATCGCCTCGCGGAGGATGGAAGTGAGCACCAAACGGGACTTCTGCTCGCGAGTAACCGCGCCGCTGAAGAGCCCGGCCCCTTCCCACGCCCGGAGCAGACGATTTCGGAGGTCGTCGATGGATAGCCCTTCTTCGGCGACCGGTTCGGATCCAATTGCCCGCAGGATGAGGTTGCGGTCGCGCAGCTTCTCGTACGAATCCTCGGCGTACCAGGCGAAGAACGCAGCCTCTTGGCGGCTGTCTGCGAAGGCGAGAACCTTGCGCCGATTCTCCGGAAGCAGTTCGTGCAGGGCGGTGGCGATGACGGTGTTGGGTCCATCCGATCCGTGGACGATCTCCTGTACCGGATCGCCGACCCCGCCACGCCGGTAACCGCAGCTCTCGCACCGCTTCAACTGATCGGGATTCTGTTCGTCAGCCTGGCACTTTCTGACCCGGATGGCTGCACCGCAGTCGCAGCCGGGTGCGGAGCCTGAAAGGGCGCCGCAGCGTCGGCACAGCCATTCGCCTCCATCCTCCTTCGGCAGGTAGTAGTCGACGCCGAAACCCGGATGGCTCGGGTCCCGGTCGGCTTCATTCAGATTTCCCCCATGCTCCCGGCCGACGTAGTAGTGCTGGCCGCACTCCCGGCAGAGAGCGATTTCGAGCGGCTGGGCAGCCGCGCCGCCACCCACATTGCTCTTGCGATTGAGCACCACGGCATCCGCACCGTCCCGGTAAACGAGGAATGCGCCCTCAAGGGCGCGTAGAAACGCGTGGTAACGCTGCGGAGTCCCATCGCCATCCGCTGTGAGCTGTTTTCCAAAGACAATCGCGGGCGTTGAAAAGGGCTCCCCGAAGAGCTCCTCTGCGAATTCGGCAACCGCCAGCCTGTCTTTGTTTTCCTGGCTGGAGGTGATGGTGGCGCTAGTGGCGATGCATCGGAACGGATCTTGTCGGCCCCCATCGCGCAGCCGTTGCTTGAGGCGCCGGATCAACATTCCCATTTCCATGCCCCGGGCACCGCGATATTGATGGGCCTCGTCCAGCACTATGAACTGCCAGTATGCGCCTCGCCCGTCGTCGAACAGGGGGCTATCGTCCGGACGGATAAGCAGATACTCCAGCATCGAGTAATTCGTCAGCAAAATGTGGGGCGGAGTCCGGCGCATTTCGTCTCGAAAAACGAGTTCGCCGGGTAGCCGGTCCTCCGCACGTGCTGCGGCATTGCGATACCTGTCCTTCGCGTTTTCCGGCGTTTGTCCGATGTATTGCCCGAACGTCGGCTGAAACGCGGATGAAGCCTCGCGCAAGTCCCTGCATATCGCGCCCAGACGTTCTCGCTGGTCATTCGCCAGGGCGTTCATGGGGTAGAGGATCATCGCCCGCACCCCCGGCTCTTCGAGGTGTCCGGCGAGATGCTGGCGGTAGAGTTCAAACAGGATGGGATAAAGGAAGCTCTCTGTCTTTCCGCTGGCGGTGCCGGTGGCGACGACCACGTTCAGGGACTCGACATACGTAGCCCGGATGGCGCGTTCCTGATGCGTATACAGGCGCTGATCGATCAGCGCCGGCAGCAGTTCCCCGTGCCTGTCGGGAAAACACTCGGCGGCGATCTGTCGCGCGTCGATGCTTTTGGCGAATCCGCGGTGGGACTCCGGATAGGGCCCCTTCAAGAGGTTCCCCTCTTCGCGCAGAGCCTCCTCAAAGGACGTCCGCAGATGGGGCTCCCTGAAGAAGAACGAGGTCTTCAGATAGTTCTCATAGCGTTGCCGGATGCGTTCCGGCCATTCCTTTATGTCGATGTCAGGCATCGAGCCTGCTCCTGATGGCCTTTACATTGGCTCGATGCGAGGTCCGCCTCCGCCTGTCGATTGGGATGGACTCCTTCGCTGCTTCGCCCACCCTCAGGCCGGCGTTCCGGAGTTCAGCCGCGCTGAACCCCTTGCCGCTTCTCCAAGTGCCGGCGGATGACATTACTCGAGCGGCGCGTTGCCCGCCAGGATGCGTCGGGGAATCCACAGCAACCATAACGGTCCTACTAGCGATCTCCTCCGCGCCGGAAACAGCCAGGGTGAGCGTATAGCGGGTCGACTTGGCGGGACGAACTGTGCGCGTTCCAATGCTATCGACCACGCCGGCGCCCGGTTCGATGGTCACGCGGGCATCGACCGCGTTCCGGACCTTCCACTCCAAAACCGCTTCCTCGCCAGCGAGAATCGTCACGGGTTCCGCAGCGAACGAAACGATATCGGGCACGGGATCGGCGGAAATCACGATGAGCCGCACGGTCTCACCGGCCCATTCAACGTTGAAACACGCATCTGCGTTGAGTCTCTGGTCGATCTGAGCGTGGTCGACGAAGTGGACCAAGGAAATCTCGATACGACTATCCTCGATCTTTCGGCTATATTTTTGCGCCGGTTTATTGCCAAACCCAGCGTGAATGGATGGCTCCTGTGTCGACAAGAGCGAGAGCGTCGCACCACCGTCGTAGGCGTAGTTCCTGAACTCCTCTCGTGTCATGGAGAGCGGCGTGTCGCGCCAATCGCCTTTGCCGGACCCGCCGCCTTCCAGCCGCCACCAGATCCGGGGGAGGTTGACGACGATGTTCACGGTGCCCGCGCACGAATCAAGACTGCACGATATGCGATCCGCGTCCGGGTGCGGCGGAACGATGATGGCCCCCGACGATCCTACGGTCTGGCGTGCTTCGGGAGGCAGAACCGGGGTACGCAGCGATCCGTTCATACCGATGAAGCGCACCTCGGTACGTGGATAGCCCGTCTTCGGTGGATAGACCGCCAAGCCTTGAGCGTATTCGGCTCCATCGACTTCGATCCGCGCTAAGTCACACACATGCCGAAACGCCTCGCTGTCGAGCAGGCGGACTTCCCGATCATACACGCGAAGAAAAAAGCGACCTTCTCGTCCATCCAGAACCTCGGGAAGGGATTCCTTGTCGGGGCGGAAGTTGCGTACCCACCCGTGATCGGCCTCGTCACCCACCCGTCCCCACTTGATCTCCGGTGTGGATTTCAGAGTTGGAGCGTCGCCGACGAACAACCGCCCGTGGTCCGAATCGTCGTGGATCTGCCGACCGATCAGTTCGATACCGGTGGCGGCGGGAGTGCCGTTCCACTGTTCAAACCCCCCATCGCTCCATCCGGGAGTGTTCACATCCCGGTGGAAATAGTGCGCCCTGAACGACGGATCGGCGCAAGCGTTCGGTTCCACCGGCACTCGGCCCGTCCGCTCCCACTTGTCCGGCGCGATGACAATGAAGTGTCCGGTCGTGATCCGGGAAATTCTGCGTCCCTCGCCCGCCCAGTTCTTGCGCAGCTTGAAGAGGAGGGGCTCGGATTCGAACAGCGGAACGTCGCGTTCCTGTCCGTCCCGGCAGGAAACGCGCAGGCGGCCGTAAAGCGAAGGGATGCGGCATTGGCCATCAATCAAGTCGAGAGTATTGCCTCCAAGATTCACCGCCATGATCTGGCCATCGGCGGCGGTCAAAACGACCTCCCATGTCGCGGATTCGGGAACTTTCCGGCAAATCAGTTCCGGGCGGAAAGGTGATGGCTGCTGCCGCCGTCCCGAACCCGAGGTGCCGGAATGGCGGCCTCGTCGCCCTCCGATGTTACGTGGCTTGCTTTCTGTTTTCCGGTCCTCCCCCTCGGTCGGATCGCCCCCCTGATTGGGGTCCGGATTTTCATTGTCCGTGTCCTCGCCGGTTTCCCGCACAGCGAGTTCGCGCTGTCCATTGGCTGGCTGGTCCATGATGGACAGATCCTCGGATTCGGCTTCCGCCTGACACGGAAACAGATCGCTGGGAGCGCAGCTCGACGAAGCAAGCTCTTCTTCGGGACGGGCTCGATCCGATGATGGTTCGACAGCTATGGGACTCGCTTCGACATGTCCATCTTCTCCCGCGAGCAAACAGTCAGAATCCTGATAATCGAACGGTTCGTCTCTTTCGACCGGACGGTGGCAAGGAGTTTCCCCCGCCTGTGGCACACCCGGGTCATCCCGCCTGATGGGCGAAGTTTCCGAGATTGGTTCCGCAGAGTCCGGACGGGTTGCGCGCTTTGTCGCGAAAGGCCAGAGACGCTTCAGCCACGTTGCGATGAATGTTGTTATTCGCATGGTTGAATCATATGGCGGGCGGCAGAACGAACGCCATCGCATCAAGCGTCATCGAAGGCGATGCCCAGCCCCCGCGATCCGCGATCAATGACATGCACTCCGTCAACATCGCTCCGTCGACCTCGCCCAGGCTACCATCGGCGCCAGCACGAAGGCATAGACGCCAGTTCCCGCGCGGCCTCACCGAACCAAGGGAATGTCGTGGGCAGTCTCCGCAAGCAGGGGTCGATGCGTTCCGCCGGAGACCGGGTCACGCACCTTCCTCGAACTCCGAGCGAGGCAGCTCCGATTGCCGGATGATCGACATGAGCGTGCCAATCCGCAGTTCTCGGTGATCGGGCGCCGGGACTGTCGTTATTCCGGCCGGACCCATGCCTCGCATGATGATGTGGCTACCGCGCTGCCGGATTTCAGCGAATCCGTGTCCTTCGAGTATCCGGCAGACCTCACGGCCGGACAGTTCGTCTCAATCTGGCCAACGGCTATTTCGACATCGGTGACGCAGACCTCGCGTTTGAAGCGACGTTCCAATTCCTCCGGCGAGGCGACCTCGAAAAACGGAGTCAACGCTTCTTCCAGACTGGCCCGTGCCTCCGCCACGCTGTCTCCCTGGCTGGCCACATCGAATTCCGGACACAGCGCAACGTAACCCGTACCTTCTCGTTGGACGATAGCTGTCAATCGCCTTTTCATTCCCTTAACTCCATGCCAACTCGGGTTGTCCGCATCTGACGCGAAACTTGCCTTGCTGCGCTTCAATCTCGCGCCCGATCCTGCCATCTTCGGTCGACCCGCTGGAGATTCACGATCACCCGTCACGCTTGAGGATGTGAGCCTCCGGCACACCCGGTCTCAGCCCATCCATCTGCATCCCGACGACCTCACCCGATAACGCCGGTGAAAGTCTTCATGACCCATTCTAGCGATGTGATCGACTGAAACAACGATTCGACCTTTGAGGAGTCGGACTACTTGCACCGCGCCGCCAGCAAATGCATTGTGACATCGAGGGAGGACCACACCTTGCGCAAGCGAGTTCTGATAGCCAACCGGGGCGAGATCGCCATTCGCATCGCCAAGGCCGCATCGTCCCTGGACATCGAGTCCGTCGGCGTCTACGCGCCAGCCGATTCGCTTTCGCTGCATACGCGGTTCACCACCGAAGCGCGACGTATCGGCCACGACGACGGCGACCCGTTGGGCGCCTACCTCGACGCCGAGGCGCTGGTCGCCGCGGCGCTCGAAAGCGGATGCGACCAGGTGCATCCGGGCTACGGGTTCCTGTCGGAGAGTGCTCAACTGGCGCAACTGTGCGCGGATGCGGACCTGCGGTTTATCGGCCCGCCCGCGGAAGCGCTCGCGCTCTTCGGCGACAAGGTTCGCGCCCGCGAACTGGCGCGCGCGACGGGAATCCCGGTGATTGCCGGAAGCGAAAAGCCGCTGAGGACGCCGAAGGCGGCCGTCAAACTGGCTTTGAAGCTCGGCTACCCGATCATGCTGAAGGCTTGCGCGGGCGGCGGCGGGCGAGGCATGCGCGCCGTCGAGGCGGCGAACGACATCGAGGCCGCTTTCGAAAGCTGTCGGCGCGAAGCCCAGGTCGCCTTCGGCGACGGCCGGCTCTTCATGGAGCACCTGTTGCGGCGTCCCAGGCACATCGAAGTGCAGGTGCTTGCGGATACCGCCGGCAACGTCGTGCACCTGCACGAGCGGGACTGCTCCGTGCAGCGGCGAAACCAGAAGGTCATCGAAGTGGCACCCGCGGCAGCGCTTGCCGATGAAACGCGAAACAGGATCCTCGCCGATGCGGTGCGCTTGGCGCAGGCGGCGGACTATGTCAACGCGGGCACGGTCGAGTTCCTGGTCGTGCCGGAGACCGGCGAGTACTACTTCATCGAGTGCAATCCGCGCATCCAGGTCGAGCACACGGTCACGGAGCAGGTTACCGGCATCGATATCGTCGAAGCGCAGTTTCGCATCGCCGCCGGCGCGTCGCTGCATGAACTGGGCATCGGCGATCAGAAGGCGGTGGGCGCCCCGCGCGGGTTCGCTGTCCAAGCACGCGTAGTCGCCCGCGGCGGCGGCGCCATCTCCGCCTACAAGGAGCCGTCCGGACCCGGCGTGCGCGTGGACGCCTGCGGCTATGCGGGATACGCGCCGCCGCCGCAATTCGATCCGCTGTTGGCGAAAGTCATCGGCGCATCGAACTCTTCCGGGAGCTTCGAGTCGGCCGTGGACCGCACGCGCCGGGCACTCGAAGAGTTCCACATCGCCGGGCTGCCCACGAACCTGGCGGAGCTGCGCGGCATCCTGTCGCACCCGGAGGTTCGGGGCGGGGACGCCAGGACTTCCCTGCTGGCCGAAACGCCGACCATCGGCCCGCCCGACTCCACCGCGAGCAACGCGATAGACCTGCTCGATCGGCAGGCCGCGTTGCACCCAGGCATGGCGGCCAACCTCGACACGGGTGCCAACAAGCCCGGCCTGGCGGCGGCGGATGGACAACGCGCCGTTGAATGTCCCATCGCCGGCACCGTCGTCGAACACCGCGCCGTCCCGGGCGCCAGCGTGGCAGACGGCGACACGTTGCTCATAGTCAGCGCGATGAAGATGGAAACGGTCATCACGGCACCCTGTTCCGGCGTGGTCGCGGCGGCGGAATCGCTAACCCGCGGCGAAAGCGTTGCCGCCGGACAGGTGGTCGCGTTGGTGGTTCCGGCATCGACCGAAACTGGAGGGGACCCCGGCACGGATACCGCCGACACCTTCCATGGAAGTACGCCTCCGGTGACGGGGGGAACGCCGGCACTTCCTTACGCATCCGCGGTCGGGGAACAGCCCCCGGCTGAGGGCTCCTGGGCGCCGCTGCTCGACGACATACACGCGATGCAGGGTCTCGCACACGAGCGGCTGGCGCCGGGTTCGACCGACCCGGGCGTCGTGCGGCAGCGCAGCCGCGGCAAGCTGACCTGCCGCGAGCGCATCGACCTCCTGCTCGACGACGGCAGCTTCCACGAGATCGGAAGCATCGCCGGCTTCGCCTCGTACGACGAGAACGGAGCGATCGTCGACTTCACGCCCGCCAACCATGTCGGCGGCTGGGGAAGGATCGAAGGTCGCACCGCCGTCGTCTGCGCCGACGACTTCACCTCCCGGGGCGGCCACGCGGACGGCGCGATCGGGGAGAAGAGCCGCCATCTCGACAAGCTGGCCC
>CAZFGB010000214.1:0-12998 GCA_964518405.1 uncultured Pseudomonadales bacterium | reverse complement strand
ACCTCTCGGACGCCGAGAACTGGTATCGCCGCGGGGCCGAACAGGACGACCCGGTGGCTCAGTACCTGCTTGCAAGCCTGATCTTGCAACCCGACCAAGAGGACAAAACCGCGACCGCGCTCTACTGGTTCGAACGCGCGGGCGGCGTCTCGTTCCACGCCGTCGCCGGCGAGATACAGGTGCGCCATCGCCACCTTCGCATGGCCGTAGCCGTTGTCGGCGAGGATCGAGAAGCGGCGAGCGGCCTCTTTGCCGTCCGGTTCGCCGAACTCGCCGTCTCGATACATGTAGGCGATCGCGAGCGACGCGGCGACGCTGCCGTCCTCGGCGGCGGCTTCGTACCAGCGCTTTGCCTCCTCCGGGTCGGGTTCGTCGGCGACCGCGCTGCGGAAACTGTGCGCAAGGTGCACATACGCTGGCGCATAACCGTCCTCGGCCGCTTTCAGCAGCCAGCCTCTCGCCTCTTCGATGTCCTCGTCCATCAGCGCCATGCCGACGTAGACGCGCGCATAGCCGTCGCCGCGCCGCGCCGCCTCAAGGGCGAGATGCAATGCCTCGTCTTCGTCCTGCGCAACGCCGAGGCCATGGGCGTAGAGCCAGGAAAGCGCGGCGAACGCCGTCGCTTGGTCAGGATCGAACTCCAGCGCGCGCACGTAATCGAGCGCCGCCGACACGTACAGACCCTGCGCCGCGTACGTCAACGCGCGCGTGACGTAGGCCCGCGCCCGTTGCTCGCCCGTGATCCATGGGCTGATCAGCAGGGGCTCGAGGTATGCCCGCGCCAGCGCGTAGTCCCGCGCCTCCGCGTACTCGGCGGCCCGCGCGAAGTAGTGCTGAATGCGCTCGGACGGATCCCCGTTGGCCCCAAAATAAGCCAATAGAATCAATATCCTGAGAAAACAGATCCGCATCCGTCCGACCCCGCCCAAGCGCCCATTGTAGCTTGTGCGGCGCACATTCGACCCTGCTATACTCGGCGCCCTTTCCCGCGGGAGCAGTGCGAAAACCTATGGGGGCGATGCGGTTTCGACGGCGGTAATGACGTCCAAGGTGCATGCCGAGAGGGTAGTGACTCTCGTTAATCAATCGCTGCAACTTTTTATAGTTGCCAACGACGAAAACTACGCACTAGCCGCCTGACGGCTAACCCCGATGTCCCGTTGCCTGTGGCGTGACATCGGGGGCAAGTACACAGGATCGCGCCCGGCAAGTGCTCCGGTGCAGGTCGCTAAAACTTAGGGGATCGCCCATCGACACCCTGTTCGTCGGGTCGTCGAAGGGGCTAAAGCAATAGACGAGACTACGCATGTAGAGCCGAAGACCGAGTGCTGACGGACGCGGGTTCGACTTCCGCCGCCTCCACCATCAACATATAACTAATCGAAAAATAAAAACAATTACGACATTTCAGTTGTGGTTATCAGTGAAGTGATCAGTTTTCGGATTGGAGCGTTCCGGATCACCGGCGCGCGGGCGCTCCAGCGAGACTCAACAACCAGTCGCGGAGCCTAGATCGGCAAGTGCTCCGCTCGCTTCGCGGGCGATCCGAATGGGATGATCAGAGCATCGGGCAACTCGATGACTGTCAAAGCACTATTGTGGAGCTTTGCGGTCGCGCACTGATCGCGGCACGTTTTAGACTAGCGCTCGGTCAGCGAAACTGGTCGCGGGCACTAGCCCGCGAGGAAGCACTCAGGAGTGAACGATGTCGAATACTGAGATTATCTTCGAAGTGACCGAGGACGAGGTGGACGGCGGGTACTCCGCGAGCGCGCTCGGCTACGGCATCCACACGCAAGGGGACTGTGTTGAAGAGGTCCGCCGCAATGTCCTGGAAGCCGTCAACTGCTACTTCGACGAGACCATGGAACGACCAGGGTTGATTCGGCTGCACTTCGTCCGAGATGAGATCCTGGTAGCGTGAGACTGCCGCGCGATGTCAGCGGCGCGGAACTCCAACGGGCACTCCGGCGCCTGGGCTATGAGAAAGTCAGGCAACGCGGTTCTCACGTCCGGATCACAACCCAACTCAATGGCGAGCACCACGAGGTGATCCCGTTGCACAGCGCCATTCGGGCAAAGACGCTCTCAAGCATCTTGAAGAGTGTGGCGCGACATCACGACATGACTGTTGAGGAAGTACTCGGCATGCTTGAGCTCTAAGGTGGACGCTTGTGTTAGCGGGCGCGCCGTTGAGAACGGCACTTGCCTGCCTTGCGGCGCTTGTTGAGCATGAAGTCATTGCGTCGGGTTCCGAAGCTTGTATGAGACTATTCGCTCGCCGGCGTGAAGTGCGGAGGTCTTCCCGTGCGGTGATACACCCAAATGTGTGTTGGCGCCGAAGTAGCCGATCCACTGAGCTAGCAGGTTCAAACGCTCCGTTGCGACGTCCACAAAGCGGATATCGACCTTCTGGACCAGGAGTTCTCGCAACTGGTCCACCGTCATTGGTACGGGCCGTGTGTCGAATTCATGTTTCACGACCCGGAAGGATGTGGATTCGCGAACAGCGTCGCGGAGCGATGCCTCGCCGCGGCCGGTCTTGGGAACGCGAAGCGCGGTACAGGTTCGAAGCGTCTCGGCCGTATGGGACGTCTGTCCTTGGAAGGCTCCTAGGAACTGGTCGGGGCTGACCTCAGGAAGCCAGATCGGGATCGTGTCAGGCGTATCAATGTCGCGGTGAGCAGCCACGTCGGCGCCCAACGGAAGCGCTTCCTTGGAAGATCGCAGGGCCATAGCCAAGACCTGAGACACATCGGGCTGCGTGGCGTCTGTAGGTATCAGCAACTCGAGGTTGCCGGTTTCGCCGAGTCCCATGCCGGATGCAGTCGCGTTGGCGGACCCCACGAGCGCCTTGCTATCGGCGACGTAAATCTTCGCGTGCAGGCCGGGACAGGCAAACAACGGCACGCCGCGTTCCCGTGCAACGTCCCACGCGCGCCAGTCCGTAGCGCCGGAGAGGATATCCTGCATTTCCCATCGCGCGAAAACCTTGGTGTGCGTCACAGGCTCGGGAACCGAGTCGAGCAGCCGGCCAAGGGTGGTCGCACCGAGATAGGCCGAGACAATGAAAACCCGATCTTGAGCCTGCGCGAACAACGCGCGGACTCGCGATAAGCCGTTGGTCATTCGTCCGGGTCTCGGAAGAGTCTCTCAGCGACTTCGCCCCACGTTAAGGCACAACGCTCGAACTCTGCGGCCTGAGCGGGGTTGTGGTAGGCGACTTCCACGTTGGCTCTGGCGTATGAAATCAACAGTCCGCGGACAGCCCTGAGCGCGTCTTGGATCGTGGGCTCAGGTTCATCGGGATCACGATCGATATCCGTGAGCAGAAGGCGTGACAATGCACCGTAGAGTGGGTGTCGGGCGATGAGGTGGACGACCATATGAGCCGGGGGAAGGGTTACGCGGAACATCTTCGTCGAGATGTCTTGGTGGTCGGCCACGACGTCGACCTTCAGGTTGTTCTCAATGACGATGCGCGGTCTGACTTCCTTCGCTGGCTTGCCATCCGAGAGCGACTCCTCGTACGCGTTTGCGGTCTCGTCCGGGTGGTCTTGCGGCCTAGCTTCGTCCTGCGGTACTGGCGGGCCTCCGTCGGCGATGGTGGCGCTGCTGGTAACCAACTCCGGGAGTGGAGCGTTGGACGGATCTCGGGTGGGCTCCAACTTGTCACCGTTCGGACCGGACCGGACTCCGCTTCGCTGCGCGTGGATGATGGTCTGCATCTCGTTGAGCTTGGTCTTGATGGTGAGCGCAATCTGCAGACACATTAGCATCCGGTCGTCTCGGTCGGCTTCGGCCTCGAGAGTGGTGATTCGCCTCTTGATCTCGGGAAGGGCGAGTGAGGCCGTCTCCGCCAAGCGATGAGCTTTCTGTTTGTCGTTCGACACGCCGAAGATGTCGTCGAGGTCTGGATCGAAATCGAGACTCACGGAGACCCACCGATCCACGGTCTGCGAGAGGCGTAGCCAAGCAGGATCGAGGTCTATTTCTCTTTGGGATCGGAGGATCGACACGCCCTCAAGCTTCTTGGCGAGACGACCATAAGGGGTAGCGCCTGGTCGTTGACGCCTTTGTTCAGCTCATCGCTGAGTACACGTGGACTGCGGTAGGAAGCTGTCAACAGGCAGTAACCCATCACTTCACCTTCCGATCCCTTGACAGTCAGAAGTTCCGGTTCGTGTTGACCCGCTTGGTTCCTGCCGCTGTCGTTCGCAACCCCGGTATAGGGGTCGAACAAAGTATTCTCGTCAACGAAGCCGAAACGGCTCAAGGAGTCGTCGGCCCAGTTCGTGAGGAACATGGGGTCCACAGCAGGAACTGCAATCGAACGTACTACTGCCTTTTGGGCACAGTCGTACACGCTTACCGAAATCGTCAGCTTGCCTGCGGTTATGAAGTTCCTATAGATCCGACCGCACAGATCCGTCAGGTTGTCCTGAAGCGTCGCGGATCTCTTCCAACTCGGCTGGACGTCGCGCCAGACCACGAGCGACCCTGAGTTCATGTCGGCAATCGGGGTGGGCATCCCTTCGAATGCTTGATGTGCCCAGTGCGGGATGGGCGCATGGGCGGGATCCGGTAGGTTGTTGTCGATTTCGCCTTCGGCTATTCGTATGCCTGTGGCAAGGACATGGTCGGCTGCGGCTTCACCGGACTGCCAGGACGCGCAGCGTAACCGCCTGCGCGCTATTCAGCGTGGTTACCTGCGCGTCAACAACATTGCCGCGGCCCACGTTGCGGGGCGGGCATGGACAGTGATCGTCATGGGTCGACGTAGTCTCGGCGGTACCGATTCATATGGAACGTCAAGGCCAAAAGAATACCTACTTATCAGGATGTTAAGTGAACTTTGAGAGGCGGTGAGAGGCGATCGAAAACCCCGTATTGGTGGACGTCGCCTCCACCACTGCAAAATGATCGACCGCGGCTGCGGGCTGTGATCGCATCAAGATGATAATTTTGCAGTCAACTGACAAAAAGTCTTGACTATTTGACAGTCAAATGAAAAATAGTCGTACCTTTCGAGTCCTCCTACGCAATGGAAAGGTACCTGAAAAAAGCCCTTCTCGCGGACCTTGAGCAGAAGGTCATTTTGCTCACGGGACCGCGGCAATCCGGCAAGACGACACTTTCGCGCATGCTCAGCGACGATCATCAGTACCTCGACTACGACCTCGCGGAACACCGCTTGCTGATCGCGGGGAAGCGGTGGGATCGGGAGAAGTCGCTGATCATCTTTGATGAACTGCACAAGATGAACGACTGGAAGTCTTGGCTCAAGGGAATTTACGACGTCGAAGGCATACCGCCCCGTCTCTTGGTGACGGGCAGCGCGAAACTTGATGCCTTCCGCAAGACTGGCGACTCCCTCGCGGGACGCCATTTTCAGTTCAGATTGCATCCGTTGGATGTCAAGGAGGCAGCCGAAAACACGGATCTGGAACCAGACGAAGCCTTCCGAAGATTGATGACGATCGGCGGCTTTCCGGAGCCGTTTCTGCGCGGCGGCCAGCGCTACTACAACCGTTGGAAGCGTTCCCACATCGACCTCATTCTGAAGGAAGACCTACTCACGCTCACCGCGGTGCGGGACATTCAGTCGATCGAGACGCTCATCGAAATGCTGCGGTCACGGGTGGGAAGCCCGGTCTCGGCGAACTCGCTGGCCAGGGATCTGCAAAAGAGCCCCAACACGATTCAACACTGGTTGCGATTGCTTGCCGATCTCTACGTCATATTCGCGGTGCCGCCGTACCACAGGAACATTGCGCGTGCGTTGCTCAAGCAACCGAAGTACTACTTCTATGACAACGGCATGGTCATCGGAGACAACAGCGTGAAACTGGAGAATCTGGTCGCTTGCGCGCTCCTGAAGGAAACCCATCGTTTGGAAGACGTCGAGGGAGAGCGGCTTGGCGTTTGCTATATCCGCGACAAGGAAGGGAGGGAAGTCGACTTCGTCATCACGAGGAATCGGGTGCCGTCTCATCTCATCGAAGTGAAATGGGCGGAAACGGACCTGAGCGCGAACGTCCGGCGATTCCTGAAGGACGGGCCAGTCAAGCGAACGCAACTCGTCGCGGAAATGGGGGAAGCCGAGTCGTATCCGAGCGGGGAACGGGTCGTTCCGGCCCGCCAGTTCTTGCGAGACCTGCCGCTCCTGCAAACGAGAACGAAAGGATAGCGGCGCGCGACTGAAAACGCCGGTGCGATGCGCCCAGTCAGATTTCGCGCTACTGAGGCGATCACTGTCTGGAGTATGCTTTCTTTGGTGTGGCGGCATCGGAATCGGAATCAGCCGGAATGGAAATCAGACCCTTCGACAACGACTGCGGCGCGCAGATCGACGGCGTCGACCTGCAGTCCATGTCCGATGAAGAGGTTGAGGCCATCGCCGATGCGCACGCGGCATACGGCGTGGTGTTTCTCCGCGGCCAGACGCTGACCCCCGACCGCCAGTTGGCGGCGGCGCGGCGCTTCGGCCCGAGCAACGTAAATCGTTTCTTCACGCGCGTTGCGGGGCACCCGCAGGTCGCCATGGGGCTAAAGGAGCCTCCCCGCGAATACAACACCGGCGGCGGTTGGCATACCGATCACTCCTACGACCGGGCGCCGGCGCTTGGTTCGATGCTGTTCGCGCTTGAGGTGCCGAATGCCGGTGGCGACACCATGTTCGCGAGCATGTACAAGGCCTACGAGGCGCTTTCCCCGGGCCTCAGGCGCACATTGGCGGGATTGAGTGCCGTGCATTCGAGCCGCCACGTCTTCGGCAAGGGCGCTTACGTCAAGCAAGACGACGACCGCTATCACAGCGCCGAGAGAGCCACGCAGGACGCCGTGCATCCGGTCGTGATACGTCACCCGAGGACCGGCAGGCCGGCGCTTTACGTGAACCCGGCGTTCACCGTGCGCATTGCCGGATGGACGGAGGACGAGTCGCGTCCGTTACTCGAATATCTCTATGGCGTCGCTGCTCGGGAAGACCACACCTGCCGGTTCCGGTGGGAGGCGGGCAGCGTCGCGTTCTGGGACAATCGCGCCACCTGGCACCGCGCGCTCAACGACTACCCCGGCGAGCGGCGGCTGATGCACAGGGTCACGGTGGATGGCGAAACCCTGGCCCCGTACCACGCGGAGAATTGAAACCGGCGCGAACGGACGCCGACGGCTTTCGGTGACTTTGCGGGTGGTTGTTTGCCCAGTCAGCGGGATCGCGCGAAGCTCATCGCCCCCATTGAAGATCCGGAAGCCATGAATCAAGAGTCCGAGAAAGCGGCCATTGCGGCCGTGCACGCGTTTACCGAAACATTCAACGCGCAGGACCACGAGCGTCACGCCGAGACGCTGAACTATCCGCACATCCGCCTGGCCAATGGCAGGTTCACCAGGATTGAGAGCGCTGAAACTTTTGTCGAGCTTTCAAAGCGTGGCGAACCGATGCTTGCGCAGGAAGGATGGCATCACACCAATGTGGCCAGCCTCGAAGTGGTGCATAGCGGCAAGGACAAGGTCCATATCGCGCTGCGAAACGATCGTTGTCGAGCCGATGGTTCGGTGTATCATAGCTTCGGTACGTTCTGGATTGCGACCCTCGTTGAGGGGCACTGGGGCATTCAGTTCCGCTCGAGCTTTCTGCACGCCAGCTAGGCGGGGTCGTGCCGGATTGGTGACAATTGTCCACCGTAGCGCCACCTCATCTTGAGCGGCGTTTCTGGGGGAAATTCCACTTGGGAAGTTTGCGTACTACTCCCGATAGGTGTAAGCATATTCGTCGCAGAGCCCACGCTGGCAGGGTCGGGCGGATCGCTCGACCAACGCTGCCTTGGAATTGGCGCCGCTGCACCACGGCAAGAGTCTTGGGTGGTGCCATTTGCGTGGGATGAGGGCAGGCAAATGGAGATAAAGACATGAAGAGATTCGCGACGCTTCCGTCGATCGCGTCGTTGGGCATGGCGATGGCCCTTTTCGGGCTGTCCGCCTACGCGGCCGACGAGGCCGATGACCAGGACGACGATATCGACTATATCGAAGAGATCCTCGTCACCGGCGAACGGGGAGAAACCAACGTACTCGACCGCGCCATGACCGTGACCGGTTTCAACGACCTCATCATTGAGAGACTGGGCGTGCAGAACGCCGATGACCTGGAAGTGCTCGTCCCCGGTCTCCAGAAAGGCAACCGCAGCCAGGGTGCCGGCAAGAACGAGGACGGCCACTATGACATGCGCGGCGTCGGCAACGACCGGGCCGTCAACTTCTTCCAGGACACGTCCGTCGCCTTTTACGTCGACGGCGTGTACACGGACCAGAGCTACTCGACCGACAGCATGTTCGACATGGAGCGGGTCGAAGTGGCCCGGGGACCGCAGGGCACGACCGGTGGCAAGGCGGCCATCGCCGGCTCCATCAGCTTGTGGTCGCGCAAGCCGACGGACACCTTCGACATGCGCGTGAACGCGGAGATCACCGACATCTCGACGCAGCGGCTGCAGCTCGCCTTCGGCGGACCGATCGGGGAATCCGGTTTCAGCTATCGCCTCGGAGTCAGTTCCTATACCGGCGACGGGATGATCGAAAACGTCTACGAAGGCGCCGAAGCCCGTGATGCCGGGGTGCCCGATCAGCGGCTGATCTCCCCTCGCCTGCGCTGGCAGAACGACCGCTGGGACATTACCGCCCGGTACTCCTACCAGACGGACACGGGTACGCCCTGGGCTTCGTTGCCACTGGGTGCCCGCGACACGGTCAACGAGTTTCTGCTGGACCGCAACGGCAAGCCTGCCATCTGGACGGACCGGGTCACCGGGGAGTTGATACCGCAGACGAATCCATACTTCGGTGCCGACGCCGCGCCATCGGTCGCCAACTGTTCGAACATCAACAACGACGGCACACGCGACGAGTTCGGCATCATTTGCGACCCGAGCGAATTGTCATGGGCGGTGGCATTCAACGCGCCGATCAGGCAGGACAGCTTTGCGGAAAACGCCTCGGTCGAGGCCATATTCGCCCTGACCGACAACCTCGATGTGACCTACAAGTTCGGCTATCACGATATCGCCAACGACAACCTGAACGACGGCGACCAGCTGCCCCGCGAGGGTGGAGGGGTTTGCCCGCCCAACCACCCGAAAGTGCTGGGCGGCATGCTGCAGGCGGGCCAGACCAGCCGATACTGCGCCCTGGACGGCGGCGGCAACGGTTCGTTCAACGACAGCCGCATCAACTACATCTTCTCATCCGAGCAGACGAGCCACGAAGTCACGCTGACCTCGAACTACAGCGGTCCGTTCAATTTCACGCTGGGCGTTACCACCATGGAAGGTGACGAGCCGATGAACTACAGAAATCTGCAGTTCAGTTCGGGCACCCGGGGCGTGCCCACCAACGACTGGCTGTATACGGATAGCTCGGCTGCCTGCAGGGCGGTGATCGATTCCCTGTATGGCCCGGGGGGCAGCTTGAGCGGCGGTCAGAACTGGCTGTTTCGCGATGTCTATACCAGCCCCGAAGCGAAGGCTCGCTCTGCGCAACTACGAACCGTGTTCGCCTGTCCAGGCGACCCGGAACTCGTGAACTATGCGCTCTCCGGCATCGCGAACTTCACTTCGAATCTGAACGGCCAACGGAATGCCCACTTGTCATCGCACCATATGCAGTCCATCGGGGTCTACTTCAACGGCGAATACGTGCTGAACGAGACCTGGACGTTGTTCGGGGGTCTACGCCACGACAACGACCAGAAGGGAATCACCCAGCAGGCCAACGGCACGGCCATCGGTCGTTCAGGTGTGGATTTCTCGCTCTGCAACCACACCTCCACCTGCGAAGATGCGATCGCGTTCGTCCAGGTCAACGTGCGCGACGCCGAGATCTTTCCCGACAAAGGCGAAGAGACGTGGAGCGACACGACCTGGAACGTCGGTGCGCAGTATCGTCCCAATGACGATGTCATGATCTACGCACGCCTCTCCACCGGCTATCGTCCCGGTGGGAACAAGGGGAGCTGGAGCCAGACTCAACCGCCCTTCTTCTTCGAAGCCGAGCAGGTGACCAACTACGAAATCGGCGCGAAGGGGCTGTACTTCGATAGAGCGCTACAGTTGTCCGCGACGGCTTTCTTCCAGGACTTCGCCAAGTACTGGGTAGTCGCCGGCCGCTTCAAGACCGCAGACGAAATCGCGGCTGACCCGGACGGCGGGGCAACCACCCGGTCGACCAACACCATCGAGGGCACCACGATTGCCGGTGTCGAGCTTGAAGGCGCCTGGAGGATTAGCGACAAGCTCTCGCTGCGCGGGTTCTACAACTACCTGGATACCAGCATTGGCCCCTACCTCTCGATCTACCCCTTCGGGCTCCCCGGCGCGAGTCCCGGGTGGCAGTTCCATGAGTACACGGACGCCAATGGCAATCCGCAGGTGCATACTTACTGGGGAACCGGCGAGCAGATCGAGTTTGACGGCAAGCAGTTGCCGAACTCGCCCAGCCACAAGACGTCCCTGACGCTGGCCTATGAGATACCGATGGCGGAAAGGGGCAGGCTCGAGCTGCTGACGATCATGAACTATCGCGGCAAGAAGTACGTGGAACACGGCAACATCGAGGCGTACGCGGTGTCCGACTACACCCGTTGGGACCTGAGGGCGAACTGGTGGTCAGCCGATTCCTCACTGGGCATTACCGCCTATGTGCAGAATGCGCTCGACCAGGCGGCGCTCCACATGTGGTCGCCCCGGGAAGGCATCGCCAGCCCCTATGGCACCGTTGTCGAGCCGAGGGAAATCGGCCTGCAGGTCAAGTGGCAACTCAACTAGGACGAGCGGCGAGAAGACCTTAGACCGATACAATCAATCAACAGCGCACCGCGGGCTTCGGCCCCCGGTGCGCTTTTTTTGCAGTAGGCGTATCTGGCACCTGCCGGAACCCATTACCGCTGACAACAGGAGCCGAACGATGCGCCCCATCCTCGTCTTGATCTCGATGCTGGCAGCGGTCGCGAACGCTGCGGATCCGTACTCCCCTCCCGTCAGGCAGGACTACCCCGACAACGTCTACTGGGGCGATACCCATGTGCATACGTACCTTTCGGGCGATGCGTTCGGCATGGGCACCCGGCTATCGCCGGACGAGGCCTATCGATTCGCCAAGGGAGAGACCATTCGCGCCACCGGCGGCGGCGAGGCGCGATTGCGCCGGCCCCTCGACTTTCTGATGCTGTCCGATCACGCCGAGAACCTCGGCGTCGCGCCGCGTGTCGCCACGGGCGATCCCGAAGCGCTGAAAACGGAGGATAGCCAGCGCTTGTTCGAGACGCTCTCCCGCACGCCGGCGGTGTCCGATGTCCTGGAGGCGGAGAGCCTCGAGGAGTACGAGGCCGGCCACCTGACGCTGGGAATGTCCAAGACACCAAGGGGCGACTACGGAATCGACGACGACTTCAGGCTCGACGTGTGGCGGAGCGTCGTCACCAGCGCCGAGAAGCACAACGATCCCGGCAGGTTCACCACTTTTGCCGGGTACGAATACAGCAGCGGCTCTCCCGCCATGCTGCACCGCAACGTCATGTTCGCGGGTGCGCCCGAACACACCATGTCGCGGCGGCCGTTTTCCGCGTACGACAGTTCGAACCCGGAGGACCTGTGGGCTCACCTCGAGCGCTACCGGGAGGAGACCGGCAGCGATGTCATCTCCATTCCGCATAACAGCAATCTCAGCCGCGGCAACACGTTCGCGACCGTCAGCTATGAAGGCAAACCGCTAACGCGCGACTACGCCAGGATCCGGTCATCCATCGAGCCCATCGTGGAGGTGACGCAAATCAAGGGCGACAGCGAGACCCTGCCTGCCCTTTCCCCCGACGACGAGTTCGCCGACCACGAAACGTGGGGTAATTTCTCCGCTTTGAAAGGCTTGGCGGCCGAGCTGCCACCCGAGGAGGCGGCAAAGCGGTCCTACGTTCGGAGCGGGCTCAAGACTGGCCTCGGCCTGGCCGCCGAACTCGGGGTCAACCCTTACAAGTTCGGGATGATCGGCTCAACGGACTCCCACACGGGCCTCGCCACCGCCGATGAAGACAACTTCTGGGGCAAGATGGGCGCCATCGAGCCCAGCCCGTACCGCCGGATGACCCAGGCCATTTACGCTTCCGCCGGCTACGCGGCGGTCTGGGCAACCGAGAACACGCGGGAGGCTATCTTCGCCGCCATGAAGCGGCGCGAGGTCTATGCGACGACCGGCCCTCGCATCACGCTGCGGTTTTTCGGCGGATGGGACTACGAGAGCGATGACGCGCTGAGCCCGAACCTGGCCGAGACCGGCTACCGCAAGGGGGTGCCCATGGGAGGCGATCTGGTGCTGGCCTCGGGAAGCGCCGCGCCCAGCTTCCTGCTGAGGGCCGTCAAGGATCCGGACGGGGCGAACCTGGACCGCGTGCAGGTCATCAAGGGATGGCGCGATGCGAACGGCGAACTGCACGAGAAGGTCCACGACGTGGCTTGGTCGGGTGACCGGACGATCGGCGAGGACGGCAAACTGTCTCCCGTCGGATCGACCGTCGACGTCGAGGCGGCGAGCTATCTCAATTCAATAGGCAGTCCAACCCTCGCGACGACCTGGACGGACCCGGACTTCGATCGCAACGAATCCGCGTTCTACTACGTTCGCGTCCTCCAGATCCCAACACCGCGCTGGACGACCTACGACGCGAAGTTCTACGGCGCTGAGGAATTCCAGCAGGGCCCTGCCGCAGTGATCCAGGAGCGCGCCTACTCCTCGCCGATCTGGTATACGCCCGAAGAAGCGTCCGAGTAGAGCTATTCGGGCTCATCTCGCCCGGATGGCAGGACCCGGCCTTCCGGATAGTCGGCGCCTTCCACGCTCCTGTCGACCGATGCATTCCAGGCATCGAGTTCGGCCTTCATTCGTGCGGCGATTTCCGGTTGCTTCTCCATGAGGTTGTATTGCTCGGAGGGGTCTTCGACCACGTTGTA
>CAZFGB010000213.1:0-10716 GCA_964518405.1 uncultured Pseudomonadales bacterium | reverse complement strand
CGCCAACGGCGCCCAGGTCGTGATCGACCAGTTCATCACCAGCGGAGAGACGAAATGGGCGCGCCTCTGCGGGCTGGTCATGCTGCTGCCCCATGGTTACGAGGGGCAGGGGCCGGAACACTCTTCGGCTCGGCTCGAGCGTTATCTCCAGCTCTGCGCGGAACACAATATCCAGGTGTGCCTGCCGACGACGCCGGCGCAGATGTTCCACATGCTGCGGCGGCAGGTGCTTCGACCGCTGCGCAAGCCGCTCGTGGCGCTGACCCCGAAGAGCCTGCTCAGGCACAAGCTGGCCGTGTCCTCGCTGGAAGACCTCGCCGACGGCGGTTTCCAGGCCGTGATCCCGGAGGTGGACGATCTCGATCCGGAGAACGTCAGGCGGCTGGTGCTCTGCAGCGGCAAGGTGTACTACGACCTGCTCCAAGAGCGGCGCGAGAGGCGGCTCGAGGATGTGGCCATCGTGCGTATCGAACAACTGTATCCGTTCCCGGAAAAGGAACTCGGCGACGTCATCGCGCCGTACGGCAGACTGAGGTACGTCACCTGGTGCCAGGAAGAGCCGGCCAACCAGGGTGCCTGGTACGCTAGCCAGCACCACATGCGAAGGGTCCTGGCGCGGCACGATGTCTCGCTGTACCTGTTCTACGCCGGGCGGGAGGCCTTCGCATCGCCCGCGAGCGGCTACTTCAGCAAGCACATCGATCGGCAGCAACGGCTCGTGGAAGAGGCGCTCGTCGGGTAGATGACCATGGAGATCAAGGCGCCCACGTTCCCGGAGTCCATTGAGGAAGGCACCCTCGCCGCGTGGCACAAGCAACCCGGCGAGGCTGTTCAGCGCGACGAAATGCTGGCCGACATAGAGACCGACAAGGTCGTGATCGAGATCGTCGCACCCGCGGCGGGCGTCCTGACCGAGATCGTGAAGGCGGAAGGCGAGACGGTGTTGAGCGACGAGGTGATCGCGCAGTTCGAGCCGGGCGCCGCCGGCGCGGAACCTCCCCCGGCGCGACCTGTCGGCGAGCCGCAGGCCGCTCCCGCCGCGGCCGAAGTGGGAATCTCGCCCGCCGCCCGCAAGCTCGCCGAAGAGCAAGGCATCGACATCGCGACGCTCAACGGTTCCGGTCGCGGCGGGCGCATCACCAAGGCCGACGTGTCGCGCGCCGCGAGCATGCCGTCGGCGAGGCAGGCGCCGACGCCGGCTCCGGCGCCGAGCGGAGAAACCGCCCCGGCGCCCGCGGCAATCGATCCTTCGTCCCTCGCCGACCGCACGGAGCGCCGCGTCCCGATGACGCGCCTGCGGGCTTCCATCGCGCAACGCCTGCTCGAAGCGCAGCGAAACGCCGCCATGCTGACGACGTTCAACGAGGTGAACATGGAAGCGGTGATGACCCTGCGGGCGCGTCACCGGGACGCTTTCGAGCGCGCCCACAACGGCACCCGCCTGGGATTCATGGGCTTCTTCGTGCGCGCCGGCGTAGAGGCGCTGAAACGGTTCCCGCTGGTCAATGCCTGCATCGACGGGGACGAGGTCGTCTATCACGGTTTCTACGATATCGGCGTCGCGGTGAGCACCGAACGGGGCCTGGTCGTGCCCGTGCTGCGCGATGCCGATGCGCTCGGCATCGCCCAGATCGAGGAGCGGATCGCGGGCTTCGGCGCCCGGGCGCGCGACAACAAGCTCACCATCGAAGAGATGACCGGGGGCACCTTCACCATCTCGAACGGCGGGGTCTTCGGTTCCCTGCTGTCCACTCCCATACTGAATCCGCCCCAGACCGCCATCCTCGGCATGCACAAGATCGAACAGCGGCCGGTGGTGGAGGGGGGCGAGATCGTCGCGCGCCCGATGATGTATCTTGCGCTCACCTACGATCATCGGCTGATCGACGGCCAGGAGGCGGTGCGCTTTCTGGTGACAATCAAGGAACTGCTGGAAGACCCGGCCCGAATACTGTTGGAAGTCTGAAATCTCAATGGCGAACGAATACGACATCGTGGTGATCGGGGGCGGCCCCGCCGGCTATGCCGCAGCCATCCGCGCCGCGCAACTCGGCATGCGCGCCGCATGCATCGACAAGTCTCTGGACAGGGAGGGAAATCCGACGCTCGGGGGCACCTGCCTGAACTGGGGATGCATTCCCTCGAAGGCGCTGCTCGACGCCTCGCACAAGTACGCGGAGGCCGCCCACGGGTTCGAAGAGCTGGGCATCGATGTCGGAGACCTCTCCGTCGACGTGGCGAAGATGATGCGTCACAAGGACGGCGTGGTGGCGAAACTCACGTCGGGCATCGGGGCGTTGTTCGGCGGCAACGGCGTCGAGTCGCTGGCCGGCACCGGCAGGCTGCTCGCCCACAAGCATGTCGAATACACGAACCACGAAGGCGAGGTGACGGAACTGGCGGCCGAGCACGTGATCCTGGCGCCCGGTTCGGTGCCGATGGAGATCGATCCGGTGCCGCTGGCGGCGGATGTGATCGTCGACTCCGCGGGCGCGCTGGAATTCGAGGCCGTGCCGTCGCGGCTCGGCGTGATCGGCGCCGGCGTGATCGGTCTCGAACTCGGCAGCGTCTGGTCCCGGCTCGGCGCCGAGGTGGTCCTGCTGGAAGCACTGGACGAGTTCCTGCCCATTGCGGACCAGCGCATCGCCCGCGACGCGTTGCGTTCCTTCGGCCGTCAGGGCCTCGATATCCGGCTCGGCACCCGCGTCACCGGCGCCGGGGTGAAGGGCAAAGGCGAGAACCGACAGGTCGACGTCGACTACCAGGACAAGGACGGCGATCACACGCTGACCGTGGACAAGCTCATTGTCGCCGTGGGGCGCCGCCCGTACACGGAAGGCTTGCTGGCGCCGGACAGCGGCGTCAATCTCGACGAGCGCGGCTTCCTCTACGTCAACGACCTTTGCGAGACCGATGCACCGGACGTCTATGCCGTGGGCGATGTCGTGCGCGGTCCCATGCTCGCGCACAAGGGAGCGGAGGAGGGCGTCATGGTGGCCGAGCGCATTGCCGGCCACAAGCCCATGGTCAACTACGAGTGCATTCCGAATGTCATCTACACGCATCCGGAAATCGCCTGGGTCGGCCGGACCGAACAGGATCTCAAGGCCGATGGCGAAGCGTACAGCGCCGGCACATTCTCCTACGCCGCCAATGGCCGCGCCCTGGCGGCGAACGATGCGGAGGGCATCGTCAAGATCGTCGCCGAGGAGGAGACGGACCGGCTCCTCGGCGTGCACATCTTCGGCGCGCAGGCGTCGGAACTCGTCGCGCAGGCGGTGATCGCCATGGAGTTCGACGCCAGCGCGGAAGACCTCGGGTTGACCATGTTCGCGCATCCGACCCTGGCCGAGGCCGTGCACGAGGCGGCTTTGTCGGTCGGCGGGCGGGCGATACACATGGTGAACCGGCGACGGCGGTAGCCCGCCCGAGGCGGACCAAATGATCCCGGACGCCGAAAACCCGCAAGACGATTCGACCGCGGCGGATCAGATCCAGGAGGGTGATCTCTCGCTCTACTGGAGGTTGCTCCACTACCTGCAGCCGCACTGGTTCCTGTTCGCGGCCGCGGTGATCGGATTCCTGCTGGCCGCTGGCGCGGAAGCTTCCTTCGCATACCTCCTCGGCCAGATCATCGACACGTTCAAGGCCTCGGATTCCCCCGATGCCCGGGCGATCTGGTTCTTTCCGGCCTTGATGGTGGCGGTCGCGGCCGTTCGGGCGGTGGGAGCGGTCGCCGGAGAACTGCTCCTGTCCCGCATCTCGTTCGGCATCGTGCACGTGATCCGCTGCGACCTGTTCGACCGCCTGCTCGTGGTGCCGAGCGCGTACTACGACCGCACCGGAAGGGGGCAACTGCTCTCCCGGCTGACCTACTCCGCCTCCCAGTTGCGGGACACGGTGACGGAGGTCGTCCGGATCTTCCTGCAGGACGGCGCCAAGGTGATATTCCTGCTGGCGGCCATGCTGTACACGAACTGGCTGCTGACCGTCATTTTCGCCGTCGTGTCGCCGGTTATCGCCCTGATCGTGCGTTCCGCGGCGCGCCGCTACCGGCACATCAGCGAAACCATCGAGGTATCGATGAGCGAAGTCGCGCAGGTCGCGACGGAAGTGATCTCCGGCCAGCGGCTGGTGCGCGCGTTCGGCGCGGAGACGAAAGAACGCGACCGATTCACGGAAGTGAGCGATCGCATCCGGCGGAGAAGCACGAAGCTCGCGGCGACCAAGGCCAGGAATACGCAGGGCGTTCAACTGATCGTCGCATGTCTGCTGGGTATCGTCGTGGCCCTGGTGCTGGTGCCGGACATCGGGGGCTCCTTCACCGCGGGCGGCGTCGTCACCTACATCACCTGGGCGGGCCTGCTCGCGAATCCGACGAAGCGCCTGTCCGAGGTCACGGAGCGGTTGCAGCGCGGGCTTGCCGCCGCCGGCAACGTATTCGCCCAGATCGACCAGGAGGCGGAACCCGATGTGGGCGAACTCGAGGTGGACCGGGTCGAAGGGCGCATCGAGTTTCGCGATGTCTGGTTCCGATACGAAGACGGCGCAGACGATATTCTGCGCGGGGTGACGTTCTCCGTCGCGCCGGGCGAGATGCTTGCGCTGGTCGGCCGTTCCGGCAGCGGCAAATCGACCCTGGCGAACCTGATACCCCGTTTCTACGACCCGACGCGCGGCGAGATTCTGCTGGATGGCCATACGCTCGATGCGTACACGCTGCGCAATCTGCGGGATCAGATTGCCGTGGTTTCCGAGCAGGTCACGCTGTTCAACGACACGCTGCGCAACAACATCGCGTACGGTGAGCTTTCGGACGCCGCCGAAGCGGACATCGAGCGTGCGGTCGAGCGCGCGCACGTCGATCAGTTCGCGCGTGATTCGGCTCGCCTCGACATGGTCGTCGGCGACAGCGGGACGCGCCTGTCCGGCGGCCAGCGCCAGCGCATTGCGGTGGCGCGGGCGCTGCTGAAAGATGCGCCCGTCCTGATTCTCGACGAAGCGACGTCGGCGCTCGACGTCGAGAGCGAACGCCGTGTCCAGGAGGCGCTCGACGAGGTCATGCGCGGGCGCACCACCGTGGTCATCGCCCACCGGTTGTGGACGGTGGAGCATGCCGACAAGATCGCCGTGCTCGAGGACGGCCGCATCGTCGAGATGGGCAAGCACCAGGAATTGCTCGACGCCGACGGCGCCTACGCCAGGTTCCATCGCTTGCACTTCGCCAACGGCGATGATGCGAGCGAGACCCGGGCAGAAGAGGTGGCGCGTTTCCCGGCGCCTGTCGCGGAAAGGGAAGCGCCATCGACCAGCGCGATCGCCGAGGCGTGGTACGGGGAGGCATTCTGGCCGAAACTCCTGTGGCCGCTGTCGCTGGTCTACGCATACCTTGCGCGGCGCAGGCGCGAACGCTATCGGTCGGGGTCCGGGACCGCGTGGCGGGCGCCGGTGCCGGTGATCGTGGTCGGGAACATCACCGTCGGCGGCACCGGGAAGACGCCGTTGGTCATATGGCTGGCCCGATGGTTGCGCGACCGAAACCTCCGGGTCGGCGTCGTGTCGCGCGGACACGGCGGGCGCGCCTCCTATCCGCTCGACGTCACGGGCGATACGCCAGCCTCCCAGGCAGGCGACGAGGCCGCCCTGATCGCCCGCCGCACCGGGTGTTCGGTAGTGGTGGATCCCGACCGGGTAGCTGCCGTGCAGCGCGTGCTGGCGCGCTCGGAGTGCGATGTCGTGCTGAGCGACGACGGCCTGCAGCACTATTCGCTGGCGCGCGATGTCGAGATTGCGGTGCTGGACGGGGACCGCGGCGTCGGCAACGGCCTCCACCTGCCCGCGGGCCCCCTGCGGGAACCGGTATCGCGCTTGTCCGAAGTCGATGTCGTCGTCGCCAACGGCCCGCAGACAGGCCTGGTGCCGGGAGAACACACCATGACCGCCCGGCCGACGACGTTTCAGAACCTGACCACGGGCGAGTCGGTCCCCGCGGCGCAGTTCAGGCGGCGCGTCGACGGTCCACTGATCGCCATCGCGGGGATCGGCAATCCGCGCCGCTTTTCGCGCACCCTCGCCGAAGTCGGTCTGGCGCCGGTTGTCCGCGTTTTTGCCGATCACCACGTGTTCACCCCCGCCGACCTCGAGGTGCCTGCGGGCACCTGGATCGTGACTACGGAAAAGGACGCGCAGAGGATGCGCACGCTGGCCCACGCGCCGGAGAACTGCTGGTTCGTGACGATCGTCATGGAGCCGTCGGAGGGTCTCGAGAACGCGCTCGTGGCCAGGCTCCGCGAGAGCGGCATCGACGTGTGAGCGACTTTTCCGTCGTTGTTCCGGCGCGTTTCGCGTCGACCCGCCTGCCGGGCAAACCACTGGCGCAGATCGCCGGCAGGCCGATGATCGCCCACGTCGCGTCGCGGGTCGCGAAGTCGGGCGCGTCCGAAGTCATCGTGGCGACGGACGATGCGCGCGTGCTGGAGGCCGCGGCATCGATGGACGCGCGGGCGATGATGACGCGCGCGGACCATGCCTCGGGATCGGACCGGGTCATGGAGGTCGCCGAAACGTGCGGCTGGCCGGACGATCACATGGTCGTAAACGTGCAGGGAGACGAGCCGCTGATTCCGCCCGCGGTCATCGATCAGGTGGCGGGTCTGCTGGATCGGTCGACGGGCGTCGGCGCGGCGACGTTGAGCGAACCGCTGCAGGACAGCCGGGATGTCCTCGACGAGAGCATCGTCAAGGTCGTCGTCGCGGCAAGCGGACGCGCGCTGTACTTTTCGCGGGCGCCGATCCCCTACCCGCGGGGAGGATTCCCGGCATCCGCTTCGGGTTTCGACGCGGGATGGAAGCGCCATGTCGGCATCTACGCCTATCGGGTCGCCGCGTTGCGTCGATTCGTTGCGCTCCCGGCCAGCAGGCTTGAACGCGCGGAGTCGCTCGAACAGCTCCGGTTTCTCGAGAACGACATGGACATCGTTGTCGGAGAGGCATTGGCGCCGGTCCCGGGCGGCGTCGATACTCCGGCCGACCTCGAGCGGGTGAGGCGGAAACTGGCTTGCGGCGAGGCGTGAAGTTCACTCCCCACATAAGACAACCTTGTCGAGATGACTTGTATGCGGTTTCGGATTTACCAACGGAGTGCAGGGTGAGTGCAGGGCCTATCTCATGGTGGCCGTCCGGGCCGCTCACCTACAATGGCTACAATGGTCTCATTATTGACCGACGGTGGAGAACAAGAACGTGACCACTGCAAGAACCCTCCTCGCAGGGACGGCGGCGGCGCTGCTCGCGTTGACCGCTCCCGCAGCTTCCGACCAGTCCGAGTTCGTGGAGGTCGCCATGACGGTGGAGTTCGGCGGGGACTCCATCAGTCCGGTCGTCCTGCTCGAGGCGGGCAAGACCGCGGACATACAGTTCATGTACGACCCCGATTACGGGAAGGCGGAAGACCCGAAAAGGATGTACGAGAGGGCGCCTGCCGAACTGGACCCGCGCCAGAGCCATCGGCTGCTGCTCACGGTGGACTCGGCCGGCGACAACGGCTACATCGCCAAGACCGAGTACATGAACCTCCCCGAAGACAAGTGGACGTCTCAACTGCTGCCGACCATGTGGCTGCGGCCGGACAGCGAGGGCAGCTTCGAGCTTGAAGCCAGCCCGGGCGAACTCTCGCGGATCGCTTTGACGATATTGCCGAGACGCGACATAGGGAGCTCCGAAGACGCCAGGCTTTCCAATTTCCGCACTACGGGGCAGAACTGTCACGCGGATGAGGCTGCGTCCAGCAGCGCTGCCGGAGGCGGCGGAGGGAGTAGCGCAAGCAAGTCCCAGTCGTCGCGGCAGCCGGGCTCTTCCTCCTCGTGGGCCGCGCTGTCGTCCGACTGCTGCAGAATCAAGTGCGGACCCTTCACCGTGAAGTGCTGCAACGCCTGCTGCTCGGATTCGCAGGACTGCCCCGGAGCCTCGTGCTGCGCGGGCCGTCACGCCGGAACAACCCCCTCGTTCCCGGGTGCCCCGTAGCCGATACGCAAGCCCGGTTTTCCGCCGAGAAGAAACCGGGGACGGTATGGCGCTGACCCTGGTCTTCCCTCGGCCCCGGCCCCGCCTTTATCGAGGCTGCATCCTTATCCCCGCGTCGAGCCGTATGGTCTCGCCGTTGAGGTAGGGGTTCTCGACGATCTGCCTGACCAGCGACGCGAACTCGGAGGCATCGCCCAGGCGTTTCGGCGACAGCGTCGCCGCTACCAGCGGTTCGCGCACGTTCGGCGGCGCGGCGGCCAGCATCGGTGTCTCGAAGACGCCCGGGGCGATGGTGCAGACGCGGATTCCCGACCGCGCCAGATCGCGGGCGATGGGCAACGTCATGCCGACCACGCCGCCTTTCGATGCGCTGTAGGCCGCCTGTCCGATCTGGCCCTCGAATGCGGCCACGGAGGCGGTGTTGACGATGACCCCGCGCTCTCCGTCCGCGTCCTCGACGGCGTTTTCCCGCATGCGCGCGGCGCACAATCTCAGGGTTGAAGGTGCCGACGAGGTTGACCTGGATGACGAGGTTGAAGAGGTCGAGCGACAACGGTCCGTCGCGCCCGACGGTGCGCCCCGGGGGTCCGATGCCGGCGCAATTGATGTCGATGTGTATCGCGCCGAACGTATCCATGACTTCGCCGATGGCTGTCTGGGCTGATTCGGCGCTGCGAACGTCGACGGCGAAGGCGCGCGCCGCATCTCCGAGTTCCCGGGCAGTTTTCTCGGCGAGCTCCTCGTTCCGGTCCAGCAACGCGACCGTTCCGCCGTGATGGACGATCATCTCGGCGGTGGCGCGTCCCAGCCCCGATGCGCCCCCGGTGATTACGGCGACCTTTCCGTCGATGTCCATTCGCGTCCTCCCGTGACCCGCGGCTAGTATACAAAGCGCTGCACGGCCGGAACGCATGTACGTGGTTGAAGGCAAACGACATTGGGCGATGCATTGAGCAGATCCTCCGCGCGCGTTCGCCGCGATGTCTCCCTGCGCGAAGTCAACAGCTTCCGGGTCCAATGCACCGCCGAGGAATACGTCGAAGTGCGCGGCGAACGGGAACTGCTGGACGCCCTGTTCCAGGCGCAACGCGATTCGGCGCCGGTGACCCTGCTCGGCGGCGGCACCAATGTGGTGCTGCTCGAACGCATCGATGGCCGGGTGATTCGGATCGCGAGTCGGGGAATCGCATTCGATTCGGACGAAGACGGCATGCGGGTGACGGCCGCCGGCGGCGAGAGCTGGCACGGACTGGTGCGCGCCTGCCTCGGCCGGGGATTGTCCGGCCTGGAAAACCTCGCGCTCATCCCGGGCACCGTCGGGGCGGCCCCCATCCAGAACATCGGCGCATACGGCGTGGAATTGTCCTCGCTCGTGATCGGCGTATCCGCGATCGACACCCGCGCCCTGCGGCCAACGGTTCTCGCCGCCGCAAGCTGCGCGTTTCGCTACCGCGACAGCGCGTTCAAGTCGGACCAACCGGGGCGCTACGCCGTTACGGGACTGATGCTGCGGCTGGGAGGCCGGGAACTCGAAACGGGGTACCGGGATGTCGGCGCGGAACTGCATCGAATGGGTGGCGTTGTTTCGCCGCAACTGCTGGCCGAAGCGGTCATTCGCGTAAGGCGCCGCAAACTGCCCGACCCGCGAAGGTTCGGCAATGCCGGCAGCACCTTCAAGAACCCCACGTTATCGGCTGGTCGGCTTGATCGATTGCGAGCCCGCCTCGATATCGATGCGTTCCCGTCTGCAAGCGGGTTCAAGGTCCCGGCGGCGAGACTGGTGGAGGCGGCGGGCTGGAAGGGATACCGGTGCGGCGACGCGGGCGTCTGGCCCCGGCACGCCCTCGTGCTGGTCAATTACGGTCGCGCCACCGGACGCCAGATACTGGACTTGGCGGAGCGCATCGCGGACGACGTCGCGCGCAGGTTCGAGGTCGAACTGGACCTCGAACCACAGGTGTTGGGACGCGATTGAGCGCCCGGCAAGGGTCCCTTTCGCGTCCCGAACACCGCCCTTGCAAGCAAGCGGTCGACTTCAGGCCGGCGGTTGCTCGGCCGCGCGCTTGCGCAACTCGCGCGGATCGTTTTTCGCTCTTCCCCTTGGCCTGGTTGGCTTGACCGCTTGCGCCGATGGCGCTGTTTCGACCTGTTCGGCGGCTGGCCGGTCGTCTGCGTTCGACTTGCTCGCCGGCCGACGCTGCTCCGGACCATTGCCTCGGGCTCCTTCGATAGACGTCGCCCGGTCCCCGGATGCCGCCGGTCGCTGCTCGGGAGAGTGCCTCGCTTCGCGCTCAGGTCCCGCAGGCGCCGCCCGCATGGCGGCGGCGACGGAGATTTCCTCCTGGGCAGCGGCCGGAGGGCTTTCGGAGACAGTTCCGGCCACCGGGGAGGTCCCGCGATCATTGCGCGCAGTTCTTTCCCGATCGCGATTGTCGTCGACAGCCCGGCGATCGCGACGGGGCTTGCGCTTGGTCGCGTCGTCGCCGCCCCGGTTATCCATGGCTGCGTCCGCCCGGCGCCGCTGTCCGTTGCGACGCCTGCGGCCCCGGTTGTCTCCTCTTTCGCGGGATTCGTCGCTCGGTTGGCGCGCCTCGTTGGCGCGGCGGTCCCGGTTTCCCCGCGCCTTGCGGGGGGAACGCTGCTGGCGTTCGCCGGAGCGTCCGTCATTGCGCCGATCGCCGTCGGAGCGCGCGC
>CAZFGB010000212.1:0-33171 GCA_964518405.1 uncultured Pseudomonadales bacterium | reverse complement strand
TCGTCCTCCGCCGACAACGTGATCTCGGTGCCCGGTGTCGGCTTGCCGACGCTGCCGATGCGGCATTCGCCGGGGCGATTGGCGGTCGCGATGCCGCTGCATTCGGTTTGCCCGTAAACCTCGTACATGGGTGTGCCGAGCGCCCAGAACCAGTCGATGAGATCGGGTGCGATGGGGGCGGCGCCGGAAGAGAGCCAGCGGCAGGAATCGATTCCCAGCATCCGGCGGACGTTTTTCAGCACCAGCCGATCCAGGCAGAAGAACGCCAGCGCCAGCGGTAGCGGTACGGGGCGGTTGGCCTTGAGACAGCCTGCGCGGCGCTCGCCGGCCGCTATCGCGACGTTGTAGGCGAAGCGGCCCAGCGCGGTCCCTTCCTTCAGCATGATCCGCACCGCGGAGAACTGCTTCTCCCACACCCGCGGCACGGCGAAGTGCACGGTCGGGGATACTTCCTGCAGGTCCTGGACCATCGTTTCGGGGCTTTCCACCAGGTTGACCACAGAGGAAGCCGTTACGCCCAGGAAGGTGTAGAACATGCGCCCCGCGACGTGCGCGAGCGGCAGGAAGCCGAGCTGCTCGTCCGTGTCGAATACGGTGTAGCTGTCCGTCATCGTCGCCATCATGAACATGACGTTCGACTGGGAGATCATCGCCCCCTTGGGCGGACCGGTGGTGCCCGAGGTGTAGGTCAGGATCATCAGGTCGTCCGGATCGGCGCGGTCGATCTCGCGGTCCCAGGCGTCCGGGTGCGCCGCGTCGTAGACCCGGCCGATATCCTTCAGTTCCTCGAAGGAGATGCACATGGGATCGTCGAGACCGCGCAGGCCCTCCATGTCGAAGATGATGATCTTCTCGAGCGTCGGCGCGCGTTCGCGGACGGCCAGCACCTTGTCGAGCTGTTCCTCGTCCTCGGCGAAATAGAAACGGGTGGCGCTGTCGTTGATCAGGTACTCGACCTGGGACGCAGAGTCCGTGGGATATACGCCGTTGCTGACGCCGCCGGCGCAAATGATGCCGAGGTCCGCGAACAGCCATTCCTTGACCGCCTCGGCGGCCACGGAACAGACATCGCCGCGAATCAGACCGAGCGCCAGCAGTCCGGTTCCCGCCAGGCGCGCCTGATCTCCGTAGTCCGCCCAGGTGTACTCGTTCCAGATACCGAGATCCTTTTCGCGCAGAGCCACCTTGCTCGCGCCGAGGTCGTTGACCCGCTTTCTGAACAGCGCCGACAGGGTGACGCAGCCGTCGATGGCGGTATGGCTCGCGTTCATCTCCATGTCTTTCTCTGTTTCCAGCGTCGCCGTCCGCGCACGCCCCGATCCTTCATGCCGAGATAGAACTCCTGGATATCCGTCGCGTTCTTCAAGCGTTCGCAGGTGTCTTCCATGACGATGCGGCCGGTTTCCATGACGTAGCCGTAGTCCGAAATGTCCAGCGCCATGCGGGCATTCTGCTCCACCAGCAATATGGCCATCCGCTGCTCGCCGCGCAACCGCGCGACGATGGTCGCGATCTCCTGCGCCAGCGTGGGCGCGAGCCCGAGGGACGGTTCATCGAGCAGCATCAGTCTTGGGCGCAGCATCAGCGCCCGGCCGATCGCGAGCATCTGCTGCTCGCCCCCGGAGAGGAATCCCGCCGGCTGCTTGCGGCGCCCGGCCAGCGCCGGGAAGTAGCTGTACACCATCTCCAGGTCACCGGCAAAGTCCGCGCGCTTGCGCGAGAAGGCGCCGACGACGAGGTTCTCTTCCACAGTGAGGAACGGGAACACCTCCCGGCCCTCGGGTACATGACCGATGCCGAGCTTTGCGACGCGGTCGGGATCGAAACCGGTGATGTCCCCGCCGTTGAAGTCGACCGTGCCCTTGCGCGGGTCCATGGCGCCGGAGACGGTCTTCAGCACCGTGGTCTTGCCGGCGCCGTTGGCGCCGAGGACGGCGACGATCGCTCCCTCGCCGACCTCGAGGGAGACGCCTCGGATCGCCATGATGGGACCGTAGTAGGTCTCGACGTTCCTGACGGTCAGCAACGCCAATCTCAGTCTCCCAGGTACGCCCGCAGAACCTCCGGGTGGTCCTGCACCGCCGACGGCGTCCCGGTGGTGATCTCGGCGCCGTCCGCCATCGCCATCACCCGGTTCGAAACCGTCGTCACGAGGTTCATGTCGTGTTCCACCATGGCGATGGTCACGCCCAGGTCCTCGGAGATGTCATCGATCCAGAACGACAGGTCCTCGGTCTCTTCGGGGTTGAGCCCCGACGAGGGTTCATCCAACAACAGCAACTGCGGTTCGGCGCAAAGCGCGCGCGCGATCTCCACGATCTTTCGCGTCCCGTAGGGGAGGGCGCCGACCATCTGGTCCCGGCTGCCCTGCAGGTCCAGCAGGTCGATGATCTGCTCCGCGTAGGATCGGAACGCGATCTCCTGGCGCCGCGCGGACGGCAGGAACAGCAACTCGCCGACGAGATTGGTGGCGCGATGCACGTGGCGGCCTATGAGCAGGTTGTCGAGCACGGTGGCGCGGTCGAACAGTTCCGTGTTCTGGAACGTCCGGGTGATGCCGAGTTCGGCGACCCGGTGTCCCGGCACCCGGCTCATGTTCTCGCCGTCGAACAGCATGACGCCCGCATCCGCGTCGTAGATGCGGTTGATCAGGTTGAAGATCGTCGTCTTGCCGGCGCCGTTCGGACCGATGATGCTGAACACCTCGCCCCGGCGAATCTCGAAGGAGACGTCGCGCACCGCCCGTACGCCGCCGAAACTCAACGAAAGATCGCGCGCCTCGAACAGCGCCTGGTCGTCACGGGTCACTGTACCCGCTCCGTCCTGAGATAGGCTTTCTGGCGCTTGTGCGTCGCCTTCCGATACAGCGGAAACTGGCTCAGCCAGGATCGGATCTTGAGCCAGCGGCCATACAGGCCCAAGGGCTCGAAAACCAGGAACAGGCCGAGGATCAAGCCGAATACGCCAAGCTCGAGGCCCGGAATCTGGCCCACCGTAGAGGGAAGGAGGTCGCGCCCAAGGGCAATCACCTGGGGAAGGTAGCCGACGAAAATCGCGCCGAATACGACCCCGTGAAGGGAACCCAGGCCGCCGACCACCACCAGCAGCAGGAGTTGTATCGACGTTTGCACCGCAAAAGTCTCGGGTGCCAGGTAGCCAATCCTGTGCGCCAGCAGGACGCCGGCGAGGCCTGTGAACGCGGCGGAGACCGCGAATGCCGTCGTCTTGGCGCGCGCGAGGTGCACGCCCATGCTCTCGGCGGAGATCTCGGAATCGCGCACAGCGATGAAGGCGCGGCCCATCGGGCTACGCAGGAGGTTCGCGGCCGCGAACAGGCCCGCCGCAAGAACGATCAAGGATGCGTAGTACAGCACGTAGCTGTCGGCCAGGCTCTCGCCGAAAAGTTCGGGTTGGGGGACAGACATGCCGCGCAGACCGCCGGTGACCGGTGTCCAGTGCTCGATGACATATGCCACGATACGTTCGAATGCGAGGGTCGCGATGGCGAGATAGACGCCGGTCATCCGCAGTGCTGGGATACCCACAAGGGCGCCGACGAGTGCGGTGAATGCCACGGCGATAGGCGCCGAGAGCGCAAAAGGCACGCCGTAACCGAGCAGAACGGCGTGGCAGTACGCGCCGATGGCGAGGAATGCCGCGTGTCCGAGGCTCACCAGCCCGGTATAACCGACCAGCAGCATGAGCCCGATACCTGCGATGGCCCAGATAAAGACCAGCGCCAGTTCGCCCACGTAGAAGGTGCTCAGGAACCAGGGCGCCACGACTGCGCTCACCGCCAGCAGCGCGTACCAGAACCGCTGACCGTTGTGACGGAACAGGTTCACGTCCTGGCCGTAGTGGGTGGTGAGGACGAATCGCATGCGGGCTTACACCTTTTTCTGCTGCATGGAAGCGAAGATGCCTTGCGGGCGTACCATGAGCATCGCTAGCAGGATCACGAAGGCGCTGACTTCACCCAGCCCCGGCGGCAGGTAGAGACCCGCGAACTGCTCCACGACGCCGATCAGCAAACCGCCGACGATGGCGCCGGGCAAGCTGCCGAAACCGCCGACGATGGCCGCGGCGAACGCCTTGATGCCAAGAAACCCCATCATGGGATCGATCAGCATGACCGGGGCGACAAGAACGCCGGCGGCGGCGGAGATCGCCGCCGAAATGCCCCAGACCAGCGAAGTGACGCGCTTGACGGGGACCCCGCTGTAGTAGGCCGCGAGCTGATTCTGGGACGCCGCCTGCATCGCGATGCCGATGCGCGAATAGCGAAAGAACGCCCACAAGGCGAGACAGAGGAGTGCGGTGCCCCCGATAACCACGAGGTTCTCATAGCCGAGGACAACGCCGCCGACCTCGATCACGCTGCCGGCAAAAGGGACATCGAGGGTGCGCGTGCCGCTTCCCCAGATCGCCCCCGCGACGGCCCGGAGGACGAAGCCGAGACCGATGGTGAGCATCAGCACGGCAAATGGCGGCTCCCCGATCATCGGACGAAGGACGGTCCGCTCGAGGGCCATGCCAAAGCCGACCATGACGATCAGCGTGAGCAAGAAACCTGCGAAGAAGGGCAGTCCCGCCAAGTTTACGAATGTGATGGCCACGAACGCCCCGAGCATCATCATGTCGCCCTGCGCGAAGTTGAGCATCTCGGTGGCCTTGTAGATCAGCACGAAGCCGAGCGCGATGAGTCCGTAGACGCACCCTTGGGAAAGGCCGCTCAGCAATAGTTGAAACGCTTCCATCGGCTTACGCCATTTTATTCACAAGCCCAATTTCCCGAGAATGCCGGAAATAACCCGCACAATTGCATCTGATGGTTTATAAAAACCCTTTATCTCACTATTTTTTATGGAAAAGTCAACTTTTTTCATGCTTCCGTAACACTTCATCCCCATTCCATCGATAATCAGTCCCCAGACTTATCCACAATCTCCAGCCAGTTGCGCGGCGTAAGGAAACGTTCCATGAGGGATGCCTCCGGGGAGTCCGGGGGCGGCCCGTAGGCGTAGACCCACCGGGCGCGGGGCGGCAGCGAAGCCAGCACCGACTCCACGTTTCGGCCGGATTGAAGTCCGTAGCGCGTGCCGCGGTCCACCGCCAGGTTGAACTCCGCGTAGCGCCCGCGTCGAAAGAGCATGAAGTCCTCTTCGCGTTGGCTCCAGGGCATCCCGGCGCGGCGCTCGAAGATCGGGCAATAGGCGGGCAGGAAGTGCCTTCCGATGTCGGTGGCAAGGGCGAGGCTCGCGTCGAAACCGCCCTCGCTCCAGTCATCGAAGAAGATGCCGCCGACGCCGCGGGCTTCCTTGCGGTGGGGCAGGTAGAAGTAAGTGTCGCAATTGGCTTTCAGCCGGGCGTAGACATCATCTCCGTGAGGCCGGCACGCCTCGTATGCCGTGCGATGCCAGTGCACCACGTCTTCGGTGAATGGATAGAAAGGCGTCAGGTCGAAACCGCCGCCGAAATGCCAATGGAGCCCCCGAATGGGTGCCCGGGAGGGTTCCCGGTCGGAATCTTTCGTTCCGACGAGAAAGAACCGCAGGTTCATGTGGGCCGTCGGCACGTAGGGGTTGCGCGGATGCACGATCAACGAGACCGCCGTCGCCTGAAAGGGTTTTCCAGCCAGGTGCGGGTTGCGGTCCGTCGCGGCGGCGGGCAGCCTGTCTCCCGTCGCATGAGTGAACAGCACGGCAGCCTTCTCGATGCGGGCGCCGTCCTGCAGTACCCGGGGCCGGGAAATGCCGCCGCCGGGCAGGGCGGTATCCTCTCCGACGAATGCTCCCTCGCCATCCAGGTCCGCGAATTTCGCCTGGATATCGTCATGCAGCTCGCGGAAGAGATCGCGGGCGGGCTCAATTCCTACTTCCACGGCGGCGTCTTTGTTCCGGAGATGTCCCGATTTGGTGTGAGGGCTGTCTTCCCGAGGCTTGGCCAGGCCTTCCTTCCTGTGCAAAGTTGCACCTCGCGCCGGCCCTGGGAATCGCCGGTTGGCCTGGGATTATGCAGTAGAATCCCGCGTTTGCCAGCTTGGGGTGACGCATGGACGGATGCGAGCGAGCGCGGCGGATCGTTGCTCATGCGCATCGCGCGCTCGACACGGCGGCGGCCCGGCTGCACGGCGAAGACGCGCAGATCGAACTCTACGACCTGGCGTTCTCCAGCGCCGAGCTCACGGCCGCTGAAATCATGCTCGAGTATGCCTCGCATGACGCGCCGCCTGGCGAGCGGGCGTTCAAGGAGGCGCTGGCGCTGACGTATTGCGCGGAAGCGGCCAGCAACCTGCAGCACAGGCTCCGCCTGCGGCCGAGCGCCTACGGCTTGAGCGCCGCCGAACTCTCGAACGAATACGTCGATTTCGCGGATCGATATCTTTCTCCAGGTCATCTGAGCTCGCTTGGACAGGCTTGGCGCGACCGGAGCGGACGCCTGCCGCATGACCACTTGGATGAAGAGAAACAGATAATCCGCGAGACGTTCCGCCAGTTCGCGGACGCACGGGTGGCGCCGTTGGCCGAAGCGATCCACCGCCGGGACGCCATGATTCCCGACACGATCATCGACGGCTTGCGGGAACTCGGCTGTTTCGGTCTGTGCGTGCCGGAACGCTACGGCGGACTGCAGCCGGAGGCGAGCGAGGACCGGCTCGGCATGGTGATCGTGACGGAAGAGCTCTCCCGCGGTTCCCTTGGGGCGGCCGGCAGCCTGATCACGCGGCCGGAAATCATGGCCCAGGCGTTGCTGGAAGGGGGCACGGAAGCCCAGAAGCGGCGCTGGCTGCCGGGCCTGGCGGCGGGCGATCCCCTGTGCGCGGTTTCCGTTACCGAACCCGGCACGGGATCGGATGTCGCGGGGGTGTCGCTCAGGGCGGACAAGACCGAGGGCGGCTGGCTGCTGAACGGGGGCAAGACCTGGTGCACGTTCGCCGGCAAGGCGGGCGCCATCCTCGTGCTCGCGCGGACGGACCCAGAGGTTCGGCCCGCTCACCGCGGGCTGTCGCTTTTCGTCGTGGAGAAGCCTGCCTATGACGGTCACGAGTTCGAGTACTCGGAACCGCGCGGCGGCAAGGTGTCGGGCCGGGCGATACCGACGATCGGCTACCGGGGGATGCATTCGTTCGAAATGTTCTACGACGATTTCTTCGTGCCCGAAGACGCGCTGGTGGGCGAAGCCGAGGGGCGCGGCAGGGGCTTTTACTACACGATGCGCGGTTTTTCAGGCGGGCGCCTGCAGACCGCGGCGCGTGCCAGCGGCCTGATGCGCGCCGCGTTCGAGGCCGCGCTCGATTACGCGGAAGACCGCAAGGTGTTCGGCCGCGCCGTGGCCGACTATCCGTTGACGCTGCAGAAGCTTGCGCGCATGGGAATGTACATCGTGGCGTGCCGCCAGTTCTCGTACTCCGTCGCGCAACGCATCGACGCGGAGAGCGGGCACGACGCTGGCCGGAACGGCGCGCAGATGGCGGCGAGCCTGGTGAAGCTGTTCGCCTGCAAGGTGGCGGAGAATGTGACCCGGGAAGCGATGCAGATCCACGGAGGCATGGGTTACGGCGAGGAGTGCGCGGTGAGCCGTTACTTCGTGGACGCGCGGGTCCTGTCCATATTCGAGGGCGCGGAGGAAACCCTGGCCCTCAAGGTCGTTGGGCGGGCACTGTTATCGGCGGATAGCTAGTGTTCCGTCAAGCCCAAATCTGCGGGTATCTGCGGGTCTTTTTGCCCCCTGGACTTTGTTGCTCCTCCTTGTGTGGTGCCTGCCAAACGGCGTCGTCGCGCCTCGCCAGGAACCAAAAATCCCTCGCAGCCACACTCGCATCTTTAGACTTGACGGAACACTAGTGCGCTCCGAGTTCCAATATCCAATTTCGCATAATATATATTATGTTAAATAGCGCCGCGATCGCGAAGAAAGCGATCGCTCGACATCACTTGATGTTTGGGCGTTCCGGCCTTTAGCGAACATCGCGATCTGGTCCGCGCAATGTGGTGCCGCCGTCAACGACGAGCACATGTCCCGTGATGTAGCGCGCGTGGTCTGATACGAGAAAACGGACGGCATGACCGATGTCCCAACCCGAGCCTTCCATTCCCAGCACGGACGCACTGGCGCGCTGGGCCCGGGCTTCAGGCGACATGCCTTCACCGTACACCATCGGGGTATAGACCGGTCCCGGCGCCACGCAGTTGACCCGGATGCCGTCCGGACCGTGGTCGACGGCCATCGCTTGGGTCAGCCCGATCACGGCGCTCTTGGAGACGCTGTAAGTCGTCAAACCGCGAGGCCGAAGCGCCGAGATGGAGGATACGTTGACGATGGCGCCGCCACCTCCATCGCGCATCGCCGGGATCGCAGCCCTGCTCGTCAGGAACATGCTGTCCACGTTGACTTCCATGACCTGACGCCATCGCGCCGGATCCTCTTCAAGGATGTTGCCGCGGCTACCGATGCCCACGTTGTTGTCGAGAATATTGTCACGCGAGAGCAGGGATCGCCAGAGGAGCGGCCCGACAGCCTACTTGATGCTCAGTCTCGCGTTGACAACGCCCTCGGCATCCTCTGCGTCGATCGCCGCCTGGAGGATGCGCAGATCTTCCGCCACCAGCAACCCGGTCCATCGCAGCACGTCGTTGAACGGCTGCTGCTGGATGACGACGTTCACGCTGCCGTCGCTTTCCGGCCGATAGCGCGTGAGGCGAACGTTTGCATCGCGCGCGGTCGAGTCGATCAGTGTCAGCAGCGAGCGGTCAGTGCCGACGGAACCCGGGGCGTCACTGTTTCGCCGCCGTGCCTCGGCTTCGTGGGCGCGCATCCAGTCGAGGCGATCCTGCTGCTCGGCATAACGCGCCAGTGCTGTCTCGCGGAATTCGTATGCGGGAGAGAACGCGCCCGCGTAGAGAATCGCGACGAGCGCCACGGCGCCGGCAGTGTGGAGCAGGAGGCGTTCCCGCCGTTCCATGGCCCGGTATCGCTGTTCGATGCCGCTCTCGCGGAGCAGCGCCCGCAATCGTTCCCTGATCATCCCGGTACCCCTCCGGGAACCCTTATACGCAGGCGCGCCCGGACGATGCTGTCGCGCTCCTCCGCGCTGCTGATGTCTACCGCGAAACCTCTTTCCTCGAGTTCGCGCTTGAGTCCGTCGATTTGCGCGTAGCCGGGCAACCAGAGTTCGCTGGTGAGTTCGCCTCGGGAATCGTTGAACGTGATCGACCTGACATTGATTTCGGCATCCGCCCGGACCGTTCCGGCCGCGAGTTGTCCCAATAGCAGGTGAAACGCACCCTCCCCCGTGTCGGACCCGCGCAGCTTGGCCCGCATCTGCGCAAAGGCGTTGAGGATGCGGCGATCATTCGGATAGATGCTTCGGTAGAGGTCATTCGACTCCGCTTCGAGCGCAGCGGCCCGCTGATTCGTGACGTAGCCCTCGGCGATCAGCCATGCCAAGGTAACGATCAGCCAAACCGCGGCCAAGGCCGAAATGCCGCGCCACCTGCCGGGGGACGCGGCCCCGCGTCTCTCCGGAGCGAACGGCCCCTGCAGCAGGTCGATCTCCGGACGGCTCGCTTCCCACTGCGACGCGAGGAAGTCGAGAACGGGACCGTCGAGGCGGGTCCGGCGGACGCTGAAACCGTTGCCGTCCACCTGTATCCCGGAGATATCGTCGCCGATGAGTTCGAGTCGAATGGGCTCATCGGCTTGGTCGAAGCTCGCCCGAATGGACTCCAGGATGTCCGGCAGGGTCGATGCATCGACGTTCGCGATGTGCTCGGGCGTCCTCACCAACGCCACTCCATCGTCGAACAGCACGCTCGCGGAGCCCTCGTCGCAAGGCAGCAGCGACCCGTCCGGCACCATGTAACCCGGACGCAGGCCGCGATCGCGCAAACAGGTCAGCCAGTCGGTGATCAGTTGCCGGTCGAGCAGCGCGCACCGGACGGGCTGGCCGCGAACGATCGCTCCGTGCGCCAGGTGCATGGTTTCGACATCCTGGGTAAGGAACTCCTCGACGGCGAACGGCAACGCGCGCCGTATCTGGGCGGGACGGCGCCCGGGCACGGTGCGGGACAGCCACGCCACCTGGGCGGTCGGAGCGAGGACTACGATGTTTTCCGGGTCCGCGAGGGCGGCGGCCGCGTCGGGGACACCATCGGGTCCGATGGTTGTCCCGAGGTCCTCGCCAAGGGAATCTCCCCGCGCCAATGTCTCTCCGCCATCGCGGCGCAGCAACCATTGGCAAGCGATTGCGTCGACCGTTTGATCCGCACCACGGTCCGTCGTCTCTGCCGCCGAAAATATCCGTATGAACAGGCGCATGCGGTAATCCCCCGCTAACGATGCCACTCAGTATCGCAACGCGCGGCTTGTTGCAATACGTGTGACCGGTCCCGCCGGTCCCGTACCGGTCCCGTTGACGATGGGACAACGGTCACTGCTGCTCCCCGACGGCAGTTGTTTCATCAATGCCCCACAGTCGCGTCGCCTTCGGCGTCGCCTGTGGCCCGCCCCCGCTCGCCTCCCGTGGAAGGAACACGGCGACCGAAGTCACGGCCAAGCAAGCGAACCCGGCCGGTATTCGGGTCGCGGTGCAGGGTCGAGATCAGTTCGGCGCGCGCCTCGCCGAGTTCGACACGCACGCGCACCTCGAAGAACGAACTGGTGACGGTGAGCACTTCGGCGCTGTCCGCCAATCCGGCGTATTGCTCGCGTGCTTGGGCGATGTCTCTGAACTCCCTCGGGACATCCGTCAAGGCCTCGGCCTCTTCGACCGTCAGGGCAATACCCAAGCTTCGCAAGACATCGGCGCCGGCGGTGTTGACGTTGACCTTGAGTTCGTTGACCGGAAGCAGCGCGACGTGGGGTGAAAGGCGCGCGTGGACATCCATGGTGAAACCCTTCACCGCGAGCATCGTGCTGGCACCGGCGGCGGCCTGGTTCGCGGCACGGTAAGCAGGCGCCGCCAGCAGGTACTCATCGTCCTCGGCGCCGAATCCGTAAACGGTTTCGTCGTGGTCAATCCAGTCGAGCCAAGAGTCCGCGAGGTTGGGGTCGAGTTCGAGCTGGACCATCAGGCGTTTCAGCCGTTGCAGGTTCCGAGGCGCCGTAACCGCATTCAGATTGAACCGCCGCTCCAGGTCCGCGACGGACAGTTCGATCCGCCCTCCTTCGATTTCAAAGGGTTGCGTCGGCAAAGACCATGCTTCGAGCAACGTGTCCACTGTGTTGTCAGTCGAGGAATCCTCGAACAACAGTTGGCGCGCATAAGCCTCCGCGCCAAAGGCGTACTCGCGTGCCTGCGCACCGTCAAAGACCTGCCGAGCGTGCGCCACCGTCAGGGCTTGCCTCGAGATCATCTGCGACGCGAACGCGCTCGCGAGCGCAACGACCAGCAACACGCTGACCAGCGCGACCCCGGAAACCGGCCGAACCGCGAGCCGCCGGCTGCCGCGCGAACAAACTACTGCGTGAAAATATACATACATATCAATTTAATAAGACGTATATCTCAATCTATTTTGAGTTCATTGGGGGCGAACTCAAAGGGATCGGGAGTCATGGGAACCGTCCACAAGCGTTCGATATCGCCGTATGGCGGCAGCGTCATGCGCATGACCACGGCCGCGAGCCGGCGTCCCTGCGGGCTCGCCTCGCCGGCCGGAGGCCAATATCGGTGTTCGACGCCATCGGCATCCACGGCGAGGACCTCCAGGTCGGTGACGTCGTTCAGCAACAATTGCCGGATCGGCAGACTGTCCGGCGCGCGGTCGAGCACGGGCCAATACAGGCGAAACAACGCGCCTTCCACGCTCGCGTAGGCGACTCTCTGCAATCCCGAGCGACTGTGCCCCAGGGGATTCGCCCAGCCTCTCCGGGTGAACTGGAGCAGGCCGTATTCGTTGATTTCGAAGCCGGGTTGGGAATCGCCGAGTTCGTCGCGCACGCCGCGATGGGCAAGTTGCTGCACGTCGCGCCGGATGATCTCGACCGCGCGCTGTGCTTCGACAAAACGCCCGCCGCGCGCCTCGGTGAGCTCGCCCATGTCGATGATTTGCATCAGGAGCTGGTTCGACATGAGGCCGATCACGGCGAACACGGCCAGGGCCACCAGCATCTCGATCAGCGTGAAACCGAAACGGCGCACGTCAGTAGCGCCCGATGAACGCCGTCAATGTGTCGACCGGCCCCACTTCGCGACCGTCTTCCAGGGCGAACACCGCGTATTCGACCCTCCAGAGCCATGGATGCGACGTCTCAATGACGTCTTCCTCCACCAGCCACTCGCGAGACCCGAGATTGACCCGGCGACGATCGGTCCCGACGGACAACGGAGTGGGACTGATCATCTGGCGCAGCCGCGCCCGTTCGATCTCGTTCTCGGCTGCCCACCGAGCGATCGCGCGACGTTCCATCGAATAGGTTTGCGCCGCCGTCTCCCCTCCCCTTACAAGCACGGTGGTCGCGACGATGGCCGCCACGGCCAATGCGACCATCAGCTCGATGAGGGTAAAGCCGGATTGCAAGCTCACCCCCGATCGTCCGACTGCGATGCGGAAGACGCGCGTGTTCGGGAAATCCCATCCGACGTCACCGACCAAGCGGCGCGTCCGGGCATCCGGACGCCTATCGCGAATGGCGTCTGTTCCCCGCTCGCGAGAATCAGCACCTGGGGGATATCTGCACTGGTTTCGCCGTTCTCGCCGGCCGCCGGCTGTCGCGGTCCCCCGGCGAATGGATCCGACAGAGCGTTCAGGCGCGTCAGACCCTCCGCCCGCAGCGAGAAGGCCACGTCGGACGGCGCATTGCGCGTTCGAAACGTGTTTTTCGGTGCGTCCCGCCAACTGCCGTCCAGTTCGTCGTAGATCTTGAAGCCGTATCGGGTCTCACCGACGAACAGGCCCCAGGATTCGTTCCGGCTCACGGCTTCCGCCCGCGCGAGTTCGACCAATGCCGCGATCCTTTGGGCCTCGGTCTCGAGGTTGCGGTCCTGGTCGGCACCGATGGAATGCAGGACGACCGTGCCGGCGAGGATGCCGATGATCGCCATCACGACGAATATCTCGATAAAGGTGAATCCGGCGCTTCTCGTCGCCGACTGCCGGGCGGGGTTCATGCGGGTTGCCGGACGGCGTTCGATCACGGTCGAAACTGCCAGGGCATCACGCGGCCTTGCCGGCTGGTCAAAGGTCCCGATAGTAAATGTCGGCCGCGGCGCCTTCGCCGCCCTCCTGGCCGTCGGCGCCCAGCGAGTACAGTTCGAATGTGCCACCCGCATTGATGTAGACATAGGGGTTCTGCCAGGGGTCGGTCGGGACTTTTCGGGCGTAGCCGCCGGGGTTGTAGTTCATTGGCTCCGGGCGCCCGCTCGGCTTGCGAACCAATGCGTCAAGGCCCTGGTCCGTCGATGGGTAATGGGCGTTGTCGAGGCGATACAGGTCGAGCGTTGTCCCGATGCCGCGAAGGTCATTCGCCACCGCGGTGCGGCGCGCCTGTTCGCTGCGGCCGACCAGGTTCGGTACGAACAGCGCCGCGAGCACGCCGATGATGACCACCACCAGCATGATTTCCATGAGGGTAAAACCCGCTCGCCGCTTCATGGGCTATGCCACAAGTTCATGGATGTTGAGAATAGGCAGCAGGATAGCCAACACGATCATGACGACGACGAGTCCCATGATAACCATCATCGTCGGCTCGAACACCCTCACCAGGGCGGTCGTCAGACGTTCGATCTCGCTCTGCTGAAACTGCGCCACCTTGCGCAGCATCGTGTCCAGTTCGCCCGTCGACTCGCCGCTCGCGACCATGTGCAGGAACATCGGCGGGAAGTGTCCGCTGGATCCGAGCGCCATCCGCAGGCTGGACCCCTCGCTCACCTGGCGGACGGCATCGCCGAGTCCGCGTTTCAGCCATTGGTTGGAGACGACTTCCCCGGCGATGCGCATGGCTTCGACAAGGGGAACGCCGCTCGATGTCAGGATGGACAGCGTATTGGCGTAACGGCTCGCGTTGCCGCCCCGAACGATCCTGCCGACCAACGGCAATGCGAGCTTGCGCCGGTCCCATTGCAGGCGGACATCCGGCCGCGCCAACAGGCGGCGCAGACCATACCAGGCCACGACGATACCTATCAGAAGCATCCACAGGTTGCTTCGCAGGAACTCGCTCAAGCCGATCATGAACCGCGTCAACAGGGGCAGTTCGCCCCCGGTGTCTTCGAATACCTGAACGATTTCCGGCACGATGTAGACCAGCAGCGCGCCGACGATCAGCACGGCGAAAATCAGCAGGACGACGGGATAGAACAGCGCCATCTCGACGTTCCGGCGCGATTCGAAAGTTGCCTCGGTATAGTCCGCGAGGTTCTCCAGCACCGCATCGAGATGGCCGGACTGCTCGCCCGCGGCCACGGTGGACCGGTACATGTCGGAGAAGGTGGATGGAAACTCGCCGAGCGCTGCGGCAAGCGAATGACCTTCGCGCACCCTTCCTCGCACGGTCATGACCATGGCCCTGGCACGGCGTTTCTCGATCTGTCCGGCCACTCCGTCGAGCGCCTCCTCGACCGGCAACCCGGCGGAAATCATCGTCGCCATCTGGCGCGTGAACAAGGCCTGGTCGAGCGCGGACATGCCGCGCTGAAACGTCCAGCGAAGTCCGCCGCCGCGTTCCTCCGCGATGTCGACGGAGAGCGGCGTAAGCCCGGCGTCGCGCAACGCCTGGCGCACCTGCCGGCGGCTGTCGCCCTCCCGCACTCCCTTCTTCCTGCGCCCCCGCGGATCGAGGGCAAGGTATTCGAACGCGGCCATGTCAGTGATCGCCAGTGTCCGGGGACACGACGCTAAGTCCCGCCGTCGTCCAGGGTGGCTTTCATCACCTCTTCCACCGTCGTGATCCCCTGCCGCACTTTCGCGCGGCCATCCTCGCGAATGCCGGGAAAGCGCTCTCGCACGTAGTGCGACAACTTCTGTTCGGAAGCGCGGTCGTGAATCATTTCGCGCATGGGATCGTCGGCGACGATGAGTTCGTAGATGCCGGTCCGTCCCCGGTAGCCGCTGTGTCCACACGCATCGCAGCCCCGGGCGCGATAGATGGTGGTCTTGTCGTCGGCTTCCAGGAAGTGCCGTTCAAACGCATTCGGAGCGACAGGCGCCCTGCATTGGCCGCACAATACCCGGACGAGCCTCTGCGCCAATACGCCGGCGAGGCTGGAAGCCACCAGAAACGGCTCGACGCCCTGGTCGACGAGTCGGACCACCGCTCCGATCGCGGTATTGGTATGCAGCGTCGACATCACGAGGTGGCCCGTGAGGCTGGCCTGGATCGCGATCTCCGCCGTCTCCAGGTCGCGAATTTCCCCGACCATCACGACATCGGGATCCTGGCGAAGAATCGCCCGCAAGCCCCTGGCGAACGTCATGTCCGCCCTTTCGTTGACCTGCGTCTGCCCTATTCCGGTCAGGTTGTATTCGATGGGATCCTCTATCGTGAGGATGTTCATGGTCCGCGTGCTGAGTTCGGTCAACGACGCGTAGAGGGTCGTCGTTTTGCCCGAGCCGGTCGGGCCGGTCACGAGAAAGATGCCGTGGGGCCGATGGACCACTTCGCGCAGCAATTCGAGCGTCTTCCGGCGCATGCCGAGGTTTGGCAGGGTCAGCCTTCCAGCCTGCTTGTCCAGGATGCGGAGGACGACCCGTTCCCCGTTCGCGGAAGGCAGCGTCGAGACCCGGACATCCACTTCCCGGCCGCCGATGCGCAATGCGATTCTGCCGTCCTGGGGAACGCGCTTCTCCGCGATATCGAGTTTCGCCATGACCTTGATGCGCGAAACCAGGAGCGGCGCCAGGGCGCGTTTGGGCCGCACGACTTCGCGCATGACGCCATCGACGCGAAAGCGAACGGAGAGGTCCCGCTCGAACGTCTCGATGTGCACGTCCGACGCGTCCTCGCGGATCGCCTCCGCCAGCAGCGCGTTGATCAGGCGGATGATCGGGGCGTCGTCCTCCTGTTCCAGCAGGTCGCCGACCTCCGGCACCGATTCGGCCAGGCGCGCCAGGTCCATGTCCTCGCCGAGGTCTTCGACCATCTGTTTCGCTTCGGAGGCGTCCCTGGCGTATACCTCCCCGAGGAGGCGTTCAAATTCGCCGTCCGAGACCGTGCGCAGGGAGAAGCCATGTCCGGCAAACCGCCGAACCTCGGCCAGGGTCGTCAACGTCGGCGTATCCCTGCAGACAAGGGTCATGCGTCCATTGGAAGGGCTATCGGTAATCGCAACGCCGAATCGCCTCGCGAATGTGAACGGCAAGCGCCTCGCAGGCTGGCTGGCGAGTTCAAGCGGTTCCTGCATCTGTTTACCCGCAGTTCACGATACCGTCAGAGGATAATAACGCCCTTGGATGACAACCGCTTGATATATAGGGCTAATACTCGACGGCGCTATGTTCGAAGGTGAACCCTCCCTCCGGCATCGACAGCCTGTGACGTTCGCCTTCCGCATCAGGGTTCCAAGCGTCGTAGCCGGCGTCTCCTCGCCACATCGCGATGCGCACGGCGTCCGCGGATCTGGCGATCCGCGTCACGTAGAAGCGGGCCGGATGGGTTCGAAGCCGGGCCAGCAGCGCTCCTACGGTTGCATGTCGCGACATCTGGTACAACGTGACCCAGGTGGGCGCGACGAGATCGATTTCTCCCGCCGTGTGCTTCGACAATGCCTCGGCGGGCCGGATCCATCGGTGCGCTTCTATCTCGCCGCCATCGACATTGATCGCCTGCTCTCGGCTCCGGGCGGCGAAAAACCACGTGGCAAAACGCGCCGGCACATCCGGAGGTGGCGTCCAATGGGAAAACCAGACGAACGCGTTCACATCGAGGTCGAGGCCCGCCTCCTCCCGCGCTTCGCGCGCCGCCGCGTTCCTTGCGCCGGCATGCCTGTAGTCGTGCGAGCGTGGGTCGCCCTCCGCCGGATAGTCAGCCGGATCGATGCGCCCGCCGGGAAATACCCACATGCCGCCGAAGGCGATCCGGGAATTCTTTCGGAGCATCAGTGCCTGTGGTCCGTTCCGGGTGTCCCGGAGCAGCACTACCGTGGCGGCGGGCACGGCGGGCCGCCCGGCGTCCTTCGCCTGGGGTCCGGCCGCGCCGTACATGTCGTTCTTGTGGCGTCGTTCGTCGGTCATCGACTATCCGGTGCTTCGTTTGGGGCAGACATGTTCCGTGGTTGTGGAGCACAAGACAAATTTCTTATTGCGAATATTTCTCATTTACATTAGCGTACACGTCTCATTCCCCAGAAGGCAGGTCAAATGCGGCGAAAGCACTGCGCCTACAGGATCCGGTTGACCGGCGTTTGCATGTGCGCTTCCGCGGCCCTTGTCACGGTGACCGGTTCCTACGTCCTCGCGGAGGAAGAACCGGCTCCAGTCCTCGAAGAGGTCACCATCGTCGGCAGCCGCGACGATGTCAGAAACATGCCGGGCGCGGCACATGTCGTCGGACCCGAGGATCTCGCCCGATTCGCCTACACCGATATCCAGCGGATGGCGCGGCAAGTGCCCGGAGTCTCCATACAGGTCGAGGACGGATTCGGCCTGCGGCCCAACATCAGCATCCGGGGCGTGGCGAGTGAGCGCAGCGGCCGAATCACGTTGCTCGAAGACAATGTACTGATCGCCCCGGCGCCCTACTCGGCGCCATCCGCATATTACTTTCCCACGGCCGGTCGCATGCATTCCTTCGAGGTCCTGAAGGGTCCCGCCGCCATCACCCAGGGACCGTATACCATCGGGGGCGCGTTCAACCTCGTATCGACGCCCATCCCCTCGGAAATGACCGGTTCGGTCGTTGCCGAAGGCGGCCAGCACGGCACTTGGCGGCTGCACGCGACCTACGGCGGTTCGACGGAGGGGGATCTCGGATTCCTGATCGAAACTCACCAATGGGTGTCCGACGGATACCAGGCGGTGGATCGCGGCGGCGAGAGCGGCCTCCTGGTGTCCGACTACACCCTGAAAGCGCGTTTCGCGCCGCGCGACTCCCGCCACAGACTCGACGTGAAGCTGCAGTTCGCCGACCAGGTTTCCGATCAGAGCTACTTGGGATTGACCGATGCGGACTTTGCCCGGGACCCATTCCGGCGCTACGGGGTATCGACGCTGGACGAGATCGAAACCGATCACGAGCAAGTGATCCTCCGGTATGGGTACGATCTTGGCGCTTCGGCAGAGTTCTCTGCGGTCGCGTACAACAACACCCACGCGCGCGACTGGTTCAAGACCGAAGGCATCGATTTCGATGGCAGCGAAGATGCGCAGGCGTTGTCGCGCACCAGTTGGTCTAACGTGATTCGGGCGGCAAACCAAGGCGCCACCGTTTCAGGATTGGACAGCACCGGGTTACTGGCAATTCTGCGCGGTACCGCGGATACGCCTGCCGGGAGCATCCAGGTACGCTCGAATGCCCGGGAATACTTCTCCCGGGGCCTGCAACTGGGGCTGGCCTGGAGTCCGGCCTTCGGCGATACGGAACATGCGATCGACATCGGGGTCCGGCTGCACGCCGACGAAGAGGATCGATTGCAGCGCAACAGTGCCTACAGCCAGCGCAATGGCGCTCTCGTGCTCGACGACGCGGGTCTGCTCGGCAACGCCGGCAATCGCATACAGGAAGCCCGCGCGGTTTCAGTATTCGTACATGATCGCTTCGCCATCGATCGCTGGTCGGTTTCGGTCGGATTGCGCTACGAGGACATCCAACAGGAGCGGACGCGCTACGAAACACGTTCTGGGCGCACTGCCGATCCTGCATCGCGTTCCGCCGACAATCAGCGTGATCGCCGTGAGAACTCAACCCGGGTGTTGTTGCCCGGCATCGGCGCAAGCTTCGATGCCGCCGAGAACGCGCAGTTGTTCATTGGCGCGCACAAGGGATTCACGGCGCCCAGCAATGCGCCTGGCGTCAGGGAGGAGGAAGCGCTCAACTACGAGGCCGGCGCGCGGATCTACGGACAACGATGGAGCGGCGAGTTGACCGCATACTTGAGCGACTACGACAACCTTCTGGGAGAGTGCACGGCCTCGTCCGGCGCCGACTGCGAGGTCGGGGATGCATTCAACGGCGATGCGGCCACAGTGCGCGGTATCGAAGCGTCGGTGAGCGCCGACCTTTTGGCCGACCCGGGCGTGCAGTTGCCGCTCACGCTTGCACTGACCCGCATGGATGCCAGGTTCGACTCGGATGTGGCCGATACGGACTTCTTCGGCGATGTGCGGCAAGGCGATCCTCTGCCGTACCTTCCGAAGCATCAGGCGCACGTCTCGATCGGCTGGCTGAAAGGGCGGGTCCAGGCGAACCTGGCGCTGCACTATGTCGGCGAAGTGTGCGTGCGGGCCTCCTGCGGGGAATTTGAGAAGACCGATTCTGCCTTGACTGTGGATGTGGCCGGGTCGTGGCGGCTGAATGCGCGGGCCGCGCTGTTCGCCCGGATAGAAAACCTGACGCGCTCGACGGACATTGTCGGCCGCCATCCGTACGGCGCCCGGCCGAACAAGGACCGCTCGGCGGCCGTGGGCGTGCGCGCGACATTCTAGGGGACGGGAGAAGCTGCGATGACATTCTACGAGGCGATGGTCAACCGGTACGTGCTTCCGGTGATCGAGAAGCACCGCGAGGAGGGCCGGGCGCGGGGCTTGAAGGAAGGCAGAGCGCAAGGGCGAGTGGAAGGCATGGACGAGGGCAGGGCCCGGACGCAGGAGCAATGGATGGCCTGGAACCGGCGTCGGACCGAAGCCCAGCGGCGCGGGCGCGACTTCGACGAGTCCCCGCCTCTCGGCCGGTAGCGACCCGATTTCCGCTTTGAAGCTCGGCCGGACGCCTGTCCTTCGCGAGCGGGATAAATCGAACCCCATCCGGGCGGGGAAACTTCAGCCCTATCCGAGTAGCACTTGCACTGGATGGCGACCCATTCGCCCGAGGTCCGCCTCCCGACCAGATCTATGCCGATGTCGCGGCCGTCGCGCCCCGTCAGTTGCTCCCGCCGGGGCCAGTCGGGCCAACGCCACACCGCGTCGATCTCGAACTCGGGTTCCTGCAGCGCGACGCGCGCGAACAACTGCTCGAACCAGAGGCCCTTTTCGGTTTCGTCGCGGCTATCGGAACGGATTCGGTCGAGTATCTCGCCCGCGGTCGGATTGCCGCCGAAATCGAGGTTCGTCTGTCGCATGGCATCCGCGTGGTATCACCGTACAGCCGACGCACGAGATCGACATCCGTACCGCCGTCCCTCGCGCATCGCCCTGTGCGATACTCTCGCAACCTGTTCCAACGAGACGCGCAGTACCCATGTCCATCACACTCTACGATGCCACCGCCCTCACCTTTCTTCAGATCCTCGGCGGTGCTGAACGTGTTCTGGAGAAAGGCCGCGACCACTGCGAAGCCAACGGCATCGACCTGGACGACATCGTCGGGATGCGGCTGATCGAGGACATGCATCCGTTTCGATACCAGATCGTCGCGATGACCCACCACTCGCTGGGCGCGATCCGGGCCGTGGAAGCGGGTATCTTCAGCCCGCCGCCGTCAGACACCGATCAGGACTACGGCGCCCTTCAGCAACTGGTCTCCGACACCCACGAAGCGATCGATGGGTATTCGGCCGACAAGATAAACGGTCTTGCGGACAATCGGGTGGAGTTCAGGTCGGGCAGTTTCAGCCTGCCTTACCGGGGCGAGGACTTTCTGTTGTCGTTTTCGTTGATGAATTTCTACTTTCACGCGACGACCGCCTACGACCTGCTGCGCATGAGAGGCGTGCAGATCGGAAAGCGGGATTTCGCGGGCCGGGTCAGATTCCTGAAGAGCTGACTGCTGACCGCCCTGCCGCGCCGGCGACCGCATGTGCCATGACCCGAGGCGATGCTCAGCTTGACGTGCGCGGGAGTCCGCGCTGCCACCGATGGCCGCTGTATTCCGGGTAGCCGCGGTGTCGAGTGTCCAGCGTTTTGGATGAAAGTCGGCGGCCCACGAAGTATGATCTTCCCTCCAAGGGGGACCCTTGGACTTCATTGGCCAGCACATCCTTTCCGTCGATCAGTTCGAACGGAACGATATCGAACGCCTGTTCGGGGTCGCCGACGAAATGGAACCCTATGCGCGCCGCACCCGAATCACCCGGGTACTCCAGGGCGCGATCCTCTCGAGCATGTTCTTCGAGCCCAGCACGCGCACGCGTATTTCCTTCGGCTGCGCCTTCAACCTGCTGGGGGGAGAGGTGCGCGAAACGACGGAAGTGAAGGCCCTTTCCCTCGCCAAGGGAGAGTCCCTCCACGACACGGCGCGGGTATTGTCGGGCTACAGCGACATCATCGTCATGCGTCATCCGCGCGCGGGTTCCGTCAACGAATTTGCCGAAGCATCGCGTGTGCCGGTCATCAACGGCGGCGATGGTCCCAACGAGCATCCAAGTCAGGCGCTGTTGGACCTTTACACCATCGACAAGGAGATGCGGGAGCAGGGACGCGGCATCGACGAATTGCGCATCGCGCTGGTGGGCGATCTGAAATACGGACGCGCCGTGCACTCGCTATGCAAGGTCCTCGCCCTGTTTCGCGGCATCACGTTCCAACTGGTGTCGCCGCCCGGTCTCGAACTGGCCGACGATCTCGTGGATGCCCTGCGCGCCCGGGGACACGGCGTCAACGTCATCCACGACATGGAAGCCGGCATCCGCCATGTCGATATCGTCTACGTCACGCGCACGCAGGAAGAGCGTTTTCCCTCTCCGGAAGCGGCGCGTCGATACCGCGGCCTGTTCCGGCTCAATCAGGCGGTCTATACGGAACACTGCGAACCCAACACCGTCATCATGCATCCCATGCCCAGGGACTCCCGCATGCAGGCGCGGGAACTCGACGAAGATCTCGATGCAAACCCGAACCTGGCGATTTTCCGCCAGACGGACAACGGCGTGCTGCTGCGCATGGCCCTGTTCGCCATGGTGCTGAACGTAGCGGACCGCGTGCATGTCGGGTCCCAGGCGGTGCATTGGTATACCGCCAGGCGGACGCCTCGATAGAGCCGCGAAATCCGTCGGATCCGAAGCGGCTGCGCCGCGTTTCGCCGCCGCCCAAGCTCGCCGGCGGCGGTCAACCGCTACAGGGAGGTTTCGAGTTCGGGGACTGCCTGGAACAGATCGGCAACCAGCCCATAGTCCGCTACCTGGAAAATGGGCGCGTCTTCGTCCTTGTTTATGGCGACGATGACCTTCGAGTCCTTCATGCCGGCCAAGTGCTGGATCGCGCCCGAAATGCCGACGGCGACATAGAGTTCCGGCGCGACGATCTTGCCCGTCTGTCCCACCTGCATGTCGTTCGGGACGAATCCGGCATCCACGGCGGCGCGCGATGCGCCGACCGCTGCACCAAGCTTGTCGGCCACGGCTTCCAGGAGCTTGAAGTTCTCGCCGTTCTGCATGCCGCGTCCGCCGGAGATCACGACCCGCGCCGCCGTCAGCTCGGGTCGCTCCGACTTGGCGATTTCATCTCGGATAAAGTCCGAAACGCCCGGATCGTGCACGCTTCCCAAAGCCTCGACGGACGCGGAACCGCCCTCCTCCGACACCGGGTCGAAACCTGTTCCGCGAACGGACACTACCTTCTTCGCGTCATTGGACCTGACCGTGGCGATGCCGTTGCCGGCGTAAATCGGCCGCTTGAAGGTGTCGGGCGCGTCGACGCCGATAATGTCCGAGATCATCGCGACATCGAACAGTGCCGCCACCCGCGGCAGGAAATTCTTGCCGGTCGTGGTATGCGCCGCCAGGATGTGCTCGTACGAAGCTCCCACTTCCACGACGAGCGGGGCCAGGTTTTCGGCAAGTTGATGCGCGTATGCGGGCGCGTCCGCGCAAAGTACACGTGATACGCCGCCAACGGCCGCCGCGCTCTGCGCAGCCTCCGCGCACGCGCTGCCCGCGACGAGCACATCGATATCGCCGCCGATTTCCCGTGCGGCCGCCAATACGTTCAGGGTAACGGGCCGGAGCGAACTGTTGTCGTGCTCCGCGACGACCAATACGCTCATTCGATCACCTTTGCTTCGTTTCTGAGTTTGTCTACAAGTTCTTCGACACTCTCCACCTTGATGCCGGCGCTGCGGCCCGGCGGCGGTTCGACACTGACCACCTCGAAACGGGGTGCCGCATCGACGCTAAGTTCCTCGGGTGTCATGGTATCGAGGGGCTTTCGCTTCGCCCGCATGATGTTCGGGAGCGATGCATAGCGGGGCTCGTTGAGCCGAAGGTCCGTCGTCACCACAGCCGGCAGGGACAGCAGCACGGTCTGCAATCCCCCGTCCACTTCCCGGACCACCTCCGCCTTGCCGTCCGTCACGGAGAGCCTGGATGCGAACGTGCCCTGGGGAAGCCCCGTCAATGCGGCGAACATCTGTCCCGTCTGGCCATTGTCGCCATCGATGCTCTGCTTGCCGAATATGACGATTCCGGGCTGCTCCCGGTCATACACGGCCTTCAGTATCTTCGCTACCGCCAATGGCTGCGCCTCTGTCTCCGTCTTCACGAGGATGGCCCTGTCTGCACCGAGCGCGAGGCAGGTCCTCAGCTGTTCCTGACAAGAGGTCCCGCCGACCGAAACGGCGATGACCTCGGAAGCGATGTCGGCTTCCTTCAGCCGCACCGCTTCTTCGATGGCAATCTCGCAGAACGGGTTGACGGCCATCTTGACGTTTGTCAGGTCGATGCCGCTGCCGTCCGGCTTGATCCGCACTTTGACGTTCGCGTCGACGACGCGCTTTACGGGAACCAGTACCTTCATGAATTGCTTTCCGCTCGGGTGATCCTGGGACGTTGGATGCGCGAGTCGCACCCTTTTGCAGCTCGACCCGCATCCTTGACAGAGCGCGTATTCTCGCCTTTTTTCGGACGTTGCGACAAGCGATTCCCCGGCCCTGCGTGCCAACGCTTTCCGCGCCGTGTCCGTGCGCTACAATCGAAAAGCATCGCAAACATGGCCGGATGGGTCGGACGCCTATCGACGGCCCGCCAAACCGCGCATCGGAGCTGTACGTGGCTGAAGTGCAACACGAATCCATGGATTTCGACGTCGTGATCGTCGGCGGAGGACCCGCGGGACTGGCTGCCGCCATCCGATTGGCTCAACTCGGAAGGGAAGCGGGGCGCGAACTCGCCATCTGCCTGGTCGAAAAGGGTTCGGAGATCGGCGCCCATATCCTGTCGGGCGCGATTTTCGAGCCGACCGCGTTGAACGAACTGCTGCCCGACTGGCCCGAACTTGGCGCTCCGCTCGACAACCCCGTCACCGAAGACACTATCCACTACCTGCCGAACGGCAAGGCGCAGGTCAGGGTGCCCCGGGCATTCATTCCAAAAGCGCTGCGCAACGAAGGAAAATATGCCATGAGCCTCGGCAACCTGTGCCGGTGGCTCGGCGAACAGGCGGAAGCGATGGAAGTGAACATCTTCCCGGGTTTTGCCGCCGCAAGGGTCATCTACGACGAGGGCCGGGTGGCCGGCGTGTTGACCGGAGATATGGGGGTCTCGGCATCCGGCGAGCCCAAGGCGACGTTTGAGCCGGGATACGCGTTGCGCGCGAAGTACACCCTCTTCGCCGAAGGCTGCCGGGGGCATCTCGGCAAGGAGCTCATCGACAGGTTCGGGCTTGCCAACGGCACGCAACACTACGGGATTGGCCTGAAGGAACTGTGGGATGCGGACCCGGCAAAGCATGTTCCCGGCAAGGTAATGCACACCCTCGGCTGGCCGCTCGGCCATACGGCGCGCGGCACAGGGGGCGGTTCTTTCCTCTATCACATGGAAAACAGCCAGATCGCCGTCGGATTGATCGTGGACCTGTCGTACAGCAACCCGCACCTGAGCCCCTATGACGAATTCCAGCGTTTCAAACACCACCCGCTGATCGCCGGTTTCCTCGAGGGGGGAACCCGCGTCTCTTACGGCGCGCGCGCCGTGATCAAGGGCGGCATCCAGGCATTGCCGAAAACGACCTTTCCCGGAGGCCTGCTGATAGGCGACGACGCCGGTTTTCTCAATCAACTCAAGGTGAAGGGGTCACACACCGCCATGAAGTCCGGAATGATCGGCGCCGAAGCGGTATTCGCCGCCCTGTCGCAGGATTCTCCTCCGGCGGAGATCGGGGACTTCGACGCCCGCTTCCGCGCTTCCTGGCTTTACGAGGAACTTCAGTCATCCCGCAATGTGGCCCCCGCCGTGCATCGGCTTGGGACGTTTCCCGGAGCGGCGTATGCGTGGTTCGACCAGACCATCGCCCGAGGCCGCCTGCCCTTCACGTTGGCGGACGACACTCCCGATCACGCCAGGCTGCGCAATGCCGCGGCGGCCCGAACCATTGAATATCCGAAACCCGACGACGTGCTGTCGTTCGACAAGCTCTCTTCGGTGTTCCTATCGAACACGAACCACGAAGAGGACCAGCCATGCCACCTGACACTTGCGAATCCGGATATCCCGATCCGCGACAACCTGCCGATGTACGACGAGCCCGCGCAGCGGTACTGTCCGGCCGGCGTATACGAAGTGATTGAGCAGGACGGCGAACCGCGCTTCCAGATCAACGCCCAGAACTGCGTGCACTGCAAGACGTGCGACATCAAGGACCCCGCCCAGAACATCAACTGGGTGGTCCCGGAAGGGGCCGGCGGACCGAACTACCCCAACATGTAGGTTATACGTCGCCCAGCACGAACCGGGTGCCGCAACTCCACACCTCGACGCTGCCCTCGCGAACCTCTCCTAGGTCCACCAGTCGATAGAATACGCTTCGGGCAATCAGAGCCTGCAAGCCATCGCGAACCTCCACGTAGGGACGCGGCCCGCCCTCATTGTCATTCACCGTGATCGGGTGCTCAGCGTCGACGAGCACATGATCGCCGACGTTCGTGACCAGAACCAGGCGGCGTTCCCGACCCTCTCCGTCGGACTCCATGTCGATCGCCATGAAGGGCGCGTCTTCAACGTGTATGCGCAGCTTTTCCGCCGGCGTGACAAGGCAATGCCCATCGGGGTCGCGGCGCAGGACCGTGGCGAACAGCTCGACGAGCCGATGCCGCTTGATTTCAGTGCCCTCGTGAAACCATCGGCCATCGGCATTGATGCGGATGTCGATATCGCCGACGCGGGCCGGATGCCACTGTCCGACCGGCGGGAGCTTCCTGTCCGCGGCCGCCTTCAACAGGGCGCCGAATGCATCGTCCATCAAGGGATCCCGGCGCCTCCGGCGCGGGCGCCTAACCGCCGATGAATTTCATCACCGTGACTTCACCGGTGAACGCCGTCTGCTTGTCCGCCAGCGCCTTCACCAGCGCACCCTGCAGCCGCAGCAGCGCTTCGTGCTCCGGCGCTTCCAGCAGGGCGTTGATGTCGTGATGGTTCGAGTTGGACAGGCAACCGTACAGGAGTCCATTGGACGACAGCCGCAGGCGCGTGCAGGAACTGCAGAACGGTTCGCTCTCGTTGGCGATGATGCCGAAGTTGCCGTGACCCGGCACGTTGAAGCGAACCGAGGTCGAGTCGTAAGGGGCGTCGGTGCGGGCGAACGTGAAACGGTCGCCGATGGTCGCGAGCAGTTCGTCCATGCCGATGAAGTCGCGCTGATAGGCGGCGTTGTACTTCAGGTGCCCCATGTTCATGAGTTCGATGTAACGCAGCTCGATGCCGCGATCGAGGCAGTACTCGAGCATCGGCACGACCTGGTCCGCGTTGGCGGTGCGCATGGGAACCATGTTGATCTTGACCTTGAGACCCAGCTCGATCATGGCATCGATGCCCGCCAGCACCGTCTCGAGGTCGCCCGAACGCGCAATGCGGCGAAAGCGGGCCGGGTCGAGCGTATCCAGACTGACGTTCACGCGCCGTAGACCCGCTTCTCGGATGACGCCTGCCTTGCGCACCAGGAACTGGCCGTTGGTCGTGACCGCGACATCCGACAGCGGCAGGGCCATGACAGCCGGGAGAAACTCGTCGAACTTGGAAGACAGCAGCGGCTCGCCGCCCGTGATGCGCAACTTTTCGATCCCGGCGGCCCTGATCATCAGCCTCACGGCTTTCACGAGGGCTTCGGCGGACAGTTCCCGGCTTGCCGGTTGCAGGCGTTTGCCGTCGGCAACGCAATAGGTGCAGGCGTAATTGCAGGCGGCCGTCAGGCTAACCCGCAAATTTCGAAACCTGCGCCCATGGCTGTCAACGATCATTCGTGTGTTCCAGGCAAAGTCCGCCGTCGCTCCGACAACACGGGGCCACGGCCGCAATCGGCGATACTACCGCATGCGGATATCGCCAGCACCCTCGACGGCTTTCCAAGGTCTATGAGTCCGCCCTGCAGAACGGCACGTAGTGCCGATCAAGGGGCGGGGTCCGAGACGGTCGGGTGAGACAGAGGGCCTGGGCGGGGGTGAAACACGGCACCTGTAGGGTGACGGATTTCATGGCGCTAGCCGGCGTCGGCCAGTCGGTCGATCAACAACCGACGGAACGCCGGCAGATCGCGCCAGCCCATGGCTGCGTTCACACATCGGCCATGCGCGGACTCGAAGGTCAGGCCGTCATCGCGCACGGCCAGGCGGATGGTCTCCATCTCAAGCAGTCCGTCTGCGAACGCGAGGTAGACGGCTACGGTGTCGAAAAGCGTCGTGCTGCGTTGCTCGGCCAGTTCCGGGCGCCCGACCGCTTTCGCCCACGCCCGGTAGTTCGCCATCACCGTGCGCATCAGTACCGTATCCGCGTCGCGGACGGCGGCGTATTCGTCTCCATCGAGCGTCACGATGCCGCAGGTGTCGAGAGGCGTCAGGGTGACCGGCCACGGCGCGGCCAGGACGGATCGGAAGGCGGCCACGTCCTGGAACACGTTGTATTCGGGCACCGGGTCAGGGCTGCCGCCGTAACCACGCCGGATGGCGCCGTGCATGCCGACGAAGCGCGCCTTGACGGCGATTTCGGGCGCCATTGCCAAGGCGGCGGCCGTCGTGCTGGCCGGACCGCTGCACAACACCGCGACCGGCTCCGGCGACGCCATCACGGTATCGACCAGAAGCTGTGCGCCATCGGTTCGATAGGGACCGTCGTAGTTTGCCGACTCGTAGCCTGCGAGCCACGTCTTTTGGCCGCGGCGATCAGCGGGGAGCAGGCCGTCTGCGACACCCTCGCCGACGGGCACATCCTCGCGGCCGACGCTTTCGAGGAACTTCGCGGCGAGCAAGGCACGGTAGCGCGCATCCCCATGACTGGTCACGATTGCCCGCAGTTGAAGCTCGGGCGAGTTCAGCAGCATGGCAAGCGCCCAAGTGTCATCGATGTCGGTGCCGATATCCGTGTCGAGGACAATGGGGATCAATTGGCTAGCTCCTTCGGTACCGGGTGTTGGTGCGCTGACGTCCCCGTCCGGCAGTGTCTCGGTTTGACTCGGACACTACCGGCTTTTCGTCCATCCCGGCGCACCGACCTCAATCAATCGCTCTCCCCCGGGGTCCCTTCCGCATCGGATCGTTCTTCGATTCGGCGGCAAAGCACATGGGCGAAATCTCGCGACCAGAAGACCCGGTTTGACCCCTTGAGCAACAGGACATCCCCGGGTTGCAGGGCATCGACGATCACGTCCGTATCCATATCGTCGGGAGAGTCGAAAGATGCAAGCCGTTGATCGCTGGGCAGACGGTCGTACAGGGCGCGCATCGCCTCCCCGACGCAGACCACCCTGTCGATTGCGCTACACGCGTCGGCCATCCCGGCGTGAAGGCGCTCTCCATCGTCGCCGAGTTCGAACATCTCTCCAAGCACCGCGATCGTTCTTCCCGATTCGGTCCCGAGGGCTCGCAGCGCGGCCGCCATGCTGGCGGGATTCGCGTTGTAGCTATCGTCGATCAGCGTGATCGCGCCAACGCGGACCCGGTTGCCGCGGCCCGCGGGGACAGCGTCAGCCCCAACGCGGCTGATTCGCGCCGGGTCTTCGCCCAGGGCCACCATGGCGGCGGCGACGGCGGCCAAAGCCAGTGCCCGGTGCTCGCCACCACCCGGAATCTCCGTTTCGACCCGGCCGACGGGTGTTGATACGGCGGCGACGCCTCCAGCGGAACTCATCAGTCGCACGTCCGCGTGCGGGCCGACACCGAAAGTCAGCACCCGCACACCCGGGCCGAGCGCACCGGGATCGGGATCCAACGTGTCGAGACAAACCAGCGTACCGCCGACGCGCAGCCCATCGGCAATGGAGAGTTTTTCCCGCTTCAGCGCACCGATATCGGCAAAGTGCTCGATGTGGGCCGGATGCACATTGAGCACTACCGCGACATCCGGTGATGCCAGGCGTGCGAGCGGCGCAATCTCGCCCGGATGACTCGTGCCGATTTCGTACACCGCGAACCGGGTATCGGTCGGTGTCCGCGCGAGTGACAGCGGCACGCCCAGGTGGTTGTTCAGGCTCCCGGGCGTCGAGAAAGCTTCCAGTGCCTGCGCCATGAAACTCTTGACCGTGGTCTTGCCGCTGCTCCCCGTAACCGCGATCACGCGGCCGCTCAACCTTTCGCGCGCGGCCCGGGCCAGGTTCCACAGCGCATCGATGGTGTCGTCCACCAGGATGCACGGCATCCCGTCCAGCACATCCCTGTGCACGAGGGCGCCGGCTGCGCCGGCCTTGAACGCGGCCCCGACATAGTCGTGACCGTCACGCCCAGACCGCTGACTGACGTGGAAACGCGGTCCCGGATCGCCGGGCAAGGCTACAAAGACCTCGCCGCCGGTCAGGGCGCGAGAGTCGATGGCTATCCCGTCGACATCGGGGCCATCCGTTATCGGCGCGCCTACCGCCGCGCAAAGCTCGGACCATCGCCAAAGACTCATCTACCCACCATCAGCCCGGTGTTCCCGCGAACACGGCGGCCGGCGTGAATCGCGCACTCCGGCGACGCGTGTGGGACAATCTCCGTTCCTTATACCATCCGGTACCGACATGTCGTTCGGTCAAATCGCGCGAAAGTGCTTCGCAGCTGTCTCCCGCGCCTTCGCCTTCTTGCGGGTCGCGTTGGCCAATATCCTCATAGTGCTGCTGTTGGCGGTGTTGATTGGCGTGGTCCTGTCCGCGCCGGAGCGCGCGGAGATACCGGACGGGGCCGCCCTCGTGGTAGCCCCGACGGGAACCATCGTCGAACAGCCCGCCGGCCCCGACTTCGGATTCCCGCCGTCGCTGTCCGGTGCGCCGAACCAGACAAAAGCCGAGGACATTGTCGAAGCCATCCGCAAGGCGGCTTCGGACGAGCGGGTCGAGATGCTGACGCTGGACCTGTCGAGTCTTGACTTCGGGAGCGTCGCGCACCTGGAGGCGATCGGAGAGGCTATCGAGGAGTTCCGCGACGCGGACAAGACCGTCGTTGCCACCAGTGACTTTTTCACGCAGCCGCGATACTACCTCGCGAGCTTCGCGGACGAGATCTACATGCATCCCTTCGGCGAACTCATGCTGACGGGTTTCGGCGCATACCAGGACTATTTCGGCGGCATGCTGGAAAAGCTCAAGGTCAACGTGCATGTCTACCGCATTGGCGCCTACAAGTCGGTCGTGGAACCCTATACCCGCTCCGACATGTCCGTAGACGCGAAAGAAGCGAACCAGGCGCTCGTGGACGATCTTTGGCGAAGCTATGTCGACCAGGTGGCGGAAAATCGGGACCTGGATCCGCAAACGCTGCGCCGTTACGCGAACGAGTACGACGTTCTGCTCCGGCAAGTGAACGGCGATGCGGCGCGGGCAGCGCTCGAGTATGGATTGGTCGATGAGTTGTTGACGCGGGATGCGTTCCGGGAGCGGGTCGCTTCGCGAGTCGGAAAGGGCGACGACGGCAAGTTCCTTCGCACCGATGCGGGGAACTACCTGAGAGCGGTGCGCGGTCCGGAACTCCCATCGCTTGGACCCAGGGTAGCCGTCATCGTATTGGACGGCGTGATTCTGGCGGGCGATCAACCGCGCGGCTCGATCGGCGCCGATTCCGCTTCCCGGCTCATTCGCAAGGCGAGAGAGCAAGAAGATGTGAAGGCCCTGGTGCTTCGCGTCGACTCGCCCGGCGGCAGCGCGTTCGCCTCGGAAGTCATTCGGCAGGAATTGGAACTGGTGCAGGCCGCGGGCAAACCCGTGGTCGTGTCGATGGCCGGCGTTGCCGCTTCCGGCGGCTATTGGATTTCCTCGACGGCGGATGAGATATGGGCCTCGCCGACGACCATTACCGGCTCGATCGGCGTGTTCGCCATCTTGCCGACTTTCGAGGACAGCCTGTCGTCCATCGGGATTGCGCGCGACGGCGTCGGCACAAGCTCCCTGACCGGCGCCCTGGATCTCTTCGGCGGCGTCAGCGATCGCATGGACGACGTATTGCAGGCTTCCGTCGAACATACCTATGCGCGCTTCGTAAACCTCGTCGCGCGGGGACGCGACATGGCGCCCGAAGAGGTGGAATCAATCGCCCAGGGCCATGTGTGGAGCGGACGCAAGGCGCTCGACCTGGGACTCGTGGACGGACTCGGCCATCTCGACCGAGCGATCGAGGCGGCGGCGGAGCGTGCCGGTATCGACGAATACAGGGTGATGACGATCGACGAACCGTTATCCACCCAGGAGAAGATCCTCATGCGGCTGTACGATGAGATAGGACTCTCGCAGCGTACCGCCACCTGGTTCGAGAAGATTGTCACCCGCCTGGACACGATCGCATCGCTGAACGACCCGAGACATATCTATGCGCTCTGCGAGCTGTGCGGGCACGGGGGACCGCGATAGGGAATGCTCGAAGCGATCCGGTTGTTTCTCTGATCCCTGCTGGGCCTGGCGATGGGCGGTTAGAACAGCCTGACCCGGGTACGCCCCGCCTGCCTGGGACTGCGGGAGTGGCGGCGGCGTCGCATGCGCTGGTGAAGCTCACGTCGTTTCGCGGCAAGCCAATCCTCACGCGTCGCGTTCGGATCCCTGTTTCGTGATACTTCCTCCCGCTGGTAGCGACGGAAGTCGTCGAATGCTTCGATCTCGTGTTTCAGTTCCCTCACGATCAGTTCGATCATGATCGCGTCGTCGATGTAGCCGAGAACCGGCACGTCGTCGGGGATGACATCCTTCGGCTCGACGAAGTATGCGAGCGCAGTTACGACGTTCTTGCGTTCGTTGCCGGCGAGTTTCCACTCGTCGTCCCGCAACATGTCTATCAGGCTCCCGACGCGATCGATCCTCTGCGCGGCGAACGTTGGCAGATCGGCGGCTTTCACGCTGTTGATCATCGCCTCGGCGTTCGCGACGACTTCCTCTTCGGACCTGTCCCCGGCGCCTGTTCCCGCCTTCCTCATGATCGAGCGGAAGTACTCGAGATCTGTCTCTTCCAGATCGAAGGCGACGCGCAACGACATTTCAATCCCCACCAGAGAGTTTGTGCGCGCCCACTATACCACTGCCCGCCCGCCGTCAGCGCCGCCTGTCATCGTGCTCGCGGGCGGGCCTCGCGCATGGTCACGAACTCCTCGGCGGCCGTCGGGTGGATGCCGATGGTGCGGTCGAAGTCCGCTTTGGTCGCCCCGGCCTTGATGGCCACGCTCAAGCCCTGGATGATCTCGCCCGCCTCGGGACCGACCATGTGCGCCGCGACAACGCGGTCGCTGTCGCCGTCCACCAGCAACTTCATCATGGTCCGCTCTTCCCTGCCCGTCAGCGTGTGCTTCAAGGGGCGAAACGACGACTCGAATACCTTCAATGCGGGATAGCGTCGTCGGGCGTTCTCTTCGGTGGGCCCCACGGTGCCGAGGTTGGGTTGGCAAAAGACCGCCGTGGGGATGCCGTCATAGTCAACAGTGCGATCTTCCCCGCCGAACAGGTTGTAGGCGATGCACATTCCCTCGGCGATGGCGACCGGCGTCAGTTGCAACCCGCCGATGACATCTCCGATGGCGCGAATGTGCGCCGCGCTCGTTCGATAGCGGCTGTCCACCGTCACGGCGCCGGACGCATCCAGCGCCACGCTCGCCTGGCGCAATCCGAGGCCAGCCGTATTCGGGCTCCTGCCCGTGGCGCAAAGGACCACGTCGGCCTCCAGGGCTTCTCCCGCGTCCGTTCGAACGAGAAGACCGCCGGACGTCTGCTC
>CAZFGB010000211.1:0-7259 GCA_964518405.1 uncultured Pseudomonadales bacterium | reverse complement strand
ATCTCACCTGGTGTCGCAGGAGTAGTGCCAGTCGACGAACAGGCAGTAGCAGAGCATGTTGCTGATGAGAAATCGATTGACCACCGGCGCGTCGCGCTCAAGGTGTTCAACCGGACGGTTCAGGCGTATCTGGAGCACCATCCCGATCTGCAACTGGGCGGATACGATCGCCGTCGCTTCCAGGGGCTCCATGAAGGCCGCGGCGTTCCCAACGCGGGCGATGGCACCATCGAATATCCGGCGATGGACGAAGTTGGGAAACGGGATAATGGCCCGTTGTTCAAACTCCGATACGCCATCAGACTCGAGGAATGCGTCAAAGTCCGACTCGACTTCCTCAAGGCTGGTGACATCGCGGTTGAAGATATATCCGTAGGACGTGTGCACCGTCAGCGGGATGACGAATACCCAGCCGTGGGGGCGCGCGACCGCGCGGGTATAGGTGTGTTGCAGCACCGGCCCGTCCTGCGCTGAGTCGATGATCGCGGGGCAGCGGCGGATGACGGCCGTATTGGTGGGGATGAAGGAAATGTCGATGTGCTGGTCGGCTTGGATTTCCCTGGGGAAGCCGCGGGCATCGAAGACCAGGTCGTAGCGTTCCGGGGCCCGGCCCTCGAATTGCACCTGCGCTCCGCCTTCTATCCTGGTGATATCGAGCACCTTGGCGTCGATATGGCGGGCGCGCGTACTTTCGTGCAGCAAATCCCCCATGAAGTCGGCGGACAGGTGGTAGGCATAGGACACCTGTTGCGGCGTGAAGTAGTGGGTGAAGTCGCGATTCCGCCGACCCCATCCCTCGAACGCGACACCGTACTTGCGGGTCCCATTCAGACGCTGCTGGACGGTCTCGTGCGGTAGATTCGTCAGTTTTTGCAGTTCCTCCACCAAACTCGGCCAACTTCCTTCACCCACTCCGATGACTGGGATGCGGGAATCGTATATGTGGTCAAGCTGGCAGTCGCTGTCGGGGTGGAGACGCGTCACGCTGGCGGCGGCGAGGGCGCCTGCGGTGCCGCGGCCGACCACCGCGATCTTGCGCAAGGATTTGCTGCCAGGCTGAATCACACCATGTCACGCTCAGAAGCTGTAAGTGAAATCGATACCCAGAAAGCTGTCACGGCGTCCGTCATAGGTCAGATCTTCCGGGTCCGCGCTCAAGTTCACGATCGCTTCCAGGCGCATGGACCAATGCTCCGAGAGGCGGCGTTTCAGTTCCAGGTTCAGCGCGCGGTAATCGTGGTCCAGGTCACCAAGGATGCCACCGACGATCTCGGTGCTTTGCACATCATTGAACGCCAGGAAGCCCGCGATGAAGAGGTCGTTCCCCCAGACACTCGTGGCGCGCCGTCCACGGTCGTCGTAGAGCCACTCGGAGAGCAGGGTCAGGTCCGCCGGGGAATCAAACAGAGCATAGACCGTGTGCTCCAGGCCGAAGATGAAGGCGCGGTAATCCTCTTCCTGACCCAGGAGGTTGCGCGCTCCGCTGCGGTGTATTGCCTCCATCTTGTAAAGCACGGGTCCGGTCGTGAGTTGCGCATCCACGCCGAACTGTCGGATCTGCTCGTAGTACGGGGTCAGCGTCAGTGGCGAGGTGCCGGTGGGGACCAGGCCGGTCGGGAACGACGCCACGAAGTACGGCTCGCGATTCGTGCCGATGAAGGCGCTCAGGCCGAAATCAAGCAGTCCCAGGGTATTGCTGTAACGGGCAGCGACGTCAACGTGGCGCTCCTCGGCGCCACTTTCGTACAAGGCGTCATCGGCGATGAGGTGGCGTCCGCGAAGCCGCCCGGAAGCCCCCGGGAAAGTGCGCTTGCGGTGATAGGGCAACAGAAGCGACTCGGCGATGCCCCAGTCACCGGAAATCGTCAGGTACATCATGGGCTGGCCCAGCTTGGGTCGGTCGCGCGGGTGCTCGACAAGGTCCAGTTGGTTGACGGCATCCACGAGGTTGTGAAGCTCGGCCACACCCCAGAAAACGCGGTCCAGTCCGAGGCGAAGCTCCCAGGAATTCTCGCCCCAGTCTCCATACGTCAACAGGTAGGCCTCGCGCACGTCGGCATGCGTACGCCGGGAGTCCGCGCTGTCGTATCGATAGAGCGGGGTGAGGGTGAAGCTGGTTGTTGGTGCGATCTCCCCGTAAAGCGTCGGCTCAACCACCAGCCCAGCGGTGCTCGACCGCTGATCGGGGAAGGCCGGCGACTGCGGATACCATCGCGCCTGCGCGCTCAGGTCGCCCGAGAAATCGAGAGCCTGCGCCTGGGCGCCGGCGGCGGACAGGAGCACGAAGGCCGCGATTGCGCCGCTGAATCGCATCAGCGCACGCGTCGAAGTGCGGTTTGGGTGAACTCGCTGTCATCAAGACTGGTGCCGAACCGGAAATCGGCCCAGTTGAGCACCGTGCTCGCGCCGGTCAGGTGATTCACCATCGTCTGTTTGCCCGCCCGCCAGTACTCGTCGGAGTATTGCTCGTAGTTCTCGAAAGTGAGCGTCTTGAGATGCGAGCCCCTCCGGTCGTAAAGCTCCATCTTCCAGGCTCGAAACTCCCCTGTGTCTTGCCAGACGACCTTGCGGCTGTATCCGGATTTCTCATCCAGGGGGACCTGCTCGGTCACGGTGCAGCGACCTGTTCCGGGGAACCCTGAGCCACGAGCTAAGAACTACCCCGGGGAAGCACGGCGTTCCAGTGGCTGGACGGGTGCCGCGGCGCCGTCGGGCCACCGCCCCCGCAAGGGGTAACCGCAGCGGTCGTGATCAGGGGATCGGCAGGTAGCCGCGATCGACGCCCTTGGTGAGTACGGCGACCGCGTTGTGAGGGTGCAGGCTCTCGTGGTGTTCGACGCGCACCCAGTAGTCGATCAGGCGCGGCTCGTGCTGCAACGCGGACTTCACCCGGCGCGCCGCGTCCTCGCAGAACATGAGATTGGAGGCGTTCAACCGCGCGAACTCCTGCTCGTCCTCGCGCTTGACCGCCGTCTGCACCGGGGTCTGGACGGCTTCCTCCACGGCGTCGATCAAGTGGGTGATCGGGAAGTTCTCCAGCCTGTGGTCGAACTTGGCCAGTACCCGCGCGATGCTGCGCTGCGCATGCGGCGTCGCCACGAAGGACTCTTCGGACCCGAGCCACGCCCTGACCGCTTCGACATCGACCTTTCCGGCGCTGCCGAAGTCGCGGTCGAACTGTTGCTGAACGAGTTGGCGGGAGAGCGCGGCGGAGCAGGGACAGGTGCTCGAATAGTGTACGCCCACCGCCAGCTCCACGTGGGTTTCGCCGTCGATGTGGGTGCCCTTGATGGAGACGGGATAGGCGTTCCAGCCGGAGTTCTCGGTCACGAGGGCCTGGCGGCGCAGGTAGTAGTCGAAATCGAATTGGACGAATGCGCGGCCCGACAATCCCCGATGCGACTCGAGAAGCGACGCGAGCAGAAGCTTCAGCCCGGCGACGCTCAAGGGCCGCGTCTCGAGGTGCTCGTCTAGAATCAGGTACAGGCGGGACATGTGAATGCCCTTCGCCTGCGGGTCGGCGAGATCGACGTAGATCTGCACCCTTGCCTGGACTTCGCGCACGTTGCTGCCGTCGCGAATGCGCAGGGGTTGGTGCACTTCGCCCATGCCGACCCAGTCGAGGGTCTCCTCGGGGTTGCGCAGTTCCCGGCTGGCAATGTCGGGCATATCCGTGACCAGCACGAGACCGGGTGTGTTTTTCGCCGCCTGATCCATATTGCTCATCGGTTGTCACCGCCGCGTCGAAGGCGATTCGCGTAAGGTTTCGTGTCCATTCGTTGATTGACGTTGGCGGATTCTATGCGAAACCCGGTCAAACGTCTCCGCGCTCATTTGGTCATCGAGGCCCGCTCCTCGTCTGTCAGCGCGCGCGCTTCGTCTTCCAGCATCACCGGGATGCCGTCTCGGACCGGATAGGCGAGACCGCTCTGCCGGCACCATAGTTCGTTCAGTTCGCGGCGGTAGACGAGCGGTCCGCGGCTGACCGGGCAGACGAGGATTTCAAGCAGCCTGGAGTCGATCATGACGCGAAGGGGTCAGTGAGGATGATGGTGTCTTCCCGTTCCGGGCCGGTGGAAACGATGTGGATCGGTGTCCCAACGGCGGTCTCGATGCGGCTGAGGTACGCACGGCAGTTTTCCGGCAAGGCATCGTAGGTGCGAATGCCCAATGTCGACGCGTTCCAGCCCGGGAGTTCCTCGAACACGGGTTTGACCTGGCTGTACGACTCGTTGCCGAAACTCCCGCAGCCGCCGTCTTCGTAGCCGACGCATAGCTGGACCCGCGCGAGGTGGTCCAGGACGTTGAGCTTGGTCACGCACAGCCCGGAGATGCTGTTGCCCCGGGTGACGCGCCGCAGCGCGACCGCGTCGAACCAGCCGCACCGGCGGGGTCGGCCGGTGGTGGAGCCGAACTCGTGGCCCTTCTCGGCCATCCACTTGCCGGTTTCGTCGAACAGTTCCGTCGGAAACGGACCGGAACCCACGCGGGTGCAATACGCCTTGGCGATACCGAGGATGTAGTCAAGATTCCGGGGGCCGAATCCGCTTCCCGTGGCGGCGCCGCCGGCCGTGGTGTTCGAAGAGGTGACGAACGGATAAGTGCCGAGATCGATATCGAGCAACGCGCCCTGGGCGCCTTCGAATACGATGTTGGCTCCGGACTCCCGCACCGAATGCAGGATCGCGCCGACATCGGCGACGAGGGGGCGCAACGACTCGGCTAGCTCCTGTGCGTGGTCCAGCGTCTCGTTGAAATCGATCGGAGCGGCGCGGTGGTAATTCTCCAGCACGAAGTTGTGGTACTCCATGACTTCAGCGAGCTGGTGGGCGAACTGTTGCGGATGGAACATTTCGCCGAGGCGCATTCCGCGCCGCGCCGCCCGGTCCTCGTAAGCGGGGCCGATGCCGCGGCCGGTGGTGCCGATCCTGCGATCGCCGAGCGCCTTTTCCCGCGCCGTATCCAAAGCGATGTGATAGGGCATGATCAGCGGACACGCGGGCGAGATGCGGAGGTGGTCGCGAACGTCGACGCCTTTCGCCTCGAGTCCCCGGATTTCTTCCATCAGCGCGTCCGGCGATAACGCAACGCCGTTGCCGATGAGGCACTGCACGTCTGGACGCAGGACGCCCGAAGGGATGAGGTGCAGCACGGTCTTTTCGCCGTCGATGATGATGGTGTGTCCGGCGTTGTGTCCGCCCTGAAAACGCACTACGGCCCCCGCCCGCTCGGCCAGGCGGTCCACGATCTTGCCTTTGCCCTCGTCGCCCCACTGGGCGCCGAGCACGACGACGCTGCGTCCCACTTGAGTTTCTCTCATAAGTTGACCGCGCATGGCGCGCGGGTGGATGGGGCGTTCCAGGCCCCGAGTTTGGACGGGCTGCTACCCGTCTCCGTCCTTCAGGTACTTGAAGAACTCGCTGTTGGGATCCACGATCAGGAGATCGCCCTTCTGGCTGAAGACGTCTACGTAGGCGTTGATGCTCCGGTAGAACTCGTAGAACTCCGGATCCGCGCCGTACGCTTCGGCATAGATGGCGGCCGAGCCGGCATCGCCATCGCCGCGAATCTGCTCGGCTTCGCGGTACGCCTCGGCCTCGATGACGACGACCTGGCGGTCGGCGTCCGCGCGGATGCCGAGGTCGACTTCCCGGCCGGTCGCACGGTATTGCTGCGCTTCGATCTCGCGTTCGGAGTTCATTCGGTCGTAGACGGCGGCAGACACTTCCGGCGGCAGGTCGATCCGTTTCACCCGAACGTCTATGACGTCCACGCCGACGTCGCGCCGCATTTCGTTGTTCAGCTGCTGCGTCAGGTCCGCCATCAGTTGGTCGCGCTCTCCGGAAATGACCTCATGCATGTCCCGCCGGCTGATCTCGTTGCGCAGGCCTTCCTTCACGCGCTGCGACAACAGGAGTTCCGCCCTCCTCTGGTCCCCGCCCTCCGTTGTCTCGTAGAAGGTCTGGACATCGCTCACCCTCCACTTGACGAACGAGTCCACCACGAGCGGCTTCTTCTCCAGCGTGAAGTATCGTTCCGGCGGTGAATCCAGCGTCTGGATGCGGCCGTCGAACTTCTTGTCGTCGTCGGCGATGGGCAGCTTGAAATGCAGCCCCGGCTCGAGGTCGACCTGCGTTATCTCACCGAAGCGAAGTACGAGCGCGCGCTGTCTTTCATTTACGGTGAAAACCGCGTCGGCTGCCAACACCAGGAGCACGACTACAACAGCGCCCAGCAGCATGTTGCGGATTGACATCATTGGTCTGACCTCCTGACGTTTGGCTTCATTGCCGGCATTTGCGACGGAATCACCGCGAGTCGCGGCGAGTCGCGGGAAGTCTCTCGCTCACCAGTTCGTCGACCAGTCGCCGCAACTCGGACTCCTCGGGACTGCCGGATGTACCGCTGCCCTGCATGAGGCGGTCGAGCGGCAGGTACAGCAGGTTGTTGCCGCCCTCGATATCCACGATGACCTTGGAACTCTGGGTCAGGACCGACTGGATGGCGTCGATATACAGGCGGTCGCGTGTGACTTCCTCGGCTTGCTGGTATTCGACAAGCAGCTTCGTGAACCTGTCGGCCTCGCCCCGCGCCCTTGCCAGCACCTGGTCGCGGTAGGCGCTGGCTTCCTCAAGCTGCCTTTGCGCGTCCCCGCGGGCTTCGGGGACAACTTTCTGAAGGTAGGCACTCGCCAGGTTGACGAAGCGCTGTTCATCTTCCTTGGCTTTCTGTACGTCGTCGAACGCCTCCTGCACCTGGTCCGGCGGACCGCTTTCGTCGATGTTCAGCGTCGACACCACGAGGCCGGTCTGGTAGAGGTTCAGGTAGTTCTGCAGGCGTTCCTGCACTTCGCTGGCGAGCGCTGCACGACCTTCGGTAATGACGTTGTCCATCGTGGAACTGCCGACGACATGCCGGAGCGCGCTCTCCATCGCGTGTTCAACGCTCTTGTCGGGATCGTTCACCTGCACGAGGTACGAGACGGGATCGCCGATGACATACTGAACCGTCATGCTGATGTCGACGATGTTCTCGTCCTCGGTCAGCATGAGCGCATTGTGGGACTTTTCGTTGAGGCGCGTTGCGACCACTTTTTCCACGCGATCGATGATCGGCGGATTCCAGTGCAGGCCGGGAAGTTTGACCTCGTCCTGGGCCTTGCCGAAGCGGAAGACAACGCCACGCTCCTGCAGGTCGAGAGTGTATATGCCCCAAATGCCGTAGCCGACAATCAGCGCTGCGAGCACCCCTCCGTATAC
>CAZFGB010000210.1:0-20593 GCA_964518405.1 uncultured Pseudomonadales bacterium | reverse complement strand
GGCGTAGACTGCTAGCATCGGACTCATGGCGCTTGAGCTTCCCCTTGCCGCATCGTCCCGCATCGTCGTGGTGGGCGATGTCATGGTGGATCGGTACTGGTATGGCGATGCGCACCGCATCTCCCAGGAGGCGCCGGTGCCCGTGGTCGACATCTCGCTGGCGGAGGATCGTCCGGGAGGTGCCGCCAACGTGGCGTTGAACGTCGTCGCGATGGGGGCGGAATGCACCCTCATTTCGGCGGTTGGGAACGACGAAGCTGCGGACGCGATGCGCGCCAGGCTGGAAGGAGCGGGGGTGGTCTGCGATTTCGTCGAGGTGGCGGAGTGGGAGACGACACTGAAGCTGCGCGTCCTCAGCCAGCGCCAGCAACTGATCCGTGTCGATTTCGAGAGACCGCCGCCCGCGCAGGTCGCCGGTCGGATTCTCGAGTCGGTGGAAAGGCACATTGCCACGGCCGACACTCTCATCGTAGAGGACTACGACAAGGGCGTTGTCGATGCGCCGGAAGGCATTGTCGCCGCTGCGAAGAAGGCGGGCGTGACCGTCGTGGTCGATCCCAAGTTCAAGGACCTGGGCCGCTATGCGGGTGCCGATGTCCTGAAGCCCAATCGATCGGAATTCGAACATGCGGTCGGTGCGTGGGCGGATGAAGAAGACTTGGCGCGGCGCGGCGGCGAACTGCTCGATCGCATCGACGGCGGCGCGCTCGTTGTCACGCTGGGCGGCGAAGGACTCACCGTCATCGAACGGGGCGGCGCCAGCCATCGCGTGCAGGCCGGCAACGTCGAGATCTACGACGTGACCGGCGCGGGCGACACCGTCGCCGCCGGATTGGGGGTTGCCGCCGGCCTGGGCTGGAGCGTGATCGATGGCGCCCGCATGGCCAATCTCGCCGCGGGACTGGTTTGCGAACGGATTGGCACCGCAACGGTGACCGCCGAGGAAATCAATCGGTCGATTGCGCGACAGCCGACCGTCGGACATGGGGTGCTCGATCGCGATGCACTGATCGCCGCCGCCGCCGTCGCGCGCGGCCGGGGCGACAAGATCGTCTTCACCAACGGCTGCTTCGACATCCTGCACCCGGGTCATGTGGGCTACCTCGCGCAGGCGCGCGGCCTTGGCGACCGCCTCGTGGTGGCGGTCAACGATGATGCGTCCGCGGCCAGGCTCAAGGGCGACGGCCGCCCCGTGAACGATGTGGGAAGCCGAATGCGCGTGCTCGATGGCTTGGCCTCGGTGGACTGGGTGACGTCATTCTCGGAGGACACACCCGAGGCTTTGTTGTCGGAACTGCGCCCAGATGTCCTCGCCAAGGGTGGCGACTACGCGGAGAGCGAAGTCGTCGGCGGCGAATTCGTCCAGAGTTACGGCGGCACTGTCAAAGTGCTCGGACTTTTCGAGGACTCTTCGACAACTTCCATCATTGATCGAATCAAATCAGATTGAAGATCGGCATGTATCAGGCTGAATGTCCGGGATTCATACCCGAGGCGAGACAACTCCTCGGCGATCGCTCGGCGGGCGCTCCCGATCACCTCCCGTTGCGCGTTGTTCATCTGCGGAAGATTCCAGAAGGGACCCCAAAACGCCTTGTCTTTCAGCAAGCCTTCCAGGTCGAGCCGATGCCGGCAGAACCCTTCGGGCACGGTCCATTGAGAGGCCTGGTTGTGAATGGACGCCGCGATGCGTCCAACGGCGCGGAAGTGTCGGGCGAAATCGTTCGGATTCCGGCGGATGACGTTGTGGAGGAGTTCGCCGTCCACCCACTCCATCATGCCGATGTGTCGCTCGCCGCCCTCGAACGGAAGTGTGACGTAGTCTCGGCCCTCGCGGGTCGGCGCGGTCACCGGCGCGTCTACACCGGCCTTGATGAGTGCATCCGTCCACACGTGTTCGGATTCAAGCTCGGCGAGCGTGTGGTACCCGGGGCGGTGGATCCTGAGCACGTACCGCCTGTCCGGCGCGTCGACCCGGAACGACGCGTTCTCGCTGATGCCGATTGGCTGAAGATGGGCGTCTTTCAACTCCCATGCAGTCAGCGCTTTCAGGGCGAGGGCGTGTAGCTCCGGGCTGACTTCAGCCATGGAGTTCCCCTACTCGTCGCGGTCATGGGCCTCGATGGTCAGGTTTGGGGTGGATTGCGGCCAGAGTACCGTCACTCGCCCGGGTCCTCAAAGGCGCGCTTGACGTCGTCCACGCATCAGTCGGAGCATGGACCACTGATCCATCCGGCGAGGCGATCCCATGGCCAGTAGCGCAATCGACAAGGGCCACGAAGTTCCTGACGACGTATTGGCCGCCATTGACTACTGCTACGAGCGGGGTTGGACGGACGGCCTGCCGGTGGTGCCGCCGGAAACGAGCCGGGTCGAGGCCATGATGGCGATGGAGGGCAGGCCTCCCGAAACTGTCCTGGCGCATCATCCCGCGACAGGACTGGAACTGACGATCCGGGCTGCTGCCGTAAATGCGGTGATGGCCGGCTGCCTGCCCGAGTACTTTCCGGTCATCGCGGCGGCCTTCGAGGCGATGGATCGCGAACCGTTCAACTTCCACGCCAGCTCCGTCAGCACGGGCGGATCGGGACACCTGCTCATCGTCAGCGGACCCGTCGTCGAGGAGATCGGGATGAATGCCGGCGGGAACCTCTTCGGCCCGGGAAACCGGGCCAATGCGACCATCGGCCGCGCCGTGAGGCTGGCGCTCCTGAATGTATTCCGGACGGTGCCGGGCCTGGCCGACAGGTCGACGCAGGGTCATCCCGGGAAATACAGCTTCTGCATCGCCGAACGGGCGGACAGGAACCCGTGGCCGCCGCTATGCGAAGAACTCGGCTATCCCGAAGGCGTCGGTTCGGTCACGGTTTTCGCGGGAGCGGGCTTCGTCAACGTGGAGAACCACGGCGGCAACACGCCGGAAGCCATCCTGGAATCGATGGCTGATGCCATGGCGAACTACGGCTGCATCACCACCGGACAGAGCGTGGTGGTGATCTGTCCGGAACACGTCGAGATCATCGCCCGCGCCGGCTGGACGAAGACGAGGGTGAAGGAGTACCTCTTCGATCAAGCGAAGCGGCCGAGGGAGGGCATGGAGCGTATCGGCAAGTTCGTGTTCCGCGAGTACGAGCGCCAGGGCAGGCGGGACTTTCACCGGGGCCTGAATCCCGACGACATTCTCGTCACCGTGGGCGGCGGCGACGGGGGCGGCCACTCGGCGTTCATCCCGTCCTGGAGCCGAGGCAGGGGCTCCATCATGCAGAGTCGACCCATTGGCGTGTGCATAGACTGTTGATGTCCTTGAATGGCCGGATCGGGCGTGCACCGGAGGGGCGGGCCTGGCGGGCCAACTGCTGATCCCGACGACCGCGCGGGCGTAGTGCCCAAGGGCCGCGGCGGGATCGCGGCCCAGTCATCCCATGAGGATGCCGATTGCCTGCTCCGATGCGGTCGCGGCCCTTTGCCTGATCTCGCCTGCGGTGCAACTGCCCAGCGGATGATCGACCATCACGAAGGGATAGTCGGGAAGGCCCAGCATTCGGGCCATGTTTTTCGCGGTGACTTCGAACGGGGCCGTGCATAGAACGACCGCCCGCTTGCCGGTCTGCTCGAAGGTGATGCCGTCATGCAAACTGCACGTCGAGCAACTGCCTCAGTCGCCGGATGCGGTGATCAGGTAGTCGCACTCGAGGGAGAGCTTTTTCAACATGTCCGCCGGCGCCGGCGCTCCGGCGCTGCCTTTCGCCTCCATCGGCAGGACATTGCCGCCGAACCGGGTCCGCAGGACCTTGGCCGTCTCCTCGAGCAGGACGTCCGCGTTGAGCTTGCCGTTGGACAACAGGCCGATGGTCAGCCCGTCGAGACTGCTGAGCGCGGGCGCCCGCCTGGATTCCCGCACGGGAGCGGCGACGGTGGGATCGACCAGCTTCATCTCTTCTCCTCGCGTGTCCTTACCCGATCCAAGGGCCATGTTACAGGCGGATTTGCACAGGTGGTATGCTGATTTCGGTCGTCGACAAGGATGACAACCGCTTGCCATGCCGGCCTCGCCACCGGGCATGGCAGACGATCAAGCGTCAACCGTGACGCCTATCCCGCTTCGCTGCCTTAAGGACTTCGATGGAGACGCAGGCTGATTCAGTAACCAAGGCCACGCCGCCCTTGGCGGGAGTGAAGATCCTCGATTTCTCCCGCATCATCGCCGGTCCGCTCGCAACCCAACAGCTTGCCGACCTCGGGGCCACGATCATCAAGATCGAAAATCCCGCGACCGGCGATGACGTGCGCGGTCTCGACGAGGATGGACAGCCGGCGCGCAGCCCCTTCTTCATGGGGTTCAACCGCAACAAGAAGAGCGTCGCCATCGACCTGAAGGACCCGGACGGCCAGCAGATGGCGCTCGACCTCGCCCGCCGGTGCGATGTCCTGGTGCAGAACTTCCGGCCAGGGGTGATGGATCGGTTCGGACTGGACCACGAACGCGTCATGTCCATCTGTCCGAAACTTATCTACGTGTCGATTTCGGCCTACGGCGAGCACGGCTCCATGAGCGACCGCCCCGGCTACGACCCCGTGCTGCAGGCGGAGTCCGGCATGATGGCCATGACCGGCGAACCCGACGGACGGCCGATGCGGACCGCGCTGTCGCTCATCGACACGCTGACCGCGGGACACGCGACCAGCGCCGTGTGCGCGGCGTTGATCGCGCGCGAAAAGACGGGTCGGGGCGACTATCTCGATCTCGCGTTGATGGACACGGCGATCGCCGCGCTCGGGAACATGGCCATGGCGTGGCTCGGCATGGGTGTGGTGCCGGAGCGCGTGGGGAACAGGCACATTTATGCCACGCCGAACGGTCTCTTCCGCACGGCCACGGACCCGATCTACATGGCCATCGCCTCCAACCGGCTGTTTACCCGTTTTTGCGAAAACGTCATCGAGCGGCCGGAACTCCCGCGCGACGAGCGTTTCGCGAGACCTCCCGACCGGCTCAGGAACCGGGAGCTGCTGTGGGAGATTCTCGAAGGCGAGTTGATGAAACAGCCGGCGGAACACTGGATTTCACGCATGCGGGACTTGCCCGCCGGCCAGGTGAGAACCGTGGACAAGGCGCTGGCCTCGCCGGAAGTCGCCGAACGCGGCATGGTACGGACGCTGGAGGAAGCGGACGGGAACACCATCTCCCTGCTGGCGCCGCCTTTCCGCTACCAGAACACGCCCCTGGCCGAGCCGGAGTCGCCGCCGTACATCGGCGAGCACACCGACGAAGTCCTCAGGAGTTGGTTGGGTCTGGAAGACTCAAAACTGGCGGAACTGCGCGAACGTCGCGTGATTCGATCTTCCGAAGGTTAGATCTGGTCCCGTGACCACTCAACGCGCTCCGCGAGAAAGCGCGCGAAGACCTCGATGTCCTGATCGACGCTGGCGGCCTCGAGCGCTGCGAGATAGGCGTCGCGATCTTCGAGCCGGATGATCGTCCAGGGGTATCCGCCGGAAGCCAACATCGCGTTCATGACGAAGTGCGCCATGCGTCCGTTGCCGTCGGGATAGGGATGGAAATGATTCGATTATGGGTTCCCGGAACCGCTCCCACATGGCCCGCAGGCGCCCGACGATGGGAGCGGCACTGCGGCCCACATCGCCGAAACCCCGCGTCGCCCTGAACGGATCCCTTTCACGCACATCGTATCCTGCGGCTTTCATGGCCCGGACAATTCCGTCGGCCGTACTGGCCCGACCGATGCGCCGAAAGGCGCCGGCGAGCCGCCCTGCGATGGCGGAATGGCCGCCGTCAAGAAGACGAGACGTGGGTTATTGGGGTGCAGGTGGTGACCGGCGCTCGCGTGCGGTTCTGCAACGCAGTCCGCTAGCCGAGAACAGCGGCGACATCGGCTTCGAGATGCGAAAGACTCGTTGTGCCGACAACGATGCTGGATACGCCGGGCTGGCCGGCGACATAGCGTAGCGTCTCCGGTTTGGCGGTGCCGCTGTCGAGGGGTTTCTTTACCAATACGCCGCAGCCGCGGTCCCCGGCCTCGCGTACGACGTCGCGCTGGCTGCGGTCTCCGCGGCTCAACGCGGTCATGATTACGTCGCATTGCGCGAGCGCGGCCCTGCCGCCGGCCGCGGTCTTGTGCGAAAAGCCTACGGCGCGGATCGTGCCGGCCCGTTTCAATGCGTGCAGTGCGTCGAGGGCCCCGGAGTCGGCCAGGATTGCCATATCCCGACCATCGGAGTGCACCAGTGCGATATCGAGATAGTTGGTGCGCAGGCGATGCAGGGAAGTCTCGATGCTCCGGCGTACCGCTGGTTCGCTGAAGTCGTATCGGGATTCGCCACCTTCGTGAATCTCCCCGGCCTTCGTGCAGAGTACCCATCGCTGCCGATTCCCTTTCAGCAGTTCCCCGAGCCGTGATTCGCTTTCGCCGTAGGCGGCCGCCGTGTCGATCAGGTTGATTCCCAGGTCCCGCGCACGGTCTACCAGCCTGCGCGCCTGGCGCAGACTGGGCAGATCGAACGGATCGATGTCGAGGCCGGTATTGCGACCGATCTTGACGGTGCCCAGCCCGATGAGCGAGACCTCCATGCCGGTGGTGCCGAGCGGCCGACGCGGCAGCATCAGGTCAGGGCGCGCATCGCGCTATCGCCGAGGCCGGGCGCGAGAGTCAGCTTTCCGGGCCAGGCGACGAGAACGTTCTCGTGGGTTTCGATGAGTACCCCTTCGAGGCGCGGTCCCTCCGGCTCGGCACGATCGATCGACAGCGTCTCGAAGGTTCGGTTCGACCAGTCGATCCAAGAGAGTGTGCGCGCGAGTTCCCGCTTTGCCGCGTCAATCTGATCAACGTCGCTTCGTTTCGCGCCGTCCGAGGCGAGGGCCCCGCCCAGGTAGTGATATCCCGGCAGAGTAGTGACGGTCAGCGCCGGTTCCGCACGCATGCCGGCAATGCAGTGGGCGAAGATCGGCTCCGGGTCCGCGCTGCGGACCAGGACCTGTTTCAGAGGGAGTCGTCTCATGCGCGATTCCGCGCCCGCGGCGACGACGAGTTTTTCGTTGCCCGCGCCGGCGGCGAAGACGAAGCGTTCGGCTTCGATCCGGATGTCCGCACTCTCGAACGCACGCACCATTCCGTGGCGCATCACGAGCCCCTCCGGTTCGACCGCCATGGGGAAAATCCGTTCTTCCAGCGGCGCCGCAAGCCGTTGCGCCAGACCCGCCACGTCGATCACGAAGTCGTCGAGGCGGTACATCGTGCCAGCCCGGCCTGTGAACGGCTGCGGATACTCCGAATGCGAGAGCTTTTCGACACGGCCACGCAACAGCCGGCTGGCCAGGAACCCCGCGAGTCGCGCGCCGGGAGCGTCCGGTGACCACAGGTAGTAGCGGTCCGAAATCACCCTCACGCCGCGCAGGTCGATTTCGCCCGAGCCCTCGAGGCAGGCGCGCCAACGGCGCGGCATGTCCGAGACCGCTTCGAAGGCGCGGGTGGCGGTTCCGCCGAGGGCGTACTTGACGCCGCCGTGGATCAGCCCCTGGGACGCCATGGTCTGGATGCCGCCGACTTTGCCGCGCTCGCAAACCGCCACGTCGAAGCCCCGGCCGAGAAGGAGATTGGCGAGCCACAGGCCGGCGATGCCTGCGCCGGCTATGGCGATGTCCGCCTTCACGGTGCGCATGGTCGGCTATTCCGACGCGCCGGTCACGCGGGCTCGAGTTCAAGCAACGGGCGGTTGAGACCGCGCCGGTGGGCGTTGTGATAGTGGTGCAGCCCCGGCTCGTTGCGGCCGAAGAGGATGTGCGTCTGCACGCCGGAGGCGGCGTTCGCCTGAACCGATGCCGCCACCCGATAGTCTTCGTTTTCGACAACGTGATTGAAGGAGGCGAAGCGCTCGGCGTAGCCGTCCGGATTCTCTTCGTAGTATTGCCGGGCATGCGGCGCGACGTAGAAGCTGTGCGCGGTTCGGGATTTCCCGGGATCGTCCCCATCGGGGAACATGCGCAGGACGTCTACCGCTCCCGGGTCGACCAGCAGAATAACGTTCGGGTAGACGAAGTACACGCTCAGCGTCATCCGCCGGAAGGGCCAATCATCCGTATCGCCCACCTCGTTGACGATTTCCATGAACCGGCGTCGCGCGAAGACCATGCGGTAGTTCAGACCGAACACGTCGTGGGTTTGCAGGTTGCCGTGGAATTCGGACGTCAGAGTGTTCCGGTGCAGGACGTCGAAATGGTAGTTCTCGCCGAACGTGTCGATGGCGAGTTTCCAGTTGATGTCGGCGCGGATCGATTGCGAGGCGCCATACGGGTGCCGCGCGAGGCCCCATTGCATCATCTCGTCCGCAAGTCCGCCGAGCTGCCGGGCGACGTCGACTTCCCCGCCAGGGGTCGGCTTGACCCACAGCATCCCGGCATATTCCGCGCATGGCAGTTGGACGAGTCCCCGACTGGCCTTGTCAACGGCCCCGAACGACCACTCGCGGTTGACGGCGATGAGTTCGCCGGTGTTGCCATATGTCCACGCGTGATATGGGCAGGAAAACCGGGCCTGGTCCCCCCGACCGTCGGCGACCACCTGCATGCCCCGGTGGCGGCAGACGTTCGCGAAAGCGCGAAACTCGCCATCGCCGCCGCGCGTCATGAGAACGGGAAGGTCCGTCTCGCCATCCGCCCAGTAGCTGCCCGGCCTCGGCAGATCCGACGACAGGCCCATGAGGAGGGGCGTCTCCCGAAAGAACACCCGCTGTTCCTGCGCCAGCAGGTCGGGGCAGGTGAAATCCTCGACCGGGCTCCTGACGACACCGCCCGCATCCGCCGTCCTGCCTGTCTCGATGCCGTGCTTGAGGAAGCGAAGCAGCCGCTGTTGTTCCGGATTGGGCATGGTTCCGCGGTCTCCGCCTTGACTGGCGCTATCTACCATGCCACTAATTTTCCAACAACCTTTCGTGAGAACGGGCGCTGCGTTCCGGCGCCGGCGTTGGGCTATGGACAAACATCCCTTTTCCGGCCTCAGGGTCCTGGACGCGGCGACGGTCATTGCGGGACAACGCCATGATCGTCCCAGCGGAGGACGACGGGTTCGAAGTGCCGTCGGTCGTGAGACCTCCGATCAACATCGCGAACGTTCCCAAGGCGGAGCCGAAGCACCCGCCGAGCCTCGGCGAGCGCTCGGAGGAAATCCTGCGGGAACTCGGCTACGACGCGGCGGCGCTCGACGCCATGCGGGAACGCGGCGTCATCTGATTGGTCGCAACGAGGGAGCGCCATGACCCGGCCCAACATCCTGTTCTTCATGACCGACCAGCAGCGCGCCGACGCCATGGGCTGCAGCGGCGGCTGGCTCAAGACACCGAACCTCGACCGCATCGCCAGCGAAGGCGTACGTTTCAGCCGTTGCGTCACCACCACGCCGATCTGCGTTCCCGCCCGGGTGACGCTGGCGACGGGCCGCTATCCGCACAACAACGCCGTCTGGAACAACTTCCAGTACACCCTGCCGGAAGACGCATCGACGTGGATGCGGGTGATCCGAAATCTCGGATACCGAACGAGCCTGTTCGGCAAGACCCATCTGCATCCTCACGGTTCCGGCGTGTCCCAGGGTTCGTGTGGTCCGCCGAAACTCACCCAGCAGAACCAGGGCTTCTCCCGGTCGTATTCCTCGAGGTAACGCTTCGCGCACTGGCCGACATAGACGTCGTAATAGAGTTCCAGCGGCAGCACGGACGGCCGGACCACGTGCGGCTTGTTGTCGAAACGCTCCTCGAAATCCGCGCGGTATACGCCAGCATGTACGAACCGGAGGCGATGCCGGCTCCGGTCCCGCGCGCGCCGGACGATCACGACTGTCCCCGGGGCTGGCTCGACGAGTTCATGGAACGTCGCTCGCCGAAACTCGATCCGGGCGACGAAGCCGCGATGCGGGCCAACTACGCTGGCAACGTGACGCTCATCGATCACCAGATCGGGGAAGTCCTGGAGGTCGTGGAAAAGCGCGGCGAACTGAACCGCACCGTGGTCGCGTTCACGTCGGACCACGGCGAGATGAACGGTGACTGGGGCCTGATCTACAAACAGAACTTCCTGAACGGCGCCGTCAGCGTGCCGCTGATCGTGCGCACCCCGGAAACGGCGTCAGACGGTGGACGCGTGAACGACTCGCCGGCGGAGAACTGCGACGCGGGTCCCACACTGGTGGAACTTGCCGGCGGGGAAATCGAGTATCAGCAGTTCGCGAAGTCGCTGGTGCCCGCCATGAACGGATCGACTACGCCGTATCGTGAAGACGCGATCTCTGAGATCCAAGGGGAGATCATGCTGGCCAATGCGAAGTGGAAGGGCTGCCATCAACGATGACGGGCAGGTCTACCTGTTGTTCGACCTGGAGGACGATCCCGACGAGACGCGCAACCTCGCCGGACTCGACGACTGTCGCGACGTGGAGGACGGTCTGCGGCTACGGATGCTGGAGCGCATCTCGCAGAGCCAGCTAACGGAACCCTGACATGCGCCACACACCGCTGCAGCGGGGTACAAATCACGCCCAAAGAAGTTCGAGCGCCTTCGCAAGCCCAACAATCCCGGCGACCACCACGACCATAGAACGCAGATATTTGGACGACTGCTTCTCAATTTCAGTCTCTATCCGCAGTTCGAGCTTGGCGACCTCTTGGCGCAGATCGTCCTTGGTTGCAAGCTTCGCAACCTCGTCGTGCAGTTCTTCTTTGGTTGCGAGCTTGGCGACCTCTTGGCGTAGTTCCTCCTTGGTGGAGTACCGTGCGAGTTCCTCTTTGGTTGCGAGCTTGGCGATCTCTTGACGCAGTTCCTCTTTTGTCGGGAGCTGTTCGAGATCGGTCTTGGTGGCGACGTTCTTGTTGATGGCACCATTGATCTGATCGACCACGGCATCGGCCTGGGTATCGTCGAACCCGGCGCTACGCAATGCCTTGACGGCCTTATGTGTGTCGAAAGCGGGCATTGCCATGATGTCCTGACTTAACGGCCATACCGCGGCACTGAATCTCAACCGGGGATTCCAGAGAGCCGTCGGTTGGGCGTCATGCGGTCACAGCCCACAAAATGCGTGAGCCTTCTACGGCATATCGTAGCGGATATTGGCCATCAGCCATAAGTTTGTATCAACGCCCGGATGTAACCGAATATGAAGGCTTCCTCCACCTGACCGCGCCCGCGCCCCGGCACGTGGTCGGGCACGACGATGCCGTCGAAGCCGACCTCGGCCAGCGTCCGCACGATGGCCGGCAGATCGAGGTAGCCGTTGTCGGGAAACGTCTCGTGAAACCGCGGCAGCGGCCCGGATGTGTTGCGCAGGTGGACCTGGTGGATGTGGCCGGTGGGTCCGAATTCGCGGATCGCCTCGATGATGTCTTCACCCTCGCCGGTGGGTCCCGGCATCTCGGACCAGGTGCCGACGCAGAACAGGATGCCCGCGTGGTTGTCCCCGCCGGTGCGCTTGATGGAGTCGCGGTAGGCGTCCGTGCTGCGGAAGATTCGCGCCACGCCCTGGTGGGTCAGGGGCGGGTCGTTCGGATGCAACTGCAGCTTGACGCCCGCCTCCCTCGCGACTGGCAGCACGCGCTCCATGAAGTAGTCGAAGTTGGCCCACATCGTGTCGTCGTCGTATTGCGTGTCGTAGGCGTCGGGTAAGGCCAGCGCCTCGCTGGCGACAAGTTCGCGGGTCTGGACGCCGCGGGTCGTTGTCATGCCCGACATGTAGGCGCCGCCGGTGTGCCACGCATAGGTGGTGTATTGGATGCCCAGCCGCCCGAGGTCATGAAGGAACTCGTTGAACCGATCGATTGTGTCGTCGCGGCCGGGAAGCCCTAGCGTGAACTCCTTCGACGAGTAGAGATCGTCCAGCATGATTTCGTGCAACTCGAACCCGGCGTCCGTCACCTTGTCCCGGATGTCCCGCAATGTGTCGAACGTCGCGTCACTGGTCGGAAGACGCGCCTCCATGGTTTCCACACCCATCTTGCGAAGGTAGGCGAAGTGGTCGTCGGTTAGGTCCTGCGGACGCTGATGGCTAATGCCGAGTTTCATGGGACGTGCCTTGTTCGTTGCATCGTTTGCGTTCAAGCATCCCAGATTCACCGAGTCGATGCACTCGGCTGGACCGGATCGCCGGTTGCCCGTCTCTCCTTACGATTTGGCCCATCGCCCGGTATGCTGTGCCTCTGTCTGCATGGAGGGCTCCCGAATGATTGCCCAGGGACTGACGCCAATACTCAACGTTTCGGACATTCGTGCCAGCTTCGAGTGGTTCGAAAAACTCGGATGGACCAAGGGCTGGGAGTGGGGCGATCCGCCCGGGTTCGGTGGCGTCTGCTCGGGAGAGTGCGAGATCTTCCTTTGCGAGGACGCGCAAGGGGGCCGGGGACGCGGCCCGTCGCCGCGAACATTCGGTCCCGACGGCGACGAGAACGGCGACCAGGGGGTCTGGATGTCAATTTGGGTCGAAGACGTCGACGCCATCCACCAACACTGTTTGAACCAGGGTCTGGAGGTAACGTGGCCCCCGGCGGACATGCCGTGGGGGGTGCGAGAGATGCACGTCCGGCATCCCGACGGCCACGTGTTCAGGATCGGCCGGGGCCTGGAGGAGTAGTCGATTCGCGGTAGGCGTCCGCGATGAGTTCATAGGACTTCACGCGGTCGTCGAACGATGGCGTGATCGTCAGCACGACCACTTCGTCGGCCTGGGTCTCTTCCACGAGGGCATCGATCTCCGCCTTGACCTCTGCGCCGCTGCCGATGATTTGCCGGGAACGCCTGCTGCGCAGTTGCTCCATCTCTTCGTCGCTGAACGGCGCGTCGGCGGCTTCTTCCAGCGTCGGCGGCGGCCCGCGGATTCCACGGTCGCGGCGGATGCGCTGTATCTCGCGCATGCGGCGGAACAGGTCGGCGCGTTCGGGGTCTTCCGTGGCGATGGCAAAGACGCCGACGGAGGAATACGGGGCCGAAAGGTGTTCGCCCCGGAACTCGTCGCGATAGCGCTGCATGGCGGCGACCGTCGGTTGTGGCGCGATGAAGTGGGCAAAGGAGAACGCGAGACCGAATCGCCCGGCGTAGACGGCGCTGTCGAGGCTCGACCCCAGCATCCATATGTCCGGCGTGGTCTGTGCGTTCGGAGTCGCGCGAAGACGCTCGAACGCCTCCGTGAAGGGCTTTTCGCCCGAGACGAATGCGACCAGGTCCTTGACTTTCGCTGGGTAGTACTCGATGCCGAGAGGATTGCCGTACGCCAGCGCGGCAGCAGTGAGGCCGTCGCTTCCCGGCGCCCGGCCCACGCCCAGATCTATTCTTCCGGGATACATGAGTTCCAGCATGCGGAAGTTCTCGGCGACCTTGAACGGTGAATAGTGCGGCAGCATCACTCCGCCGGAGCCGATGCGAATGCGGTCGGTCTCGCGCGCCACGCGGGTGATGAGGATCTCCGGAGTCGAACTCGCCAGCGTACTGGAAGCGTGGTGCTCGGCGATCCAGTAACGGTGGTAGCCGAAGGCTTCGCAGTGCTGGGCAAGCCTGATAGTGTTGTCGACGGCCGCGCGCGCATCCTCCCCGCGGGCGATCGGCGATTGATCCAACACTCCCAACTTCATGCGGCGACAGTGTCTGGCCATTCTCTCGGTGGATGCCCCCTCCCTCTACGACATTGACCTCGTTGCAGGGGACACCTGTTTCACTTTTGGAAATGTGGACCAGAGCAATTGGTTGACAGTCGGGGGACTTCTAGGATGTCACTGGCAGAATGGCGGGATGCAACGCAATGACGTTGTCTGCGAGGGCTTCGTAGATGAGTTGTTGCCGATCTGCAGGAACACCCACGATCAGTGCATGGGAGGGGTCAGGTTTTGGCCATTTTTCTGTAGCGGGTTCCGGATCCTCCACGACGTCAAGGCCTGGAGGTATGCGACAGATCGTCCCAACGCTGAGTTCGGCTAGCTTGGCCGTCGACCCTGGCGTGAGGTGCATCAATTCGCGCACACCTGCAACTTGTTCGTCCTTGCTACCCTCGTGATATTCCAACCAGTTTACCGAAGGTTCCAGATCCTCGAAGCCTGCCGAATCCACCTCCTCGCCGTCTACATTGCTGCCCCCGATGTACCGAACGACGTGATCCGTTTCGGGTAACGAATCCCCCTTCATTCCGACAGCAACGACTCAAGATCCAAGCCTCTGCGCAACTTGCCGAAGCCCATCAAGTCGACCGTGCCGGTCTCTCCATTGGGTGGATTAGTCCGATCCAAAAGTACGTAGTCTATCTTGCTATCACCGCGAAACCGCAGACTAAGACGCCAGTGATCGTCTCGCCACATCGCCCGGTAGGTCCCATCTTTCAATAGGAACAAAGCGCCCTCCATCGACGGACTGTCGGCCATGTCGACGAACCTGTTGAAGTCCTTTAACGATTTGGGGTCAGGGGTGATTTGCTCCTCAAGAGCACATTCTTGAAGTTCGTTAAGCCGCTCGCGATACGCTGACGTGACAATATCCTCTCTCCAAATGAGTCTATTGCCGGTCGGTAAGGGGCGTTTATATCTCACTGAAGCTTCACGGCAGAACCACTCCATGGTATGCGAGTGCAACGCGGATATGGGTTTCCCCATCACCGCAAGAGCAGCTAGGCGTTTCGCCATGTTCGTCACGACGATGATGTAGTCGTCATACCTAGTCCCCGTCTGCGGCTCTTCCAACGGGAGAGGAGCTTCCAGATAACCGCGGATCCTGGCTTCGGATACCAATGAAATCGGTATCGATACGGGCCTTGTCTCCGGTTCAGATGAGTGTCGTGCGAACTCCACCATGCAGGGCCTCGACATGATCGCGGAATGCCGCGAACTGATTGAGCTTCGTTGCAAGACTGTCGGAAGGAACGACATTCTGGTGGCCGTTGATCGCGACATATAGATTCTGACCGCCCGATTGGGCCTCGGGTTCAAAGCGGACCGTATACGACAATCCGCCTAGGTCATATTGAATTGACGCAGAAGTTGCTTGAGGGCTTGCCTCCGTGAGCTTCTTCATCGTATTCATTGTCAATAACTGGTTGGCAATTTCTTTCCCGGTTTGGCTGGATGTCGGAAACGCAAAGTCGCAGTTCAATCCGATACCGGTTATGGACACCGCTGCCCGGATACCTTCGAGCGTGTCAACCAATCGTTTAGCCACTAGGCGCAACTCTTCCGGCATGACCTCTTCGCCTTGCACTTTGACGTCTATTCGGTTGGGGTTCAATTCGAACGCGCATCGTCCAGAGGCGTAGGTAACCTGAGCGATCGGGCCTATGATGGTTGCACCTGAATCCATGCCCCCCTCCCAGATTTGATCCACCTTGAACATGATAGGGTCAAATCGATCGCCAACCACGACGACCGTGCTGAGGGGCATGGGATTGTACCTTCCTGGTTCCGGCCCTTTTTCGGCCGGGTCTTTGTTGCGTTCAAGCTAGACTCGCGCAGTCGCCAGTCCCATGTCAAGCGACTTGGGAGCGATCCGAATGACCGTGACGATCATCGCTGGTGGATCAGCGAGCGGAGTATCAGGTGGGCTCTCTTCAGTGCGACTGTTGCGCTTTACGCACTGAGCAACTGCTCCAAATCGACAACTTGGATGGTGGACTGCCACAAAATGACAGCCGTTGGGACCGGATTCGCCGACTCTTTGCGGTGTTTTGTTCTGGCTGCGCACAACCCTCCATTTCCTTTCAGGTTTCGGTGAGTATGCGGGCCTCGGCTCGTATCGGTTGTCCCGCGCTATCGCGACAGTCGGTCCGGCATTTCGTGTACAGTCGATGCGGGAATGAGTGTGCGGGAGGACCCGAATGCTGTCGTCTGAAGATAACGTGCGTTTGACGCGAACCGGGCCGGACACCCCCATGGGCAACGTGTTCCGCGCGTACTGGATGCCCGCGCTCTTGTCCAGCGAATTGCCGGAACCCGACTGTCCGCCGAAGCGCATCAGGCTCCTTGGGGAGGATTTCGTCGCCTTCCGCGACACGCGGGGCCGCGTCGGCATCGTCGAGCCGGTCTGCCCGCATCGAGGCGCGAACCTCTTCTTCGGGCGCGTGGCCGATTGCGGCATCCGCTGCAGCTATCACGGCTGGAAGTTCGACCGCAAAGGCCGCTGCCTCGAGATTCCCACCCTCGCTCCGGAGGCGGAGGAGCGGATCAGGCCGAAGGCGGAGATCCGGGCACTCGAAGCCCGGGAATCGGGGGACGTCATCTGGGCGCACATGGGAGACGGTGCCACGCCCGAACTGCCCCGGTTCGAATTCGCGGAGGTCCCGCCGGAGCACCGGTTCGTGTCGAAAAAGCTGCAGCAGTGCAACTGGGCCCAGGCCTGCGAGGGCGGCCTCGACACCGCGCACTTCTCGTACCTGCATGCGGGCATCCGGGACGGCGAAAGAGTGGGTTTGCATGAAGTCTCAACGCAGCAGCCCCGCTCGGACGGTGAAAATGAACCGCCGTCCATGGCCCGCTTTCGCTGGCTGATCGAGGACGGCCGCCCGCAGTTCACGGTGCTCGAACACGATGCCGGGCTGCTGCTTTGCGCATCCCGCCAGGCAGACGGCGACCAGCTCTACTGGCGAATGACCCAGTTCCTCATGCCCAACCACTCGCTCGCACCGGGCAACTTCCCGGACGAGAACAACCTCGGCAACACCTGGGTCCCGATCGACGATGTGTCGTGCTGGATCTTCTGCTATTGCTGGAACCCCGACCGGCCGTTGACCGAGAAGGAGACCGAGCGGCTGGGTCGCGGCTGGGGCGTCTTCCCCGAAATGGACGCGGACTACGTTCCCGTACGGCGTCGCGAGAACGATTACCTGGTCGACCGCGCGTTGCAGCGCGAATCGAGCTTCACCGGGATCCGGGGCATCTCGGAGCAGGACCAGGCCATCGCCGACAGCCAGGGACTGATCGCCGACCGCACCCGGGAACTACTCGGCCAGACGGATCTCGGGGTCGTGCGGTTTCGGAACATGATCCTGGCCGCGGCATCCGACGTGGAGGCGGGAAAGACGCCGAAGGCTGCGGATTGTCCAGATGCGTACCGGGTTCGTTCCGGCGACATCGTCGCTCCGGCGGATGCGCCCGTCAGCGATGTCGTCAAGTCGCGGTTCGGGACAATGTCGGGCGTCGCTCTCTAGGACGAGTTCGGCGCGGGCAGGATCCCAAGCCGAACGTAGGACTCGACCGTCGCCTTTAGCGTCTCGTCGATGGTGTAAGGTGTGAGGCCGAGTTCCCGCCGTGCGAGCGTGCAGTAGGAACGCGGCTTGTCGAAGGTCGGCTCCTTCGGCGTGTCGCCGTCCATCTCTTCACCACCGATGTCCTGAAACCTGGGAAACAGTTCCTTCAACCGCGCCTGCAGTTGCCAGGTGAAGAGTTCGCCCGACCGGTCGCTCGCCGCAAGGATGTACCGCGAACCGTTCCGTGCCGCGGTGCTTTCCGCGCACAGCCGGTGCGCCGCCGCGACGTCGCGCACATCGACGTTGTTCCAGAGCATTCTGCCCCCCGGCGTCAGGGTAAAGGGTTCGCCCTGCAGCATCCGCCGGATCCAGACGTGCCAGCCGCCGTCGTCGTGGTTGGCGCACATCACCGGCCCGATGACGTCGAGCGGCAGCACCGAGATCGACTCGAAGCGTCCGTCTTCTTCGGCCGCCCTGTAGATCAACAGCTCGGCCCGCGCCTTGCCGTAGGCGTAGGCGGCATGCCGGTTGTTGGGGATGTCCTCTTCCGACCAGCCGGGCGGCCGGTCTTCGATGTTGTCGGTGCACCAGTCCTTCTCTGTGTAGACGTAGCTTTCATGGGCCGGGTGGGAGACCGCCGAGAACGAACTGGTGAGGACGAAACGCCGCACGGTTCCGGACCTTTTTGCCGACTCGATGACCTGATCCACGACGGTGAAACAGCCGTCGTACACCTCCTGCGGCGTCGCTTGGTGACGCGTAAGAACGGCCCCTGCGTGCATGACGGCGCAGCAGCCCTCGAACGCATGGTCGTAACTGCCGCGCTCCAAGAGGTCGGCGGTGAACAGCGTATTGCTCCCGGGGAGGCCTTGATGGTTCATGGCGAGGAGGTGATCGACTTTCTCCGGTCTGCCGAGATCGCGCACGCAGGAATGGACCGAGTACCCCTGCTCCACAAGTTCGCGGACGATCCACGATCCGACGTATCCGCTGGCGCCGGTGACGGCGACAGGACCGTCGGCCGGCGATACGGCCAGGGGGCGCGATGAATTGCTGTCGGTCATTGTCGGCGGCGGACTCGAGGGTGCTGTCCCCTATGATACGAAAAGAGGCTGCGCGGACGTTCAAAGTGCCGTGCGGCGATGTGACCGCTTTGACAACGGCGGCGTGTACCCATTAACTGTGCGCTTCCCGCCCGCAGGAGATTGATGATGCGCTTTGGTTACTGGCCCAGCCCGTGGCTGCCGTTCAACGAGATGGTCGAACTTTGTACGCACGCGGAGGCGACGGGCTGGGATGGCCTCTGGGTCGCGGATCACTTCATGTCGGCGGGCGCGAACACCGACATGCCGTTCCCCGAGGCCTGGATGACGTTGGCGGCCCTGGCCGCGCGCGTCCCGCGCGTCCGCGTCGGCACGATGGTCACCGGCAACACCTACCGCAATCCGGCGGTGCTGGCGAAGATGGCGGCTACGCTGGATCACATTTCCGGCGGGCGTGTGGTGCTGGGACTCGGTTCGGGATGGCAGGAGAACGAACACCGCCAGTACGGTATCGAGTTCGACACGATACCTGGCCGACTGCGGCGGCTGGACGAGGCGTGCCAGGTCATCAAGGCGTTGTATACGCAGAAGACCAGCAACTTTTCGGGCCGGTACTATCAACTCACCGACGCGACGCTGGAGCCGAAGCCCGTGCAGGACCCACTGCCGCTCCTCATCGGCGGCGGCGGCGAGAAGGTCACGCTCAAGATCACGGCCAAGTATGCCGACGAGTGGAACCACTGGGGCAACGTGGCGATGATGGAGCACAAGGGCGCCATCCTGGACGCGCACTGCGCGGATGTCGGGCGCAACCCGGCTGACATCGAGCGCACGGCTGCGGTGTTGATGTTCCTGGACACCACAAAGGCGAAGGTGGAGGCGCGTTTGCAGGCCCATCCCGCGGGTCGTCAACCGCTGGGACCGCCCGGCCGCGCGATCGCCGGCACGCCTGCCGAGATGAGGGATATCGTTGCGCAGTACGAAGAGATCGGCGTGAGCGAGATCATCGCGACGGATGCGGTGTTCGGGGAGGGCGACGATAAGATCGCCACCATGGATCTGCTCATGCGCGAGGTAGCCGGGCGCGGATGAAATCGCGTCGGCGAATCGGGTAAACCCGAGACGGACAGGAGGAGGAAACCATGGCCGCGCCGAATCTGATCAAGACCATCGACGAGTTTCAAGCCGAGTACAGGAAGGGAATCGGGGAGGTGTTGCCCCACCATCCGACGAAGCAGGCGAGCCTCGACAACATACGCAACTTTTGCGAGGGCATCGGCGACTACAACCCGCTTTGGCGGGACGAGGCGCATGCGGGAAACAGCCGCTTCGGCATGATCACCGCGCCCCCGAGCTTCCTCTACAGCGTCGCCCTCGGCGTCATTGCGGGAGAGACCGGCGCCATCGACCGCGCCCGGGTGTCGACGCAATACCTGCCGGTCAACTATGCCGGCGTCGAGATCGACTTCGTTCGACCGGTCTGGTTGGGGGACCGCATCACCGTCTCGGAAACCGTCGGCGAAACCATCCGGAAGACCAGCAGCCGCATCGGCGCGATCAACTTCAACACCGGCCATGTCACCTACACCAACCATCGCCACGAGACGGTGGCGACATTCAGGACCCTGATGGCGCGCTACGAGAACACCGGCGGCACGCTTCAATATGACCGTAGTCCGAAAGGCGGCGATGCCGATTCCGTGTATGAAGCGGCGGACCCGCTCGTATGGGAACGGGAGCGGCGCGGCGACGAAACGCGTTATTGGGAGGATGTTGCAGAGGGCGACGAGATGCCGGCGCTGAAGAAAGGCACCTACTCGGTATCGGAGCTGTTCCTATTTACCCACGGCGTGCTCGGCCTGCGGCGCAGCACGCGGGACCGCCTCGAAGCGGAAGGCTCGGGGGAGCTCGGCGGCGGCGGCCGGTTCGACCTGGAACACGCCCAGAAGCGGCGCAACATGCCGGGCCAGTTCGACTTCGGTCCGCAGCGCGTCTGCTGGCTCACCCAGATCGTGACGGACTGGATGGGGGATGACGGAACGCTGAAGAAGCTCAACGCGTCGGTCCGCCACCCCAACATCGTCGGCGACACGAATACGCTGACGGGTTCAGTGGTGAAGAAGTCCGTCGTCGATGGCGAGCACCTGGTCGAGGTTCAGATGCAGAACAGCAACCAGTCGGGACTTACGACCGCGTTCGGCACCGCCGTCGTCCTGCTACCGACGCGAAGCTAGCGCTAGTGCTCCGTCAAGCCCAAATCTGCGGGTATCTGCGGGTCTTTTTGCCCCCTGGTGGTTTTCATGCGAGGGGTACCCCCTCCGCGCTCCCCGGCTGAAG
>CAZFGB010000209.1:0-27571 GCA_964518405.1 uncultured Pseudomonadales bacterium | reverse complement strand
ACCCCGGACAGAGCCCCCAGCCGGGGAGCCCTCGGCCAGGGAGCGCGAGGGAATCCCTCGCAGAAAATAGCAGCGCGAGGGAATCCCTCGCAGAAAATAGCAGCGCGAGGGAATCCCTCGCAGAAAACAGCAGCGCGAGGGGGCACCCCTCGCAAGAACAAAGCTGCGGCCGGCGCAACACCTGGCACAACGGCGCGCTGGTTTTCCTGGACGAGAACGCAAACGGGCGCTTCGATGGCGGAGACATGCTCCTTCGCCGGTTGCCGCCGCTCGGGCAAGACGACCGATTCTACTGGCGCTCGTTCCGCAACAGGAGTTACCTCATGATTCGGCCCAGCGGTCTGACGGACTGGCAGAACGGGAACTTCCTGTATTGTCCGCAGGGCGGCGATCCCAAGTTCGCGCGACAGATCGTCATCAACGCCCAGGCGCGCGTGCGGCATGCTCGCGACGGCGACGGTGACGGCATCGTCGAAGACGCGCGCGGCCGACCGGTCAGGTGTCCGCAATCAGCTTGACTCAAGGGGCTTTCAGTTCCCGCCACGACATCCTTCCCGCGGCCGGCGCGAATGTGCTCTGAAGCAGGACGCGCGCATGACGCGTCCCGCCGACGGCGCGCGCCGTGACCCTGAACACTTCCATGCCGCCCAACTCCGCCCCCAAGGCGATCCGTTCGACGACGAATCGCGGCGGGGCCGCCGCGCCGGCCAGCGGCGTCGCCACGCGACTCCCCGTGTCTCGCCAGGTCTCCGGAAGCGCCCAGGGCTTCGGCGCGCCGAAAGCCGTACCTTCATGGAAGCCCGGCGCATCGGGGTCGAACCCCCGCGAAACAAGAAGCCGCTCTCCCTCCCGCAACGCCGACTCCGCCGCCTGCAGCGCGAGTTCGCCGTCGTGCCCGTTGCGCGCCATGCGCGCCTCCAGGGACACCGTCTGGGAAGCCGACGTTCCCGCCACGCCGAGGACCAGCAGGACAACCAGGCATATGAACAACGCGATGCCGTCCTGCCTCAACGGCAGGGCGTCAACAGGAGGGACGACGGGCGCGGCCGGCATCCCGCGTCAGTTCCTGAGCGCGACCACGCGCGAAAACGTGCGGCGCATCGGCTCGGGGCCTTCGACGACATCCACGCTGTTCGCCGTCACCCGCACATCGATCGATCTCACGTCCTGACCCACGGCGTCACCGGGAAGCGCGTAGCGTTCCACCGCGCCGTCGCCATTCCCGTCGAGGCCCAGGCGCACCTGCATATCCTCGATTCCCTGGATCAGTTCCACCGGCGCATCCGTCGTCGTCTTTCGCCACAGCGAGAACGGGGCGGATCCGACATTGTTGCGTCCCGTCCCGCGGGCGATGAAGTAGATTTCCGTAACGACGCCAAAGACCGCCGCGCCTTCCGGAGAGGACGCACTCCCGTAGTGCGCGCCCGTATCGGATAGCGATACGCCCGCCGCGTTGTCGAACAGCTCGCTGCCCGGCGTACGGACCAGGGTAGCGACGCCGTCTCCCCGCTCCACCCGGCTGACGCGGAACAGCGCCGCCTGCCCGCAATCCGAGATGACGGCGAAGTCACCGGCATCGATGTCCAGTTCGCCGTCGTCTTCGACCAGCGGAAACCCGTCGGGCGCCACCGCCCCCGCGATGCGCGCTCCCGGCACCGCGAGCCGCCGCAAGACCAGCACGTCGGTCAGGGGCAAGACCGCGCTTACTTCGATACCCCGGCCGCGGGCGAACGCGCTCCGGGCGCCTTGCCGCGGCAGCGCCGACAGACTCGGCGTCCAGCTATCCGGCGTGCCAAGCGCATCGGTCCCGTCGAAGGCTTCCACGGCACGCTGACATCGATCTCGAACATCGCATCCCACGACCCGTTCAGCGTATTCCGCACCGCATCCGGCGACGACATGCAGCCCAGGTAACCGGCCAAGCGAACGGAGCGGGCGATGAAGTCGAGCGCCTGACGGGCGGACTCCTGCATGCGCGTCTGGGCATTGAGAAGCGCGTAAGCGCGTTGGCTGTCGGCGAACAGCCGAGCCGCGCCGGCCGCCACGAGAGCGCCAAGTCCCAGCGCCAGCATCAACTCGATCAGCGATGCGCCAATCCGCTTGTCGAATTCAATACGACGAATTTTCAATAGTTTATTTATATTTGTTCACATCCTGCTTGCGATCGAGATTTGCGAGCGAGAGACGCCACCGGTCCCGCGCCAAGACACGGTGACGGTAACCAGGCCCAAAGCGGAATCCATGCCGACCGCGCCATCGCCTCCCGGCAGTCCGGGCATCGCGTCGGCGTCCGCCAACGCGCCCGCTTCCCGAATTCGCCTGCAGGCAACGGCATCGCGCCAGGCGCCGAGCGCGCATTTCCAGACGGCGATGTCGAAGCGCGCCATCGTTGCCGGATCGCACGGGGCGCGCAGACAGTCTTCCAAGCTTGGCGGCCCCGCATCGACCTCGAATCCGCCCACGCCGACTTCGCGGTTCGCCCGGATGCGATCGAGCATGTCCGCGGCGCGCTGCACCGCGACGGTGCGAACATGCGCCTCCCGACTCGCGCGCAGGTTCTCGGCCTGCAGCCCGGCAAGGCCAAGGGCGGCGGTGCTCATGACCAGGATCGCGACAAGGGTTTCCGTCAGGGTGACACCGCTCGCCCGGCTCGGGCCTCCTAGCTCCACGTGTCTTCGCGGGCACCAAAGTCCCCGTCGTCGTTGCGATCCCAGAATCGTCCGCCGAACGCGTCGAGCGCCAGGTCGCCATCCCCGTCTACCGCATTGCCGGACCGGACCGGACTCGCCCGAAGCAGGAAACCCTCGACGCCGGCATCCACCAGGTCGATCCGATAGTGGGTCGATGTCGGCGCGCAGATATTGGGCGTCACCGGACCAAGGTCCGTTTCGCCGATACCGTCGCCATCCGCATCGACCGCCGACCGATAGGAGAAGGCAAGGCTCGCATGGCGCTCCATGCCCTGGGCGCAGCGCAGGAGATCGGCCTGTGCCATCGTCCGGTGCGCCCCTAGGCTATAACGGCTATACAGGGGTGACGCGAGCGCGGCCAGGATCGCGAGAATCCCGAGCGCCGCCATCAGTTCGATGAGCGTGAATCCCTTGGCCACCGACTTCGACTCCGCTCCCGCATATGCATACGGTATATCCGGCCAGCCAAGCGTTGCAGGCGTCAATACACCGAATACTTGTGTGATCTGTCAGGCAGTTCGCGTAAGCCGGATGCCCGATCACGGAGTCCCGCGCGCGCCGGACATCGACCGCGTCACCACCAACGCGATCCAGATGGCCGCGCCGATGGTGACCGCCGAGTCCGCAACGTTGAAGACCGGAAAACGAAACGCCTCGTAGTGCACGAAGACGAAGTCGATCACGTGCCCGAACCTCAGCCTGTCCGCCAGGTTGCCCGCGGCGCCCGCCGCAATGCAGGCGCAGGCGAAGCCGTACCAGCCGGCACCGCGCTCGAGCTTGCGGATCTCGTTCACGAGAAAGACGGCGAAGGCCGCCGCCAGCCCGGACAGCGCCCATCGCGACCAGACGCCACCATCCGCGAACATGCTGAACGCCGCGCCCGTGTTGTACACCAGCTTCCAGGACAGGAACGGCAACAAGTCCACCTCCGCCCCGTAGGAAAGGTGTTCGCTTGCCATGTATTTCGTCCACTGGTCAATACCGAGCACGAGCAGCGCGAAGGCGTAGCAGCGAAGCCTCATGTCGCCCACCAGTCCTTCGCATACCGGATATCGATCTCGATCTGCGCCTTCAGCGCTTCCAGCGACGGAAATTTGCGCTCGTCGCGCAGCTTGTGGCGAACCGTTACGGTCAGCAGCCTGCCGTAGATATCCTCGTCGAAGTCGAAGATGTGCACCTCGAGCAACGGTTCGCTGCCGTGGACGGTCGGTCGGACGCCGATGTTCGCGACCCCGATGTACCGCCGGTCGAGACCATGCACGGCGACGCAGAAAACGCCGCTCAGCGCCGACCGGTAGCGCTGCAGCCGTATGTTGGCTGTGGGCACGCCTATTGTGCGGCCGATCTGGCGCCCATAGACGACGTGCCCCATCATGAAGTAGCGGTGCCCAAGCAGTCTCTCCGCCACCGGGAATTCGCCATCGGCCAGCGCGGCGCGGATCCCCGTGCTGCTGACGCGCTCGTTCCCGAGTGTCAGGGTGCCCATGCGGCTGACGCCGTAGCCGTACCGGTCGCCGGCAGCCTTGAGCATGGCGTAGTCGCCCACGCGCCCGGCGCCGAACCGGAAGTCGTCTCCGACGATGACGTATTCGGCGCCCAGCCTGTCGCGCAGGAGATCCCTGGCCATGTGCGACGCCGGCATGGACGCCATTGCCTCGTTGAACGGCACGCACAGCAGGCGATCGATACCCGCGGGCCGCAGCAGGGTCATCTTCTCCCGAAAACGCGTCAGCCGCGCCGGGACCTCTCTTCCCCGGAAGAACTCCCTCGGCTGGGGCTCGAACGTCATCAACAGGCTCGGTCGCCGCAACTCGGCTGCCTTCGCCACGAGACGCGCAAGGAGCTTCTGGTGTCCGTGGTGCACGCCATCGAAATTGCCGATGGTCACGACGTTGCCGCGATGGCGCGGGGCGATGTTCTGCATGCCGCGAATAAGCTCCATGGGCCGGATTCTACTCGCCGAAGCTCAGACGCGGTGACGCAGGTCGCGCGGGCGCACCCCCATCGCATAGGCGGCGGCGACATATACCAGCACCCCGCCCGCGACCGCGCACGCCAGCAACAGGGCGCGCCCGGTGAGCAACGCATCGACGGCGAAGGGGTCCATCGCGAATGCGCGCGCATCGAGCCAGACATCATCCGCCGGAAGCGTCCATGCGAGCACAGCCACCATCACGGCGCTGGCGACGGCCGACGCCAGGAGCGTGCGCCACAACGCGCGCGTCGGCGCATAGTCGGACCGCAGCAGCAGGCCTCGCATGAGCAGCACCGCGTTGACAGTGGCGGCGGTGCCGAGGGCGAGCGCCAGGCCGACATGCTTGAGCCACCAGAACATGGCCAGCCCGGCCGCGATGTTGACGCCAACGGAGACCGCGGCATAGCGGAACGGGGTGCGCGTGTCCTGGCGCGCGAAGAAACCGGGCGCGGCGATCTTGATCAGCACCAGCGCCGGCAGGCCGAGAGCGAACGCCTGCAGCGCCGCCGCCGTCATGCGCGCGTCCCCCGCATCGAATTGGCCGTGATGGAACATGGTCGCCACCAGCGGGACGGCAAGGAAGAACAGCGCGGCGGCGGCGGGCAGCGCGAACAGGGTCGCCATGCGCAGGCCCCAATCCAGGGTCGACGCGAAGCCCGCGCGATCGTCCCCGGCGTGCAGCCTCGAGAGATTCGGCAGCAGCACGGTACCGAGCGCAACCGCCACCAGTCCGATCGGCACCTCCATCAGGCGGTCCGCGTAGTACAGCCAGGAGATGCTGCCGGTGGCGAGCAGCGAGGCGAGAATGCCGCTGATCAGGCCGTTGACCTGGTGGACCGACGCCGCGAACACGGCGGGGCCGAGCAGACCCCCGACCTTGCGCACGCCCGGCTCGCGCCAGTCGACCTTCGGAACAAGCAACAGGCCGAGGCGACGCAACGACGGGAACTGGAACAGCAGTTGGGCAATGCCGGCGGCCAGCACGCCCCAGGCCAGCGCCATCGCGGGGTGGGAAAACAGGGGCGCTGCGAACAGCGCTGCCCCTATCAGCGAGAGGTTCAGCAGGACGGGCGTGAAAGCGGGCACCGCATAGCGGTGGAAGCTGTTCAGCATGGCGCCGGCAAAGGCGGTGAGAGAGATGAACGCCAGGTAGGGGAACGTCACGCGCAGCATGTCGGTGGCCAACGCCAGGCGGGCATCGTCCCCGGCGAATCCCGGCGCGAATAGCACCACCAGCCCGTAGGCGCCCAGGATGCCGGCGACCGTCACCAGCGCCAGGACGAAAGCGAGATTGCCCGCCACGGCGCGCATGAAGTTCTCCAGCGCGCGGCGATCGCCGGTGCGGTACTCCGCGAGAACCGGCACGAATGCCTGTGCGAAGGCGCCTTCTGCGAAGAGCCGCCGGAAGAAGTTCGGTATCCGGAACGCGACAAAGAAGGCGTCCGCTGCGCCCGCTGCGCCGAGAAAGTGGGAAAGGACGATATCGCGGACGAACCCGCTGACGCGGGACAGCGCCGTCATCGACGCGACCACCGACCCCGCCGCGGCGACGTCCGCGGTGTCCGAACCCGTCCCGCTATCCGGCCCGGTTGACATCGCCGACCCCCGCGGGCACATTAGCGCGTCGTTTTGGAGGAAGACTTACTTGGCCAACAGTCCACAAGCCAAAAAGCGCGCGCGCCAGACCGGACCTCGGCGGGCCCGCAACGCGAGCATGCGCTCGATGTACCGCACGTACCTGAAACGGGTCAACGCCGCCGTGGAGACGGGTGACAAGGAAGCGGCGACCGCGGCTTTCGCCGACACCGTGCCGGTTCTCGACAAACTCGTCGGCAAGGGAATCCTGCACAGGAACAAGGCGGCGCGCCACAAGTCTCGATTGCACGCCCAGATCCAGGCATTGGGCTGACGGCTCTTTCTTTTGCGAGGGGCGACCCCCTCGCGCTGCTCTTGTCCGCGAGGGGCGACCCCCTCGCGCTGCTCTTGTCTGCGAGGGGTGACCCCCTCGCGCTGCTCTTGTCTGCGAGGGGTGACCCCCTCGCGCTCCCCGGCTGACGGCGCTTCTGCGAGGGACACCCTCGCGCTGCTTTTTTCTGCGAGGGACACCCTCGCGCTGCTCTTGTCTGCGAGGGACACCCTCGCGCACCCGGCGGCGGGCGGGCCACGGGGGCATCACAGCACCGCCAAGTTGTCTCGGTGGATTAGCTCGGGCTCATCTACGTAACCCAGGCGCGCTTCGATTTCCTGGCTGCCGGCACCCAACAGCCGCCGGATCTCCTGGCCGCTGTAGTTCACCAGTCCCTTGGCCACCTCGACCCCCGCCGCGTCCGTGACGCGGACCATGTCGCCGCGCCTGAACTCTCCCGTCGCCCGCACGGCGCCGACGGCGAGAACGCTGACGCCCCTGTTGCGCACCGCTTCCACCGCGCCGTCATCCAAGGCGATCTCGCCCTTGGCGATGAGTTGTCCGGCGATCCAGCGCTTGCGCGACGCCAACGGTTCGACGTCGGCCGCGAGCACCGTGCCGATGTCCGCGCTCCGCGACAGCGCCAGCAGGACATCGTCCAGCATCCCGTTGGCGATCACCGTATGCGTGCCCGAACGGGCCGCGAGCCGCGCGGCCGCGAGCTTCGTCACCATGCCGCCCCTGCCGAGCTCGCCGCCGCCCCCGGCATAGCCGTCGAGCCGCGGATCGTCCGCCGAAGCGTCGCGCACCAGCGGCGCCTCGGGATGCACCCGGGGATCGCGTTCCCGCAATCCATCCTGGTCCGTCAGAAGCACCAGGACATCCGCGGAGAGCGCGCTCGCCACCATCGCCGACAGCATGTCGTTGTCGCCGAGCTTGATCTCGTCGGTAGCGACCGAATCGTTCTCGTTGATCACCGGAACGACATTGAAGTCGAGCAGGGTCTTGAGCGTCGCGCGCGCGTTCAGGTAGCGGCCGCGGTCGGCGAAGTCGTCATGGGTGAGGAGCACCATCGCCGTGCCGAGGCCGGAGCGCCGGAGGCCCCTTTCGTAGGCCTCGACCAACCCCATCTGCCCCGCCGCGGCCGCCGCCTGCAGTTCGTGCACGCTCTCCGGGCGGCTCGCGAGTCCCAGCCGGCGGCAGCCTTCGGCCACGGCCCCGCTCGACACCAGGATCACGCCGCGGCCACCCTCGCGCAGGACCGCGATCTGACGGCACCAGCCAGCAATGGCATCGTGATGCAGATTGCGACCGTTGTCGGTCAGCAGCGCGCTGCCGATCTTGACCACCCACAGCCCCGCCTCGAGAAGCTTCTGTCGCGCCCCGGCGCTCATCGCGGCACCCTGTCCGGATCCTCGGCCGCAATATCGGAATCGACATCCGAATCCGGCGAAACGGCCCGCAGCGCGCGGCGATCCGCCTCCGAGCGGAGCAGCACGTCGCGGGCGATGCGCCGCCGCACGGCCGTCTCGGCTTCGACATCGATGTCAGCCAGTCCCGCGGCGAGCGCGCGCACGACCGCCGGTATTCCCTCTCCCGTCGCGGCGGAGATCGGATACACGTCCCGGTCCGGGTAACGCGCCCGGATCGCATCCACCACGCCGGTATCGGTTGTCAGGTCCATCTTGTTCGGCGCCATCCAGATCGGGCGTTCCGCAAAGGCGGGACTATAGGCGAGAAGTTCCCGCTCGATTGCGTCGATGTTGTGCAAAGGATCCGATCCGTCCGGCGGTGCCACGTCGACGATGTGCAGCAGGATACGGGTGCGCGTCAGGTGCCGGAGGAACCGGGTGCCGAGACCGGCGCCGGCCGCGGCCCCGGGGACGAGCCCCGGGATATCCGCGACGACGAAGCTGGTATCGGTGTCGACGCGCACGACGCCGAGGTTCGGAACGAGCGTGGTGAAGGGATAGTCGGCGATCTTCGGCTTCGACGAGGAAACGCGGGCGATGAACGTCGACTTTCCGGCATTAGGAAGGCCGAGCAGGCCGATGTCGGCGATGACTTGAAGTTGCAGCCGCAGCGCGCGCGTCTCGCCCGGTTCTCCGGGCGTGGTTCGGCGCGGGGCGCGGTCGGTGCTCGATTTGAAGTGCGCGTTGCCGAAACCCCGGCGTCCGCCGCGGGCGACCAGCATGCTGGCGCCGGCCCGCGGCAGGTCGCCGATGAACTCGAGGGTTTCCTCGTCTATGACCGCGGTGCCCGCCGGAACGCGCAGAGTGAGCGGCTGGCCGCTGGCGCCGGTCTTGTTGCGGCTGCCGCCTGGACGGCCGTTCTCGGCCCTGTAGCGAGGTTGAAAACGAAAGTCGACCAGCGTATTGAGCGCTTCGTTGGCCACCAGCACGACATCGCCGCCGTCGCCGCCGTCGCCGCCGTCCGGCCCGCCCCGAGCGACGGACCTCTCCCGCCGGAAACTCAGGCTGCCGGGACCGCCCTTTCCCGCCGCAACCGAAACCGCGACTTCGTCGACGAATTGCATGGCGATTGACGCCGAGCGCTAACGACCCGCCGCTGGGACTCAAGCGGGCGGCGACGTTACTCCGATGTGGCAGTCAGCCCGGCCGCCGGATCGGACTCGCCGGTGGACGGCGTGACACTGAGGTACTTCTTGCGCTGCGGACCCTTGACGGAGAAGCTCACATGCCCGTCGGCGGTGGCGAACAGCGTGTAGTCGCGACCGCAACCGACATTCTCGCCCGCGTAGAACTTCGTTCCCCGCTGACGCACGAGAATGTTGCCAGCCCGGACAAACTGCCCGCCGTACTTCTTGATACCGAGGCGCTTCGATCGGGAGTCGCGCCCGTTGCGCGTGCTGCCGCCCGCCTTCTTGTGCGCCATGATGCACTACCCTCCAGAACCGTTGATTCCCGTGATCCGTACTGCGGTGTACCGTTGCCGATGACCGGCCCGGCGCAGATAGTTCTTGCGCCGCTTGAACTTGATGACCCGGACCTTGTCGGCCCGACCCTGCTCCACGACCTCGGCTGTGACCTTGCCCCCTTCGACATAGGGAGCGCCGACGGCGACGTCGTCGCCCTCCGACACCAGCAGCACGTGATCGAACTCGACGCTTTCACCGGGTTCCCCGGACAACCGCTCGATTCGGATCACATCCCCTTCGGACACGCGGTGCTGTTTACCGCCGCTCTCGAAAACCGCAAACATGACGCAACCCGAGGACACCCTTTGTACTACAATGCCGCGAAATCCGGCTCACCGTAGATTTGCCTCGCAAGCCGCGACCAGCCAACAGGCCCCGCGCGGCGCGATCAGGCTAAAGGCGCGTAATTCTACGGACCGGCGACAGTCTTTACAACGCGCGGCCGGAGGCGGACGACGGTCGCGCCATCGCGAATGGAGCTTGGGCAAGATGGCGTCAAATCCGGCAGTCGCCCGCTCGCCGCGCCTGCGCGCAACCGACCTCGCGTCCATCTATCGGCTCGCCGCCAGCGACTTCGCCCAGGTCAACGCGCTCATCCCGCCCCAACTGGCGTCCGAGGTCGACCTGGTGGAACAGATCGGCGCCTACATCGTCAACAGCGGCGGCAAGCGGCTGCGTCCGCTGATCGTGCTCCTGACCGCGCGCTGCTGCGGCTACGACGGCTCGGAGCACATCCGGCTGGCGGCCATCATCGAGTTTCTCCACACCGCCACGCTGCTGCACGACGATGTCGTGGACGGTTCCCACCTGCGGCGCGGCCGCGCAACCGCGAACGTGACCTGGGGCAACGCCCCGAGCGTACTCGTCGGCGATTTCCTTTACTCGCGCGCATTCCAGCTCATGGTCGACCTCGACAACATGGATGTCATGGCCATCGTTGCGGACGCGACCAACATCATCGCCGAGGGCGAAGTGCTGCAGCTCGACAACATCGGCAACGCCGCCTTCGACGAAGCCGACTACATGGAGGTGATCCTGCGCAAGAGCGCCCTCCTGTTCCAGGCCGCCGCCCACACCGCCGCTGTGCTCGCCACCACGGACCCGGACGTCATCCAGGCGATGCGGAGCTACGGCAGGGACTTCGGCCTCGCATACCAACTCGTAGACGACTGGCTGGACTACGAGGGCGACAGCGACGTCATGGGCAAGAACATCGGCGACGACCTCGCCGAAGGCAAGGCCACGCTGCCGCTTATACGAACCATGAAGTACGGCAGTCCGGATGACGCCGCACTGGTGCGCGACGCGCTCGACACGCGCTGCGCCGACGCGCTGACCGCCGTCCGCGACGCCGTCCGCCGCTCAGGCGCACTCGACTACACGCGCGACCGCGCCGTGGATTTCGCCACCCGTGCCTCCGACGACCTCGCCGGCCTGCCCCACAACATCTACCGCGAGGCACTCGAGGCGCTCACCAGCTTCGCCGTCGCCCGCATGCGTTGAGGCGTGCCACGGATCTCGCTGGAAGGAAATCCTGACCACGGATTGGCGTGTTCCACGCCGCCCGCATTACAATACGCCGCCCGCCGGCCCATGCCGCGCGGAGGGCGTCGGAGTGTAGCTCAGCCTGGTAGAGCACCGCCTTCGGGAGGCGGGGGCCCGCGGTTCAAATCCGCGCACTCCGACCAACAAGACCAAATGGTCAGCCAACGTTGCGCAACGGTTCATGGGCGCAGCCAAACGCGTGGGAATGGGCTAACGTTGCTGACGCTCGAATGACGGAGGGCTCCCCGAATGGACGATAGTGAATACCAGGCAGCGCGACGGGTTCTGACCGCTGCCCTGGCGGACGAGAAAACCGCGATCGAGGCCGCGACCGCCATCGTGATGGCGAACGACCTTCGGCGCGTCGTCACCGCGTTGAACGAGCAGACCCTTCGACTCGAAGCGATGATCACCGAACTCCAGGTGCCGAAGCGCTGAAACTGATCGGACCATCTACCCGGCGGCAAGCCGCGCCATGCGCCGCCAGCGCGTCCGGGAAGGCGAGAAAATACATTCGAAAACGCTCGGCCTGAGCAGGCAGGCGCACCACTGAACTCACGACGACTCAACGGTTTCGTGCTCGCCATCGCGGCGATGATCGTCATCGTCGTGGGCACGGGCATCGGCTGGTGGATGGTGTTGCCCGAAATCGCCCCGAAACGCATCGCCATCGCCGTGCTGCCGTTCGCCGACGCGGGATCTACCGGCAACGATGCGCACCTCGCGCACGGCCTGTCGGCCGACATCCTGTCCGGCCTCGCCGGCGTCCCGGACTTCGACGTCCTCGCCGCGAGCGAGACGTCCCAACACAAGAGCGGGGAGACCCGATTGCGACAACTCGCCGATACGCTGGGGGCGACCTACGCGGTGGAGGGCAGCGTCCGGCGCGAGGGCGACCGTCTCGCCGTGACGGCGCGCCTCACCGACCTGGCGGACCTCGACGTGACGTGGCGGGACAGCGTGCGGGGAACGATGAACGACATCTTCGCCCTGCGCGACGCCATCGCAGATGCCATCGCGGAGAAACTGCTGCTGGGCGATGCGGAAGTGTCCGCCGGACCCGCGATCGACCTCCGCGCCTACGAGGCGTATCTGCGCGCCCGCCTGCTCGGCGATGCGGGGGACTATGCCGCCGCACGCAACCTGTCCGAACAATCCCTGTCGATCAGCGGCGAAAACCCGTACGCGCACTACTACCTGGGATACCTCAGCCACCTGCAGGATCGGGGCGACGAAATGGCGCACCTCGAAGCAGCCCTGGCTGCGGATTCCACCTATGCCCCGGCGCGCGCGCTGGTTACGCGGGTTCGAGAATCCCCGAACGACCTATAGGAACCAAGAGGGTCCATCGCAATATCAGGGGCACCGGCGCGAGAGTTCACTCGCCGCCGATCGATGCACTCGCCGCCCAGGTTTCGCGCAGATCGCGCCACTCGTCCACATCGGGGGTGACCGTAAGCGCCAAGTCCAGGTAGAGACGGGCCGGCTCGGCGAGGCCGTAGTCATGCGCCTCCATGGCGGCCGCCGCTAGACGCCCTGCGGTGCGCGTCAACAGATCCGTTGCGGCAGTGTTGCCCGGGTCGAGCCGGAGCACTTCGCGCACCCTGGCGACAACGCCGCCATCGGCAGGCAGGGTGAACCAGCCGTCCGCGAACAATGTGCGCGCCTCGGCCAAGAGCTGCGCGACGGTGTCCAACCGGGCGATTTCGGCATCGTAGCGCGCGCGCATCTCGGTCACCGGAACCTCGCCGAGCCCGACGACGGAGGAGCGGTCGGCGAGGTGCTTGGCGGCCTCGAAATTGGCCGCGTCGAGATGCTCGCCGAACTGCTCGAGCACGCTGGCGGCGACCTCAAGCAGGCCCTGCCCGGCGATCGCGTTATCCCGATCCGTCGCGAGAACCCGATGGTATATCTCCGCCGCGTTCGCCTCGGGCGGATCGACCAGCGCGGACGCCGCCCGGTAGGCGCTCGCCCTGTTCAGCAGATCGTCGATTTCCGCCTGCAGGGTGGCGGCCTGGTTGATCTGCGCGCGCACGCTGTCCAAGGCCGGATAGTCCGGGTTCGCGGCGACCGCGCGCCCCAGCTTGTCCATGGCGCCCGCGACATCGCCCTCCAGCACGGCCCGCTCCGCCAATCCCGTGTAGTGCCCGGCCAGCTCGTCCAGGCGCATTTGCGCCTCCGCGTGCTCCGGCAGGCGCTGCAGCACTTCCTGGTACGCCTGTATGGCCGAGGACGCCGACGGTTCATGTGACATGCCTTGGCTCGCGAGCAAGGCATTCGTGTTCTGCATGATAGAGTCCGCCCGGCGCCGCGCGGACAGCCGCTCGAACAGCACGGTCAGTTCCGCGTCCTGCGGAAACACGCCCAGCGATTCATTCAGCTTCGCCTCGGCCAACGCCAGGTCGTCCCACTCCAACGCGATGTCGATGTCTCGCTTCCAAGCGGCGGCAACCGTCGACAGGCGCTCCAGGGCGCCGGCGTGTTCCGGATCGCTGTCGAGCACGCGCCGGTAGGCGGCCACGATCGCCGCCAGTGACTGGTTCGGGTCAAGACGCAACGCCTCGGCGACCTTCCATGCCGCCGTCGCGGAAACGTCCTCAATCATCCCTGTCTGGACCAGGAGGTCCGTGATCGCCGCCCGCTGGTCGAAACCGAAGTAGCCAGCGGCGGCGACGGCGGCCGCCGCCACCCAGGCGAAAGCAACGGAAGCGGCGCGGCGGCGCGGCGCACGCGGTCCTTCCGCGCGGACATTCGTCGCCGCGAACGCCGAGCCCGCCACGGCGCGAACCTCGTCGGTGGACACCGGGCTGATGCGGGACGGGGGTATCGGCGTGGAGTCCAGCGCGTCTTCCTGCGGGGAACACTCTCGCGCTCCCGGGACCGCGTCGAGCGCGCGAACCAGGTCGGCCCCGGTCTGAAATCGCTCGGCCGGGTTCTTCCGGAGCCACCGGTCCAACACGTCCTGGTAGGCGGAGACCGAATCCGGCAGCCGGGGAACGACCCGCGCCGAAGCAGGGTCGCCGTCGTCCGACGAGAAGGGAACCTCGCCCGTCAGCATGAGGTGGAATACGATGCCCAGGCTATAGAGATCGGATCGGCCGTCGACGCCGCCGCCCGCCGCCTGCTCCGGACTCATGTACGGAACGGTGCCGGCAATCTCTCCGGCAGAAGGCTTCCCGTCCGCTTCCAAGGCGATGCCGAAATCCGTCAGCACCGCCTCGTCGCGGCCCCGGAACAGGATGTTTTCCGGCTTGACGTCCCGATGGACGATGCCGCGATCGCTCAGGACATCGAGCGCCAGGGCGATCTGTTTCGCTACTCCCACGGCTTCCGACACGGACATCCCCCGGCCCATGCGGGCGATCAGGTTGCCTCCCTCGAGGTACTCCATGGCGATGTACGGAAAGGTGCCGGCGCCGGCGTCGTACACCTTGACGATGTGCGGATGGTCGATGTCCGCGACGAGACTGGATTCACGCACGAAGCGCCGCCGGCGTTCGAGGTCCTGCGACGCCTCGCCCACCGAGACCTTGAGCGCGGCTTCGCGGCCGATGTCTCCCCAGGTCGCGAGATAGATGATCGATGCCGCGCCGCGACCGACCTCCCGCTGAATCCTGAATCCCGGTATGTCGACGTGGCGCTCCGTCAACCCGTGTTCCGCGGCCATGCGCGGGTTGTCATGGCCCTCCGCCGCCGCGCGGGCATCGCTGGACTCGGCGGAGCACACCGCTCAGCGCCCGTCCCCGACGACGAGCCGGTGCAAGACGCCCGCCACCATGTTGCCGAGGACGAAACGCCCGTTGTCCACGTACGCCTCGCCGTCGAGGCGCACCGCAATGCCGGCGCCGTGGGCGAGACCGTTGATGCAGTCCGCGCTCGCGAACATCCACGGCTCGCCCTCCAGCACCAGCGCGCAGCGCGCGTTCGCGGCGACGGACGCCTCGTTCACCAGTTCTCCGTCGCGCCAACGCTGGAAGTAACGCTCGCCGTCCGGCGAGAATTTGACGCCGAAACCCTGCATTCGGTTGTCCGCGAACCGCCCGCGATAGACGGTGCCGTCGCGCCAGTGGTATGCGCCCAGGCCGTGGCGCCGGTTCGCGTCGAACTCCCCGACGTAGCGGTTGCCGTTGTGCCAAGTCTGCTCGCCCCAGCCGGTTCTCATGCCGTCGACGAATTCGCCCTCGTACACATCCTGATTGTCCCACACGAGCCTGCCACGGCCGGTGATCGCATTGTCCGTGAACTCGCCGGTATAGACGTTTCCGTTCGGCCAGGTCAGCCGGCCAAGCCCCTCCCGCCGGTCATTGACGAACCTGCCCTCGAATACCCGGCCGTCGGGCCAGGTCAGCGTGCCCTCGCCATTGCGCAGTCCGTTGACGAACGTGCCCTCGAAAACCCGCTCGTCCGGCCAGTAGAAGGCGCCCTCGCCATGCATCCTGTTGTTCTCGAAATACCCCGTGTAGCGGTGGCCGGCGGCGGTAGTGTAGGTGCCGAATCCGGAACGGACGCCGTTCTCCACCTCGCCTTCATAGACATCGCCGTTGGAGAGTTCGATACGCCTCTCGGCGGCACCGGCGACGAGGGCCAGCAACAGGAGCGCGGACAGAGACAGGACACGAAGGGGCGCGCCGCGGTGACTTCCGCGAAGCGAACTCGGCGCGCGTTTCCGTATGGGAAGGCGAAATCTGCGCATGTCCATCAAGCGTCGCTTAAGCGCGCCGCCAGCTTACCCGACCGCCGGCGCGAACTCTAACCGCCGACGGCGCGGATCTGGATCGCATCGACGCGCTTCTCGGCGAGCACGTCCGAAATCACCACCACCCGCTCTTCCGGCGGAATGTTCTCCCGCTCCTGCAAGACGTTGAGCGCTGTCTGGATCGTCTTCTCGGGCATTGTCGAAAAGGCGGTGCGATGCGAGAACACGCCGCGGTTCATCATCAGCCGCCGGCGCGTCTGGCTATTGTTCGAGAAGGCGAATATCGGCACCGTCGGCGGCTGGCAGCTCGTGACCAGGTCGACCATCACGCCGCGGCGGGTAATGACCACGATACCCGCGGCGCCGATCGCCTCCGCCAGTCCGGCCGCGGCCTTGGCCACATGGTGCTTGTCGGTGTCGGCGATGAAGTCGGCGGCGAAACCGAGGCTCGGAAACTGCTCGCTGGTGACCGCGATGCGCGACAGTTGCTCCACGCAGCGGACCGGATGGCGGCCGACGCTGGTTTCCGCGGAGAGCATGATCGCGTCCACGCCCTCATAGATGGCGTTGGCGACATCGGTCACTTCCGCACGGGTGGGAATCGGGTTCTCGATCATCGATTCCAGCAAGTGCGTTGCGACGACGCAGCGTTTGCCCAGCCTGGCGCAGGTCCGCACGAGGTTCCGCTGTATGTTGGGCATGACCGCGATGTCCACCTCGATGCCGAGATCGCCGCGGGCGACCATCACGCCGTCGGCCGCCTGGGTAATTTCCTCCACGTTGGAGAGACCTTCGCGATCTTCGATCTTGGCGATGATCTTGAGCGCCTTCTTGCCCAGGAGTTCCCTCGCCGCGGCTATGTCGTCGGCGGAACGCACGAACGACAGCGCCAGGAAGTCCAGATCCTGCGCCGTGCCGAACAGGATGTCTTCGCGGTCCTTGCCCGCGATGGCCGGCAGGTTGACGTGCACGCCGGGCAGGTTGATGTGCTTGCGGCTGCCGAGAGAGCCGCCGTCGACCACGCGGCAGCGAAGCCCCCGGGCCGATTTCCGCAACACCTCGAGGTTGATGAGGCCGTTGTCGAGCGTGACGGAATTGCCCACCGCCACGGCCTCCGGCAGTTCGGGGTAGTTGACGTGGATTTCGTTGGCCAGCCGACCGGAACCGTCCGCGGCCCCATCCGACGCGGGCTCCACCGTCAGCAGGACCTCCTCGCCCGGTTCGAGACGCATGGGCGCATCGAGTTGACCGGTGCGGATTTCAGGCCCCATCGTGTCGAGCAACAGCGGCACCGGGTATTTGACCTTGCGGTTCAAGGTCTTGATCCAGGTGATCACCCGCAGCGCCTCGTCCTGGTTCGAATGCGACATGTTGAGCCGCACGACATCCATCCCCGCCCGGTACATGCGTTCCAGCATCGGATAGTCCGAAGTGGCGGGGCCGACGGTGCAGATGATCTTGGTGCGCCTGCGCATGGCGTGAGGTTAACAGCGCCCCGCAGGCGGCGCCATCGGCGCCGCTTTCTCTGCGAGGGGTACCCCCTCGCGCACTGTCTCTTGCGAGGGACACCCTCGCGCACTGTCTCTTGCGAGGGACACCCTCGCGCACTGTCTCTTGCGAGGGACACCCTCGCGCACCCGGGGCTGAAGGCTATCCCTGCGAGGAGTCCCGGCCGCGCCAGAAAGAGGCCACGGCCGCCCCGATGTCGCGGCGCCCAACCCGCACGGGCTGCCAGTAGGGCGGGAAGAAGGCGCCCCAGTCGTTCCGCGGAAACCTGGGATCGACAAGGACCACGACGCCCGCATCGGCCGCGCCCCGCACGGCGCGGCCCGCCGCTTGCGCCACGCGCGTCATCCCCGGCTGGCGGTAGGCCACATCGAAGCCGTCCGCGCCGAAACGCTCCCCGATGAGATCCCGTTCCAGCGAGCGCGGCGCCAGGCCGACGCCGACGACGATGACGCCCCTGAGCGCGCCGCCGTCGAAGTCGACGGACTCGGCAAACATCCCGCCCATCACGGCGGCGCCGATGCGAGAAGCGGCCGGGGCGCCATTGCCGGCGGGCGTCCCGTCGCGGGTCGAGAGTTGCTGGATGAACGTCCGCTTTTCTGCGTCGGTCATGCCGGGGCGTTGCGCGATGATCTCCGCGCGAGGGGTGCGCCCCCGCCTGCCCTCTCCTGCGAGGGACACCGTCGCGCCGCTCTTTTCTGCTAGGGACACCCTCGCGCTGCTCTTTTCTGCGAGGGACACCCTCGCGCTTCTTTTTTCTGCGAGGGACACCCTCGCGCTCCCGGGGCTAAGGGCTCCTTCCCGAAGGCGCGGAACCACCAGGTCGAGGTAGGCGAACGACGGAAAAGCGACGAGGTAGTTGCCGGGGGCCGCGCCGGTCACGGCCTCCACGACTGCCGCCAGGGCATCGCTCGAAGCGGCGCGATCCCGGTAATAGGTCGATACGTCGGGGACGATGAACACGCCCAGGTTGCGGCCCCAGTCGAGGCGGACCCGAGCGGCGCGGCTCGACGCGTCCTGACCGTGCATGACTTGGAACAGCGGCAGGGGCGACACGGTGCCGGAGAAACGAACCGCGCCGTTGTAGCGGCGCAGCACGGAATCGATGTGTTCCGCGGGAGAGAGACACACCATGCGAATTTCGATGTTGCGCCGCGTTGCCGCGAGCAGGTGGCAGTAGTTCTCCGCGTGTTGCCATCCATGGCCTTCCTGGAACCGGAAGCAGTCGAAGAGGAACTCGCGGGTCGCCGGATACGGCCCGAGATCGGCCTCGCAAGCCGCGGCGAGCAGCCGCTCCACGGCGCGCAGGAGCGTACTCGGCGGCGGCATCCGGTACTCCTCGCTGTCGGGATCGCCCCCGGGAATCCCGACCGAGTCGCGACTCGCAGCAGCAGCGCCTCTCGTCTCGCGCCGCAGTTTCAGGAGCGCGCGGTCGACGGCGCGGAGCGGTTGCCCCAGCCACGACGGCGCTTCCGCCAAGGCGCGTTTCAGCGCCGCCCGTTCGAGGGACGCGCTCAGCATGCCGCGAACGCGATCACCCAACTGGTGCGCTTCGTCCACGAGCAAGCCGACGCGCTTGAACGGCGGCGCGCTCAGGCGCTCGAGCCTGACGACGGGGTCGAAGACGTAGTTGTAGTCGCAGATCACCATGTCCGCCCAAGCAGCGGCGTCGAGGCTGAGTTCGAACGGACAGACGGCGTGATGCTCGGCGGCGCGTTCGATCTTTTCGCGGGTCGCCAATCCCATTCCGAGCAGCGCATCGCGCGCTGGCCGCATGCGGTCATAGTAGCCGCTGGCATAGCGGCAGCACGCCGGATCGCACGGCATGTCGGGATTGAAACAGATGTCCCGCTTCGCGGTGAGGACGACCGCCGCGATCCGCCCGGCTTTTGCTTCCGTCTCCGCGATTGCTTCCCTCTCCGCCTGTTCCACTCCCTCACCGTCTTCTACCCCCTCTCCTTGTGCCTCCAGCAGGATGCAGCGCTCGAGCGTCTCGGCCGGCGACTGCTTGCCGGTGGTGCGCGCCGTCAGGTAGACGACACGGTCGAGCGCGCCGTGGCCGATGGCGCGCAGGGCGGAGAACACGGTCGCCGCTGTCTTGCCGCTGCCGGTGGGCGCTTCCACCAGCAACTGTTCGCGGTCGCGAAACGCCCTGTAGGCGCCGCGGGCGAGGCGGCGTTGGCTGTCCCGGAATTCCGCGAACGGGAACGGCAACCGCCCAAGGCACGCATTGCGGCGCTCGATTCGAATTGCGGTTTTCGCAAGCCACGCGGTGTAATCGGCAACGGTGTCCGCGAAAAAGTCCGCCAACGCGTCCCGTGAATGCACCTCTTCGAATCGCATCGCGGCGTCATTGTCCGGGTGCAGGTAGACCAGGCGCAGCCGCCATGCGTCGCGGGGTGCCGCTTCTCCGCACCCATCGTTGATCAGGGCCGCGTACAACTTCAGTTGGGCCATGTGCAGGTGGCCGCTGTGGGCATGTAGGGCGGCCACTTCCGAGCGCGTCGCCTTGTACTCCTCGATGACGCCGGCACCGTCGTCGATGCCGTCGAGCCGGCCCCTGATGGAGAGCGCGACGCCGTTTTCCGTGACCGAAGCCGCCACGCGCACTTCCCGCCGATAGCCCTCGCGTTCCGGTTGCGCCCGCCGCTGCGCGCCGATGCCTTCCTGGGCGGTGGCGCTGCCCGTGTAGCGGTAATGGATGTCACCCCGACGGTGCACGAAGGCCGCCAGGTCCCGGACGGCGACCGCGGCGACCACCAGATGCGCAGAGGGTGCGTTCGCGGGAGACGCCGTTGCCGCACGAGTCCGCGGTCCGGACTCGACGGTCACCGGCATCGCGCCACCCGGACCGGCAGCTCCGCAGCGCGCAGTCGGTCGATCCAGAGATACTGATCGTCGCGCAACCGGTCGTTCGGTCCCTTCACCTCCACGAACTCGAAACGGCCGGGACCGTAGACGACGGTCAGGTCAGGAAAACCGCGCCGCGCGTTGTCGAGGTCCTCCGACGCGAAGGCAACCAGCTTCCGCACCGTGCACATCCCCAGGCCGTCGAGCAATCGGTCAAGGGTGTCCGCGTCCAAAGCGCGCCAGTCGACCAGGCGATTGGCAACACCCCGATGCGTTCGGCACTTGGCGAGCAAGGCGGCCCGCAGAGTCTCGTCATCCGTTTCCAGGGGATCCGGGCATTTTTCGCGACGGGCTTCGAGGAAGTCGGGCCAGAAGAGGTCGATGGGGGCGGTCTGGAACGCGTTGATGAACATGCCGTCCACGGGCGCGAACATCCAGTCCCAGTAGGCGAGACCGAACAGGCCCATGGGCAGGGCATTTTCCAAGTGCCACGCGCAGCCCTTCTCGGCGGTGAGGATCGCGGCAGCCGCCGCCTCGACGCGGTCGATGTTCGGCACGTCCAGGACAATCGTCCCGTGGGGCCAGGCCCGCTGCCGCCGCGTGCCGAAACGCGCGGCGAAGTCCGCTTCCTGCGGGCAGAACGGCCGCTCGCGCATGCGCCGTCGCAGACGATCCACGGCATCGACGTCGCCGAGGCGCTTGAGGATTCTCGTCCTGCGCTCCCGCGCCGGCGCCATGCTGGAGCGCGCATAGCAGGCGAGCGCCGCGTCAAACTCGCGGGCGCGCTCAAGCCCCCGGCCCAGCCGATTGAGTATGCGGCTGCGGCGGCGCTCGAACAGGCGGTGCGCGTGGGGCCGCCACAGCGCCTCGAGGACGGGCATCGCGTCATCCGCCTGCGCCGTCGAGCCCAGATCATGGACGTGATCGCCGAGGCCGAGCAGCGCGACATAGGCGTCGAGGGAAGCGCGATCGGCGAACAGGCGCCTTTCCCGGGTCAGTTCGTACACGGGGTAGCGGGCGAGACCGAGGTCGCGCAGCACGAACGTGGAAAGGTCGCGCCGACTGTCCCCGAAAAAGAGCAGCCGGTACAGTTCCAGTCGCTCTCCGATATCGAGGGCGACCCAGGGGCAACACCCCTCGATGCGCCGATGGACCTCGCTGTCGCTTAGGCTGCGCTCGATCCATTCCAAGTACTCGCCCTTGCGGGCGGTCGCTCGCAAGGGAGGCGCGTCAACCCCGCGTTCGGCGTCCGCGGACCGGGTTGCGGCGCATTCCCCACTTCCCGTCGCGGCGAGGGACGAAACGGTCCCGGCGGCCAGAACATCTTCGAAACACCGGGCGATCTCCGCGCGGGTGAGCAACCGGGCAAGGTCCGCCGCTGGCGCTTCGGGACACCAGCACACGAACCCCTGCGCGACCAGGTGCGTCAATGCCGCAGCGGTGTCGTCGATTTCGCGAAAGTTCAGTGAGTCGACGCGCACGAGCGGACCCTTGCGGGAGATCATGCGCGCCAGAAGGCGTTGCGCTTCCGCGGGCATCGCGACCACGCCCTCGCCGAACTCCGACTCCTCCGCCGTCAATATGTCGCCGTACTGTTGCCGCACACCCTCGATCAACGCGATCAGGTTGTCCGCGTAGTAGTGGTCGGGAGGCGGTTGACCTGCGCTGAGTTCGGGCAATGGCGCGTGCCGTGTCTCACAAGAAGGCGAGCCGCATTATAGCGGTTTATGTATGGATATACAGATCGCGTTGACGAGTGGACAGCCACGTTCGTTCCCGGACACGTTCGTTCCGCAATAGGGACAGCCATATCGCAGAGGGAATGACCTCTTCGATAGCAAAGTCGAAAAGGAGGGCGTCGATCCATGCAGCTTGGGTAGATTGCCCACACAATTTTCAGCATTCGCCCATGACGCTACTGCCCGAACTTGACCCATATTTTCCGTCAAACAAACAGCAGGCACAGTCATGTCCAACGCGGTCAGCCACGACCAGAACTTCAAGAACCTGATCCTTGACTATCCGCGGGACGCATTGGCGTTCTTTGCCCAAGAGGAAGCGCCCTTGCCGAAAGATCCGGTGAGAGTCATCCCGGCGCGGCAGGAACAACTGCAGGAGCGTCTTGGCGAGCGCTACCGGGAGCTCGATGTCCCACTGCTTGTCGAGTGGACCGACGGCCGCCGTGAGGCGATCCTGTTCGCACTGGAAGAAGAGTCCGACTGGCGACGATTTTCGCTACACCGCCTGGCGCATTACTGCCTGGACCTCGCCGAGCTTTTTGAGACAGACCGAGTCGTGCCGGTGACAATCTTCCTGCGCCCGGCCGAAGCGGCATCCGCGTCGCTGGTCCTGGGTACGGAGCGCCGCAGCTACCTGACGTTCGACTATCTGTCATGCAAGCTGGGCGAGATCCCCGCCGAGCGATGGCAGCAAAGCGACAACCTGGTGGCCAGAGTCAACCTGCCGAACATGCGCAGCCACGAGGACCGCAAGGTCGAGGTATACGCGCAGGCCATCCGGGGTCTGTTGGCCCTGGAGCCCGACAACGACAAGCGCGCGAAGTATATGGAATTCATCGACATCTACGCCGGACTGACCGACAATGAGTTCCGGCGCTATCAGCGGCAATATCCCAAGGAAACCAGCATCATGGCAGGAGCATTTCAAAGAGCCCGCGACGAAGCACGCCGACAGGGCATGCAACAAGGCATGCAGCAGGGCATGCAGCAAGGCATGCAGCAGGGCGTACGCCAAGGTCGGGTCGAGGGAGAACGAGCCGTCCTGGAGCGACAGCTTCGGCGGCGATTCGGGCTCCTGTCGTCCGAAGTCGCCGACAGGTTAGGACGAGCCACCGCGGCGGACATCGAGAGCTGGGCGGAAAATGTGCTCGACGCCAGCGCACTCGACGACGTATTCGACTAACCGCCGGTTCCGCCGAGGCGCCGGCCACGCCTCGCCGCCCGGGCCGGGGCAAGAGGCTACTCTTGGCGGCCTTCCACCATCATTACCAGCGTCGGCAGCAGGAAGAGGACGAACACTGTCGAGAACACGAGTCCGCCCAGCATGCTGACGACGAACGGAACCAGGAAGACCAACTCGTCGCTGCGCTCGTAGAGGAGCGGAGACAGCCCGAACACCGTCGTCAGGCTGGTCAGCAGCACCGCCCGGAACCGGTGGCGCGCCGCCGCGGACGCCGCGGCGATCGCCGGCAGCCTCTCGTCCTCGCGCCGCAGGATGTTGTAGCGGTCCAGCAAGACCAGCGCATCGTTGACGATGACGCCGCCCACCGCGATCACGCCGAATATCGACATGGCGGTGAAGTCCCATCCCAGCACCCAGTGGCTGAACACCGCCCCCGCGAACGCCATGGGCAATCCCGCCACCGCGACCAGCGGCTTCCAGTAGCTGCGGAGGAACGCCGCCATCAGCGCGTACATGGCGAGCAGCACGATGGGAACCAGGGTGCCCAAGGTTTCGAGCATCGTCCTCTCGTCGCGGGCGGTCCCGTCGATATCGATCCTGAGACCCGGATATTTCGCGATCAGGTCGGGGATGATCCGCCCGGTGATCTGCCGCCTCGCCTGGCCCGGGGTGACGACAGCGATATCGGCATAGCCCGCCACCAGGGCGGTCTGCTTGCCGTCGATTCGCGTCATCTTCGCCAGTTCGCGCTGCTCGGTGAGTTGCGCCACCATGGAGAGCGGTACCTCGCCGCCGCCCGGACGATGAATGCGTTCGCTCGCAAGCTCCTGCAGGCTTCGCCGCCGCTCGGCGGGATATCGCACCACGACCTTGATTTCCTCACGGCCGCGCTGGATCCGCTGAACCTCCAGGCCATGGAAGTTGGCGCGCAACTGTCTTCCGATCATCGCCGGCGTCAACCCCGCAGCCTTCCCGGCCGGAGTGACGCGAATCTCGAGATGGCGTTTGCCGAGCGACAGGCTGTCTGAAATTTCGTACAGGCCCGGTATCCCCGCCATGGAGGTTCTCAGTTCCGCGGCGGCGTCTCTCAGGGTCTCCGCATCGTCGTGCTGGATCGCGTAAGCGACATTCGGCTGGCGCTTGATGGAAGACACCTGGTACTCGACCCTCTCCAGGTCCGAAATATCGCCAACGGTCAGGCGCCAGGCCTGTTCGACATCCCCCGGCGATGCCCTGCGGACGGGCTGATCCTCAAGATGGACCCTCACCGACGCCAGATGGCTGCTATTGCCAACTTCGTTGTGCGTCTGGGTCGACACGAGATTGCCCACGACGATGCTGACCGACTCGACCGAGGTCCCCTCGAGTTGATCGTTGATCGTCTCCGCCGCACCCACGAAGCGCTCCGCAACGGCGAGAGTCTCCTCGAACGGCGTGCCCGCAGGCAGGTACAGGTCGGCCTGCACCATGTCCGAAACGTACGCGCCTTCGTTCACGATGACGATCCGGACGGAGTCCGTGCGCAGGAGCACCAGCGAGATCAGCACGAACACGATGCCGATGGCGAGCGTCCACCAGACGTGACGCACCGACCACGACACCGCCGTCGCGACGACGCCGTCCCGGATGGTTTCCAGCAGCCCTCTTACCCGACGCTGAAGGTCGCTCAGGGGCGACAGACTCCAGGGCTTCTCGTGGGAAAGGTGGGCGGGCAGGATGAAGAAGGCCTCGATCAGCGAGACACCGAGAACGAACAGCGCCACATAGGGAATGACCGTCACGATCTGGTACACGCCCGCAGTCACGAAGAGGAACGGCAACAGCGCGATGAGCGTGGTCAACACGCCCACGGTGATCGGGCCCACCACGGCCCTCGCACCCGATATGGCGGCGGCGAGCGCACCCCTGCCCCGGGCGCGTTCCGCGGCAATGCTCTCGCCGACCACCACGGCGTCGTCCACCACGATGCCAACCAGCAGGAACAAAGCGAAGATCGTCCCCAGGTTGAGCGTCAGGTCAGCGAGATTGAACAACAGCAGGGAGCCGACGAAGGACAGCACGATGCCCACGGTGATCCAGGTCGCAACGCGAAGATCGAACACCAGCACGAGCAGGAGGAAGACCAGCACCGTACCCATCACCGCATTGTTGAGCACGTGCGCTATCCGGTCGAGCGCCGACTGTGCCCTGTCGTTCCATATCTCGACCGAGACATCGTCCGGAGCGACGTAGCCCGCCCTCCAGGAATTGATCTCGTCCGCCACTGCGGCAATCGACTGCTGCTCCGTGGCGTTGACGCGAACAAACACGCCGGGATCGCCGTCGATCCTGGTAATGACTTCCTGGTCAACAAACCCGTCGCGAATCGTCGCGACCTCCCCAAGCGTCACGATCGTGCCGTCGAGCCGCGTGATGAGGGGAATGTCCTCGAACTCCTCACCGACGCGCCGCTTGGCGACGGTGTGCAGGACTACGCCGCCGGCCTCGGTGCGCAGTTCCCCGAATGTCAGGTTGAGCGATGCCCGCCGCACGGCGTTGGATACCTCGGTGATGGAGAGACCGTGGCGGCGCAGCTCCTCTTCACTCAACTCGATGCTGATTTCCCGGTCGCGCGTACCGCGCAACACCACCTGGGAGATGGACGGAAGCGCCAGCAATTCGTCGCGCACGTCTTCGGCGGCGCTCCGCAACTTGTCCTCCGAAGCCACCGGCGAAGTCACGGCAAGCGTCATGACTTCGAGCGCCGCCTGCAAGAGTTCAACTTCCGGACGTTCCGCGACGGCTGGCGGGAAGTTCTCGATGCCGGTCACCGCGGTCTTGACCTCGTCGAGCACCGAGTCCGCATCCGCAAAGGTCGCCAGTTCGATCTCGACCTGGCCGAGGCTCTCGGTGGCGACCGCCACCACCCGATCGACTCCCGCAAGCCCGACCACGCTCTCCTCGATGCGGCGGTTGATGTCTTCCTCGATCTCTTTCGGCGAGGAGCCGGGCGAGGCTACCGTTACCATCACCCTTCGGAGATCGAGTTCCGGAGAGTGCTGTATCGGCAATTGCATTCCGGCGATGACGCCGCCGACAATCAGGAACAGCATCAGCAGGTTGCCGGCCACGGGATTGGCCGCGAAGTAGGCGATCAGGCCGTCCTTCAGGGTGGCGCCCTGCCCGGCCGCTTCGCTATCGATAGTGCTCATGCGGTGACCCCGTCAACCCGAAGAGGTCTCGGCGGAAACTGACACCGCCATGCCTTGCTTGGCACCGGGCACCGTTCCGACCACGACCCCCTGGGCCGCATCGAACGCATTCGTCACCCAACCGGCCTCCACGCGGCCGAGGATGTTCGGCTCGCGTACGTTCAGGCTGCCGTCTTCGACCACCCAGACGCCGCCGCCTTCGCGCAGGGCGGCTTCCGGCAGCAGGAAGACGTTCTTCTGCATCGGTCCCATGACCTCGGCCACCGCGAAGGTGCCCGGAAGGGGCAGGGACGAGACCGGCACATCGCCCGAGAACTTGAGGAACAGCGTGGCGAGGCGGCTCTTGGGCGCAACCACCGACGACACCCGGACGACTTCGGCGTCGAAGGTGTCGGAGCCCACCTGCAGGCGCGCGGACCGGCCGATGGCCGGGTCCAGTGATTCCAGGTCGGCAAGTTCGATCGGCACCTCCGCCTGCAGCGCCTCGGCCCTGTAGATGACCCCCAGCGAGGCGTCGCGGCCGACCTGGTCGGCCGGCCCCACCAACTCCCCGACCTCCACATCCGTGCTCAGTACGCGGCTGTTGTAGGGGAAGGAAATGCTCGTCCGCGCTAGCTCAAGCTGCGCCAGCTTGAGTTTTGCCTCCGCCCCGGCAAGCGCGCTCGAAGACCGCGATCGCGCTTCGGCCACCGCAGCTTCCGCGGCTTCCACACCGAGCCGAAACTCCGCGGGATCGATCCTGAGGATGTTCTCGTTCGCCGCAATGGATCCGCCGTTGCTGAACTTGGGCGACACCCAGATCACGCGGCCCGTGACCTCGGACACCACCCTTGCCTTCCTCTCGAGCCGAACCGAGCCCGTGAGGCGCACGCTCAGCGCCTGGGCGGTCGGAGCCGGCTGGATCACATCGACCATTGGCCCGGCGCCCGCGGTCGCGGGATCGGGCGCGAACTGACGTTCCACGCGGTCCGGCACCCTCGCAAAATAAAGCGCCACCGCAACAAGGATCACGACGCCCACCACCTGCATATATCCAAGCGTGCGGGATTCACCAGACCGACCTTCGTCGCTCATCGGTTGTGTCTCTCTTTTCCCTAGTCCCCGCCGCCATTCTGACCAAACATGTAGCCATCCGTCCAGTGAAAACCACTCAAACTAAGTGGGTATCCGATCACGGAGACTCGGAATGGGTGATTTCCGGAAGTGGGTGTCCTAAACGCACATGGCCGGACGGTCGCCGGCCACCCCGACGGATGAAATAGGTCTGGTGCCCAAGTTGTTGGAGAATAACGGCGAAGGCGGGCGCTGGTCGTTTTCTTAATGGAGGACGCGAGGTCCCCGAGTCTAAACTG
>CAZFGB010000208.1:0-11070 GCA_964518405.1 uncultured Pseudomonadales bacterium | reverse complement strand
GGCCAGCCCTGGGGGGACGGCATGGTCTGCCGCAAGGCCTATCTCGAACTGGTGGAAGAGCACCAAGTGCTGGCCATCGCCGGGCCCATGTCCACGGACAACTCCCTCGCCGTCCTGGATCTGGTCGAAGAACGCCGGGTGCCCGCCATTACCATCTGCGGCACTCAGGAATACGTGGGTCGCTACGCCTTCAACCTGTCCAACGGCAACCTCGCCGACGAGCCGGCCTACATGGCCGCCTGGCTCAAGAGCCGGGGCCATGAGCGCGTCGCCGTGCTGCGCGACTACCCCTCCCGCATCGGGTTGGAGTACCACCGGTTCTTCGAGTACGCCGTGCAGCAGTTCGGCCTCGACATCATCGGCGTGGGCAACGTGTTTCCCAATCCGACCGAGGCGAGTCTGACCGAAGTCATGGCCCGCCTGAAGGCGACCTCCCCGGATGCCCTGGTCTACCTCGGTTTCGGTGAAACCTGCGCCTTGCTCAACCGCTGCCTAGCCAACAACGACTGGGATCCCGAGCGCATCATGTGCACCGCCTTCGTGCAGGCCACCTACAACGAATCTTTCGCCCGGGCCATCGACGGCTGGCACGGCATCGATCAGTACAACGAGCGCAACACCCGCTTTCGCGACATGCTCGCCCGCCACGAGCGCGGCACCGGCCGGGCGCTGGTGCCGAACAGCGCGACCAGCACCGGCTACGACATCGGATGGTGCATCGCCGTCGCACTCTCGCGCATGGAAATCGCGACGCCGGAGGCGGTGGCCGACGCGCTGGAGACCATCCGCATGCTGCCGGCGATGACCGGGGGCCCGGGGACCTACATCACTTTCGGGCCCCGCGACCACCGCGGCTTCAAGGGCCTCGACTATCTGAACGTGCGGGTGTCGAGGGACGGCCAAAGCCATCTGGTGCCGTTCGAGTTCGGAGGAGCGGGCGCCCCCGCTGCTGCGCCCTGACCCGATCCGCTGAACCGGGCGTCCCGACACGCCATGCGGCACGACATCGATGGCGCACGCGGTCGATTGATTCCGGAGCGCTATTCGCCGATGAAGTTGACCGGTTCCCTCGTCTTGGCCGCCCTGATCGCCGCGATGTTGTCCTTCGTGCGCGACGTGACCAGGACGGCGCGGGATTCGGCTTCCATTTGTTCATCGAGGGAGGTCCGCGCGCTTTCCCCGCATAGCTGCTTCATCTGCCCGAAAGCGACCGTGGGTCCCGCGGCGAGCTGCAACGCCACCTTCGCGGCTTCGTCGCGGAAATTCTCGTCGGGGAGCAGGTCGACGATCAGACCCCAATCCCGGGCCTGGCGGGCAGGCACGCGATCGCCCCGGAACAGCATCGACTTGGTCCGCGGCATGCCGATTCGCCGGGGAAGCGTCCAGGTCACGCCGCAGTCCGGCGCCGTCGCCAGGTTCACGTAGCTCAGGTAGAAGTAGGCGGATTCGGCGGCGACGGTGATGTCTCCGCTCAGCGCAAGCGCCACGCCGAAACCGACGGCGGGTCCGTTGACGGCGGTCACGACGGGTATCCGCACGTCTCGCAGTTGACGGACGACCGGATGATAGGCGGTGTCGATGATGCTGAAGGCGCTTCTCGCCCGGGCGCCGCTCGAACTCCCGATTCTGCGGACATTCGCGCCCGCGCAAAACGCGCGGCCCTCGCCGGTGATCATCAGGCAGCGTATGCCCCGCCGGGGTTTCTTGATCTCCTGAAGGCTGGACATCAGCCCCTCGAGCATTCCCGGGTCGGCCGCGTTCAGTCGATCGGGGTTGTCGAGCACGAATGTGGCCAGGGGACCGTCGATTTCAAGACGGCATCGATCAAAGTTCAGTAGTTCCATGATTGCGGGCTGAGCGACTCGGTCGTCCCGCCTACCGCTTCACCAGCTGGATGTCGGAGTCGTTGCGGTCCCAGGTGGCGGGCGTGACGCCCTCGTCGCGCAACTGGTACTTCATCACCTTGTTCAGCGGATTGACGGGCAGCGAGTCGCGGAACTCGATATAGCGCGGAACCGCGAAATAGGGCATCTGGTCTATCGCCCACCGGCACAGGCCCTCTTCGCCGATGGCGGCGCCTTCGTTCAGGACGACGGTGGCCTTGACCTCGTCCTCGGAAAGCTCCGACAGCACCGAGTGCACGGCCACTTCCCTGACCGCCGGATGACCCTGGAAGGCCACTTCGAGCTCGTAGCTGGAAATGTTCTCGCCGCCGCGGCGGAGGTAATCCTTCTTGCGGTCGACAAAGTAAAGGAAACCGTCCTCGTCGAACCGGCCGATGTCGCCGCTGTGCAGCCACAGCCCGCTCATGATCTCCAGTGTTCTCTGTGCGTCCTTCCAGTAGCCTTCGAACATGATGTGCGGGCGTCTCGGCCGGCAGACGATCTCGCCCGCGACGCCGGGAGGCAACTCGTTGAAGTCGTCGTCCACGACCATGACATCGAAATACTCGTTGCGCCGGCCGGACGAACCCGGCTTGGCGTAGTCCTCCGCCTTGACGTGAGTGATCAGCGAAGCCTCGGTGAGCCCGTAGCAGTTGGCGCCGGCGATGGTGACGCCGAAGCGCTCGCGCCAGGTCTCCTGCAGCTGTTCGTCGAAGGGCAGCGCCATCACCGCCCGCACCTGCCCGAAGCAGGCCCGGGAATCCTCGCTGTCGTCGAGATTCGCGATGAGGGGCACCATCTGACCGATGATGTTCACCACCGTCGCCCCGGAGGCGCGGATGGACGGCCAGAAGCCGGACAGCGAGAAGCGCGGCACGAAGTAACAGCGGCCTCGGGTAAGTGCCGTGGAGAGCACGGTGGTGGTCGTCGCGTTCAGGTGGAACATCGGCAGGCACGACCAGTTCACGTCCTCCGGCCCGCGCCCGGCATTCTCCTGGGAAAGGCGCGCCATGTTGGCCGCGTAGTTGTGGCTGATCATGCATCCCTTCGAGGGTCCCGTCGTGCCCGAGGTGTAGATGAGCATGGACAGGTCGCCGGGCTTGTTGCGCTCCGGCAAGTCGCCCTCGTCGGACGAGTACAGACTGTCGAACGATCGACGTTCGATGGATCGCGGCGCCGCGTCGGGCGACTCGCCCCGCACGAAAATGGTCGAGACGCAGTCCACCTGATGCTCGATGGCCGCGAACCGCTCGGCGTAGTCGCTCTCCGCCAGAACGATCCCGGCGCCGGCGTTGTCCACCTGATGGCGCAGGAACTCGCCCTTGAGCGCGGCGTTGAAGGGCACCCAGATCGCGCCGGCCTTGTTGACGGCGAACCAGCTCAGCACGCACTCCATGTTGGTGTCGAGCATGGCGCCCACGGTATCGCCCGGCTTCACGCCGGCGTCGATCAACCCGCGCGCCAGACGGTTGGCGAGGCGGTCGAACTCGAGGTAGCTCGCGCCCGTGCCGTCGTGGAACTGGATGAAGGGGCGGTCGGGACACTGCGCGACGGCATCCTTCAGTATGCCGGTGACGGTATCCTGCGGCCCCAGGGTCCAGGACTCGCTCATGCGCCGGTTGTTCCTTCGATATCGGAATCGGACGCGAGGGCGGGCCGGCGGCGAGACCGCAAAGCTGCCGCCGGCATGGGTAGGACGCTGCCCGGTTCGCGGATCGGCTGGACGCGCCGCTTGAGCCTGGGATCGGCCACCCGCTCGGACCTAGATGTTTCCGAACCGTTTCGTGAAGCTGATTCCGTAGGTTCTCGGCGCGCCCATGATCTGGGTGGTCACTCCCAGGCCCGTGTTGTTCACGATGACCTGGGTCTCGAACGCCTCGTCGGTCAGGTTGCGGCCCCACAGGGCGATGGTTGCGTTCCAGTCGGATATGTCGAAAGACAGCCTCGCGTTGAGCAGGCCGTAGGAATCCCGCACGCCGATGCCGGGAAAGGCGATGCTCTCGCCGGTGCCCCCTTCGTAGTCGACCTCGGCACGCCACTGGTAGTCGATCCGGAAGAACATCTCCCCGAAACCAAGCGTATTCGAGTACTGGGCGCCGATGCCGGTGGTCCATTCCGGCGCCCCGATCAGGGGGTGCCCGGAAAAGTCCAGCCCGTCACTGCGCAGGTATTCCGTGTATTCGGTGTCCAGATATCCGAAATGGGCATCGACGTCGAAAGCACCGCTGAGCCGGAGCCGCGCCTCCGCTTCCATGCCGAAAACCTCGGCGGACGCCGCGTTTTCGGTGATGGTGGCGGGAAGTCCGGCGGCCGTATCGACCACCGCGATTTCGTGCATGTCGTCATAATCGTCGAAGAACATCGCCGCGTTGAGCCGCAGGGCGCCACCGGCCAGATCGGTCTTGACGCCCAGTTCGTACTCGAGCACGGTTTCCGGGCGGACCGCCTGACCGGAATCGACGCTGAACGCGACCCGCAGGTTGTATCCGCCGGTGCGATAGCCTTTGGAGGCCTTGCCGTAGATCATGCTGCCGTCCGGCAACGTGCGCTGCAGCGAGAGGACCCAGGAGTCGTCCTTGAACTCGTCGTCGAAGGTTCTCGGGCACTGTGCCGAGGAGAAGTCGCCCATGAAGAACCCGAAGAGGTTGATCTCGCCGCCGGGCGCGCCGGGCGCGGGCACCACGCAGAGGCCCTGCCCGACCGTCGAGGATGCGTCCGTGGAGCGCTCGTCGATGGTGTAGCGATAGCCGGCCGTCAGCGTCCAGTCGTCGTCGAGACTCCAGTCGACCTGCCCGAACGCCGCGCGGGTGTCGTTCTCGATGCCGTCGGTCTGGAAGTTGAAGGGGGACAGCGGGTTGACCTGCGCCAGCGCGTACACCGGGTTCGCCTCCGCGCCCTCCTCGTTGGCGAAGTACAAGCCGAGCACCCAGTCGGCATAGTCGAAGGATCCGAGCAGCTGCAACTCCTGGCTGAAGAACTCGTTCTCGGACTCCCAGTTGATGTGCATGATGGCGAACGGCGTGCCGTCCACATCGGTCATGGCGTTGCGGCTCACTTCGTTGTAGCCCGTGATGGAGCGCAACAGCAGGCTGTCCGTCATGTCGAACTCGAGCTGCAGCGAAGCCTGAAGGCTCTCGCCGTCGGAATAGGGCTTCATGCCTCCGAGCGTGGACTGCGGGCGGGAGGGATCCGCCTGCGATCGGGCCAGCGCGTCGGCGAACGCGGCGCCCGCCTGCCCGAGGGCCGCGAACAGCCCCGGCACGGTGGCGAAGTCGCCGGGCAGGTCGCAGAACCGTCGGTTGACGATCTCGCAGGCCGCCTGCGAGAGAGCGCCCGACTGGGGGTTGAAGGATGTCAGCACATGGACCGCCGATGTTCCCTCCTGCTCGAAACTCGCGAACATTGCCCGCACCGAGAACCGGTCGCTGACATCGCTGCGAAAGACGGCTCGATAGAACGCGCTTTCGTCGATGTTCGCAAGCTCGTGGCCGGCGGCGTTCTCCGCGTAACCGTCCCGCGACCTGAGTTGGGCCACGACCCGCAGCGCCGCATGGTCCCCCAAGGGGATGTTGGCGACGCCCTGGGTCACCCGGGAAGCGTAGTTTCCGGCTTCCACCCGCACGCTGCCGCTCGGCTCATCGGTTGGTTCGTTGGAGTAGACGGCGACCGCCCCGCCCGTCGAGTTGCGTCCGTACAGGGTCCCCTGAGGTCCGCGCAGAATCTCGACCCGGTCGACATCGACCATGATCGCCGAGACGGACATGGAACGCGGCAGATTGACGCTGTCCGAATAGAGGCTGACCGCCTGGTCGAGGGACAGGAAATCGCTCCCGACCACGCGACCCCGCAGGGATGTCGCGAACTGCTGGTCGCTCACCCGCCCCGCATTGATCGCGAGATTCGGCACGGCGCCCTCGAGGTCCACGATTTCAGTGATGCCGCGAGCCTCCAGTCCGCCCTCCGACATGGCCGTGACCGCCAGCGGCACGTCCTGCAGGTTCTCCGCTTTTCTGCGCGCCATGACGATCACTTCCTCGATCGGCCCGCTGATCGAAGGGCCGGCGGCGTCGGTTTCTTCGGCAAGCGCGGGCCGGAAACCGAGCACCGCAGCCAAGACGAGCGCACCCGCCATTGCAACACTGCGCCTGCTCAAAAATCCATTGGTCATTTGTTCTCTCCGATACCGTTGAGGGACCAGCGGCGATTCGGACGATCCGGAACCGGGTCGCCTGTATCCGCCTCCATTATCCACCGATTCTGCTCGCTGGCAGTATAGTCCGAACATTCCGAACGCGCCCGACAAAAAAAGGTCGCTCCGCGCCAAGGAAGGCAGTCATCGCCTCGCCGGTAACGCCGTGCGGTTCGTGCCCCGGGGAATCGAGCCGGGCGAGGTGCCGCGGGCCATCGGTGCGCTCTTGCCCGCCCTACTGCCCCGGAACGTACGGCTCGCCCGCTTCCGTCTGGGGCATCTTCATGGTCATGCCGAGCAGCATGGCATTCGCCTCGGTCTCGACGTTCACCATGACCATTTTTCTTTCGTCGACGGCGCACCGATAGGCGCGGTCGAGGGCGGGTCGCAGATCTTCGGGACGCGCGACATATTCGCCCTTCGCCCAGCCCAGGCCTTCGGCCATGCGCTCATAGCGAATGCCGGGCGAAAAGAAGGAGCCGGGGGTCGCATTCCTTCCCCAGATGTTCCTCTGGTTGCTGTAGACCATCGCCCAACCGTTGTTGTTGTACAGGACCATGACGCCGTGCGCCCCGAGCCTCGCGACGGTCTCGAGTTCCGCCGTCTGATAGCCGATGGCGCCATCTCCCATCGAGGGGATGAGCAGGAACTCGCCGGGGCGCGCGCAGGCCATGCCGATGGCGAGCGCCGGGCCGCTGCCGATCGCGCCGAAGGAATAGGCGAGCGACCCGATGCCGATCGCCTGCGCCGGACGCTGCTGCGCGATGCCGGCGTTGCCGAGCGCGTTCCACCACCAGATCAGCGAATCGCCGCCGTCTTCGACCCGATTCGCGTCCACATGCAGGTTGTGGTCCACCATCCACCGGACCGATTCGCCGGCGATATAGGCGGGATGCACCGGCGCGTGGTCCCGGTACTGTTCTTCCATCTGCGAGAGCTGCCGCGCCGCCTGATCCCGTCGTTGCGTGAGTTCCCGGACCCAGTCCGAGTGATCCGGCAACTCCCTTCCCTCCAGACCGGCGATCAACTGCCGCAACACGAGCTGGGCGTCGCCGGCGATAGCGACCTCGACCTCGTTGCAGCGGCCTATGTCCTCCGGCTCGCTGTAGACGGAGATGAGCTTTCCCGCATAGGGCAGCGCCGTCGCCGAACCCTTCAGGCTCTGCGCCATTCTGCCGAGCACCAGCACCACGTCGGCGTCGGCGGCCATGGGAAAGAGCCCTACCGTGCCCACGTTGCATGGGTGCTGCCCCAGCGTTCCGAAGTCCTTCTCGACGGGTGCGCCGGTCAACTCTACGAATCGCCTGATTTCATCGGCGGCCCCGGCCGCGTGCGCCTGACGGTCGACCAGCACCGCCGGCCGCCTGGCTTCGGCCAGCAGATCGACCGCCCGCGCGACGTCGGCCGGGTCGCCCGCCGAGCGGGATCGGGTTCGGGTGAACGGATAGTTCTCGAACTCGGCGGGGTCTCCTCGCGAAACCATGACGTCCTTCGGAATGTCCACGAAGGCGCAACCGGGCGTTCCGGTGGTCGCATCCTGAAACACCCGCGAGATCATGTCCGGGATGCGAGCCCACTTGGTCACGTGGTAGGCGGACTTGCAGTAGGAAGCGCGCGCGAACGGCAACACGTCGCTGCCCTGGACCATCTTGCGGTCGTCCGCGTCGGACCGCTCCGCCCCGGAAATGATCACCACCGGCACCTGCCCCATGGAGGCGTTGCAGGCACCGTTGACCGCCATCGGGATCATGCCCGCGCCGAACGCCGCGACCCCGACCTTGCCGGTCGCCAGAGCATATCCGGCGGCGGCCAGCACCGCGCCGTCCTCGGTGCGCGCCGAGACGACCTTGATGCCCTTTTCGTGGGCCGCGTTCAAGACCGCGAGAATGTGACCCCCGGTGAGCGCGAAGATGTACTCCACGCCCTCCTCCAGCAGTCGGTTCACGATCAGTTCATGTCCCCAGGGGTGATCGGGGTTCCAATAGTCGCGGTTGCTCATTCGGCTGATCCTCGTGTGTCGCGTCGTGTGTCGCGCCTTCGGTGGGCGCATGGCCGTAACGAAGTCGAAGCGATCGGCCCACCGCCGCGCTCCGACGTGTCTGCTCGCTGCTGATATCGCCGGTCGGCCATCGCCCCGTCAGACCTTGCCGGCTTCCTCGGCGAGAAACTCCATCGCCCGCCGTTGCGCATCCGGCGCGCCCGCACAGGAAATCTTGTCCTCTTCTCCGGTCCGGTCGCTGAACCGGCGAATCTCCGGCAGGATGTACTCGCCGTTGCGACCGCAACCGCAGCCGCCGTCCCAGTCGACCGTGATCTCGTCGCCGGTGACGAAACCGCCCCAATAGGAGTCGGGCACGGTGTCGAACATGGCCGCCCTGCCGGTTGTCCTTCCGCGTCGCGGCAGAGGCTCTCCGGTCTGCTCGTCGAGCACGTAGAGAATCATGTAGGGGGGAACATGATAGTTGCCCAACGGGCACATGGGCGCGGAAACGCACAGTTCCGACATGCCGTACTGCAGCAGCAGCTTGGCGCCGAGCGCCCGCTCGACGATCTCGCGCCAGTCCGCGGGGATGTCCAGTCCCTTCAGGCCGCCGCCGGAAATCACCATGCTGTCGTCGGCGAACATCTTCTCGACGCCGCGGTCGCGCAAATCGACCGCCATCTGGTAAAGCTGCGGCACGGCGTTGCCCATGAGCACGCGGCGTCCGCGGTAGTTGGCGAATATTTCCTCGAAGAATCGGGCCTGCCGGGCGCCGGCCTCCCCCGCCTTCGCCTGCGTGTCCTTGAACCGCCTGAGCAGTTCGGGATGGATGTCGAGCTGGTCAAGCGCTCCCCTGGCGCCCGCCGCGGCCGCCCGTCCCGCAAGCGAGAGCACGTCGGGGCTCAGCATTTCGTCCCCGTACAGACATTCGACCGCGTCCGGGTCTCCGAGCAGCCCGATCTGCTCCTCCATGATGCGGTGCGCCATATAGAAGCCATGGCGATAGCTCGGCTGAATGATGGGCAGGCGAAACCCCGGGGCGTCCAGGTCGAAACCCAGGTCTCTCTCGCCGGCCATGCCCTGGAATCCGGACAGCAGCATGCGGTTCTGCAACCGCCATTCCTTGGCCGTTCTGGGAAGGAACGAAAGTTTGCCGGTCGTGCCGGTCGTGTGGTTGCAGCGCAGCGGCGTCTGCGCGTCCAGCGCCCTGATCCAGTCTTCGATCAACCCGCAATCGCCAGCGTCCACGCCCGACAGGTCGTGTACCGTGAGTTGGCCCAGCCACCTGGTCAACGGCCCGAACCGACCTCGCTCGACGAAAGCCATGGGGTAGGACTTGTACACGGTATGCTGGAACAGCACCGGCACGGCGTCGTCCACGGACTCGATGGAGGATACGCCCTGGACTTCCGCCAGCTTGCCGAGCCCCGCCACGCGATCCTTGAGCGCGGCGAATCGTTCCCGCAGCAGTCGCAGGCGAAACTCGGCCACCTCCCGCGCCGGGCGCGTGAAGAGGTCGCGTTGATGCAGGGCGGTAATCGCGTCGAAATCGTCGCCCAGAGAAAGCAGCGAACCGACCCTATCGTTCATTACCCCCCTCCTCAATTCAGCTGCGCCGGCTGCCAATGCTCCACGACCATCGCTCGCTCGCCTTGACGGGCGCGCCGCCCGGTGGACGGAACCGAAGTGTGCCACAATCGGCCGATGCGCGCCGTCCTCGTGAACCTGCGCGGCGGTTGCGGCGCGCGCGTTGTCCCGGCTTGGCGAATCCGTATCAGAGATAGTCCCGCGCGACCTCCGCGGAATAGGACCAGAGCCGTTCAACGAGCTCAGCATCGTCGGCTGCCCCGCTGTGGCGCGCGGGCCGGCAATTGGCGAAGTACTGCCCGCTGACCCCTTCGATCTCCGGGCTGGTCGCGACGAAGCAGCCCGTCGCCGCGCCCTGCGGGATCGTCGAGCTGATGGGTTTGGAGAAGAAATAGGCCAGGGTGCCCGCGACCCCGGCGTCCCTGCCGAGGCCGGTCTTGATGACGCCGGGATGTACCGCGTTCGCCGTCGCGCCGCTTCCCTCGAGTCGCGCCGCGAGTCCCTTGGCGTGCAGCACGTTGGCCAGTTTCGATTGGCCGTAGCTGCGCCACGGGCGATAGCCCCCCGAGCCGTCGAGATTGTCGAAGTCGATGCCGGTGCGCGAAGCCGCAAAGTACTTGTGCGCGTCGCTGGAGACCAGCACGATGCGACCCTGCGCGGCGCGCCTGACCGGCTCGAGCAGGTGATGCGTCAGCACGAAATGGCCCATGTGGTTGACTGCGAACTGGGATTCGAGACCGTGCAGCAGAGTCAGTTTCGCGGGCGCCATGATGCCGGCGTTGGCCACGAAGATGTCGATGGCCCGCCCGGTCGACCGAATGGCTTCGGCACAGTTCCCGACCGACCGCCAGTCGCCCAGTTCGCACTCCATCGGGGAGGCGTCACCGACCACCGCGTCGCAGGCGCGCCGAGCCTTTTCCTTCGTTCGCGCAAGTCCGAAGACATGCGCGCCGCGCAGCGACAACACGCGCAGCGTCTCTTGGCCAAGCCCCGAGTTGACGCCCGTGACCACGGCCGTCTTGCCGGACAGATCGATTCCTTCGGTGACCTGTTCCGCAGTTGGAGAGCGGCTTGGCATCGGCCCGCGGCGCACCTAGGCGCCGAGCGTCTCAGTCGCCGAGTTTCGCCCAGCTATCGGCCGCGTAGGCTTCCGCGATCGTCTTGGCGATTTGGGCCATGGTCGGCACTTCGCCCTCCTTGGTCGTTCGAATGACGCCCTCGGAGTCCAGGTAGCCCAAGTCGACATGCCCCGCCCTGGCGCGCAACGCACCGACAGTGGCCTCCTCCCGGGACAGATGCTGGAAGGGGTCGAAACCGTACAGGCGCATGGCGTTCAAATGGGTGATCTTGTTGACCTCCTCGTCGGTGCAGCCCTCGAAGTCCGGATGGATGGTTTCCGGAGAACGCGGCCACGTGCCGTCGGAGTGGGG
>CAZFGB010000207.1:0-6225 GCA_964518405.1 uncultured Pseudomonadales bacterium | reverse complement strand
CACGGCGTCGTCGCGCCTCGCCAGGAACCAAAAATCCCTCGCAGCTACACTCGCATCTTTAGACTTGACGGAACACTAGCGCGATTCGGCTTCGCGCCCCGGGCGGCTGAGCGGCGGGTGGAAGATGAGCTGAACCGACGTGCCCTCCGGGTCCCTGCAATAAAAGCTGCGCGCGCCGTCGCGATGGGTCCGCGGCGGCTCGAGGATTTCAACCTCCTCGGCCGCGAGGTGATCGTGCCAAGCGTCCACATCCTCGATCCGGTCGATGATGAAGCCGATGTGATCGAGCCTCTGGTTCTGTCCCGGTTCCCCTGTCGCCCGGTGCAGGGCCAGGTTGTCGTTGCCGTTCGTGAGGTAGCAGTTGTCGGCGTCGGGCCGCCACTCGATACGCATGCCCATGACCTCGGTGTAAAACCGGACAGTCGCCTCGAAGTCGCGCGCGAACAGCGCCACGTGGCGCAGACCGGCCGTCGGCGGCGGTCGTCCCCCGGAGGTCATTCCAGTTCGAATCCGTGCGTCACGGCAACGCCCGCGCGCCGCAGCCTGATGGAAGCGGACCAGTACCTCGTTGCGGAAAGCTCGACGGCGCGCGCGACCCGGCGCTCAGTCAGGCCCTCGCCCGCCAGGGTGAATTGGATGTGAATGGCCGTGAAGACCTTCGGGTCGGTTTCGGCGCGCTCCGCCGTCACGCGTGTTTCGCACTTCGACACGTTGGCGCGGCCGCGCCGCAGAATGTGCACCACGTCGAACGCCGTGCATCCGCCGACACCGACGAGCATGAGTTCCATCGGTCGTGCGCCCGCGTTCGTGCCGCCGAGATCCGGTGGTCCGTCGATGATGACTTCGTGGCCGCTGTCCGCGCGGGCGGAGAACACCACGTCTCGTTGCCAGGCGATGTTTGCTTCCACTGCCGCCGGTCCGTCGTCGTGCTTGAGGGGCGGTCAATTCTGTCGAAAAAACGCGACCGATGCGACGTGTCCGTTTGCTATTTTCTACCGATCACTTTGGTTGGGGACAAGGGCATGCGGTGGTTCGCGGGCACCAGCGGCTACAGCTACAAGGAGTGGAAGGGAAACTTCTACCCGGAAACGATCGCGCCGTCGGAGATGCTGGCCTACTACGGCGAGAGACTACCCGCCGTCGAGATCAACAACACGTTCTACCGGATGCCGCGAACCCATGTGCTGGAGAACTGGCGCGATGCCGTTCCCCGGGATTTCCGTTTCGTCGTCAAGGCATCCCGCCGGCTGACGCACCAGTCGAGACTGGACGATGACGGCGCGTTTCTCGCCGGTCGGGTGGCGAAGCTCGAAGACCGACTCGGCTGCGTCCTGTTCCAGTTGCCTCCGTATTTCCGCAAGAACGTGGAGCGCCTGGACACTTTCCTGGACAAGTGGCCGCGGGAGCTTCCGGCGGCGTTGGAATTTCGCCATGTCTCATGGTTCGACGAGGAGGTCATGGACGTGCTTCGTCGCCGCGGCGCCGCCATCTGCGTTGCCGACGACGGCAAGATGGCCTTGCCCGAGGCGCTCGCGACGACGGACTGGGTGTACCTCCGCCTGCGCCGGGAAGCCTACGACAGGACTGATCTCGCGCAGTGGCTCGCTCGCGCGATTGACACCGGCGCGCGCCGCGGATTCGCGTTCTTCAAGCATGAGGACGCCGGGGCGGGACCGAAACTGGCGACGGATTTCATGGCGCTGGCCCGGGCGCGTCAAACCATTGCGCGACAGCAGGCTTGTGCCGGCGAGAACACGTGACAACAGGGAACTTGCATCTGTTCATCATCGCTCTCGACGCCTTCGCCCGTTGCCGCACGCGACACGCCCGGAGCTATCGGAGAGATTCTCGCGCCGATCATCCGGCAAGACATCTTGGAGAAACCCCTTCTCGTTGTGACGCCATGGAAGCTTCCCGTAACCTACGTGGCTTGACCGGGACTGGAGCCAAAGATGGCAGCGGAAACAACTCTGTTCGATTTGACCGGCCGCGTAGCGCTGCTGACCGGCGCATCCAAGGGAATGGGCCTCAGCATGGCGGAAGGGCTGGCGCAGCACGGCGCCAGGGTGGTCGTGTCGAGCCGCAAGATCGAGCAATGCGAGACGGCGGTCGCGCAGATCAACGACAGGTGCGGGGACGGGTCGGCCATCGCGGTCGCCTGCAACGTCGGTTACCGGGAGCAGTTGGAAGCCCTTGTCGGCGAGACCCGGTCGCGTCTCGGCCCCATCGACATCCTGGTGGCCAATGCCGGGGTCAATCCCTTCTACGGCCCGATGTCCGAGATTCCCGACTCGGCGTTCGACAAGATAATGGACACCAACGTGCGCTCCAATCATTGGCTGTGCCGGATGGTTGCGCCGGACATGGTCGAAAACGGCGGGGGCAGCATGATGATCACTTCCTCCACCGGCGCGTTCTCCGCCTCTGCGAACCTCGGCACCTACGCCATCTCGAAACTCGCGGACATCGCCCTGGTGCGCAATCTCGCACTTGAATACGGCCCGTCGGGCGTGCGCGTGAACGCCATCTGTCCGGGTGTCGTCAAGACGGACTTCGCCAGGGCCTTGTGGGACAACGCCGAGGCGCGACGCAACGCCCGGACCAATGTACCGTTGCGGCGATTCGGCGAACCCGAAGACCTGAAGGGCATTGCGGTATTCCTGGCATCGGATGCCAGCGCCTACATCACGGGCCAGGCGATCGCGGTATGCGGCGGCACGCACATGTGGCCGTAGCGCCCGGACGAACCGGTCACCGCTGGCCGCGCCGGCCATGGGTCGGCGTTAGTATTGGTCCATGAAAGTGCCCCGAAAAAGTCCCCGCCTGCCGGTTCCGCCGGGCCATCGATCATGGGCCTCGAGATGAATGCCCCGAAGTTCTCGCCTGTCGGCTCGGCCTCGCGTGGCTTCATTATCCAGGCGAGCTACCGGATCCAGGACCGCGTGCCCGTCGTTCACCTGTTCGGCCGGCTGGAAGGGGGCGAGACCTTCCTCGTCCGCGACCGCCGCAGGACGCCGAGCTTCTACGTGGCGGCGGCGGATGCTACGCGGGCGCGCGAGATCGGCGCGACGCGTCAGCGCCCCTCGTCGAAGAGAACATTCTCCGGCGCTCGCGTCACGCGCATCGATGTCCAGACGCCGCCCGAAGCGCCGGTGCTGCGCGACCGGCTGCACGCGCGGGGCATCGACACGTTCGAGGCGGACGTCCGGTTCGCCGTGGGTTTCCTCATCGACCGCAACATCCGGGGCGGTCTCGAAATTCACGGGCGCGGCGAGCGCGGAGAAGGCGTCGACTGGGTATTCGACGATCCGGAGATCGCGCCCGCGGAAGTAGAGGTCGAGCCCACGATACTGTCGTTCGATATCGAGACCGATCCCAGGGCCCGCAGACTGCTGGCCATTTCGCTTTACGGCCGCGACCTTGACGAGGTCTATATCGTCGATTCCAGCGGTCGCGAAATGCCCGAACACGCGATCGCCTGCGTCGACGAGGCGGCGGCCCTGGCGGCCTTTTGTCGTCGCGTGGCCGAGATCGACCCGGATATCCTGACGGGATGGAACGTCGTCGACTTCGATCTGCGCGTCCTGTCGCGTATCGCCGCGCGGGTGCGGCAGTCCCTCGATCTCGGCCGCGAACCGGGATCGGTGAGAATCCGTCCCGCCCGCGGCTATTTCGGCAGCGGCCAGGCGTCGGTCCCGGGACGCCTGGTGCTCGACGGCATGGACCTCGTGCGTGGCGCGTTCGCGCGCTTCGACGACTATTCCCTCGATACGGTGTCCCGCGCGGTCCTGGGGGAGGGCAAGGCCGTCGAGGGCGATGTTCATGACCGCGCGGACGAGATCATCCGCCGCTACAGGACCGACCTCGAGGGATTCGCGCTATACGCCCGCACGGATTCGCGCCTTGCTCTCGAGATCATCGAAGAGATGCGGCTGGTACCGCTGGCGCTCGCTCGCAGCCGGCTCACCGGGATGCAACCCGACCGCGTGTCCGCCAGCATCGCCTCGTTCGACTTCGTCTATTTGGCGGAACTCCACAAGCGGAACATCGTCGCGCCCACCGTGCGGTCGGGAGACGCGCGCGTTTCGGCCTCCCAGACCGGCGGCCATGTCCTGGAGCCGACCACCGGACTGCACGGAAACGTCTGGGTGTTCGACTTCAAGAGCCTGTACCCGAGCGTGATGCGCACGTTCAATATCGACCCGCTCGCGTTCGTCGCGGGCGGCGGCGGCGAAGATGTCATCCGGACGACGACCGGCGCCGCGTTTCGTCGCGGCGACGCCATCCTGCCGCGGATGCTGGACCGGCTGGCCGACGCCCGGGACGCGGCCAAACGCGCTGAAGACGATATCGCTTCGCAGGCGATCAAGATCCTCATGAACTCGTTCTACGGCGTTCTCGGCACCCCCGCCTGCCGTTTCCATAACCCCGCCATCGCGAACGCCATCACGGGGCAGAGCCGACACTTCCTGTTGTGGTCCAAGGCGTGGTTCGAAGCCCAGGGTTTCGACGTGCTCTACGGCGACACCGACAGCCTGTTCGTTCTCTCCGGGCTTGCCGACTCCGAAAGGGCATACGCGCGGGGCGAGGACCTTGTTCGGCAGATCAACGCCGCCATTGTGCGCCACGTACGCGATGCCTGGGATGTCGAGAGCCGGCTGGAGCTGGAGTTCGAGAAGCTCTACACGCGGTTGTTCCTGCCGTCCGTGCGGCACGGTTCCGCCGGCGCGCGCAAGCGCTATACCGGCGTGCGCTACGGCGGCGACGCCGTGGAGTTCGTCGGCATGGAAGTGGTGCGCCGCGACTGGACCGACCTGGCCAAGACGGTGCAGCGAGAACTGTACGCGCGGCTCTTCGCCGATGCGTCGGTGGACGATTACCTGGCGCAGGTCGTGCGCGAGGTGCGCGGCGGCAGCTTCGACGAGGCCCTGGTCTACCGCAAGGGACTGCGAAAGAATCTCAAGTCCTACACGGCGAATACGCCGCCGCACGTCGCGGCGGCGCGCAAGTCGCGTTCTGACCCCGGACGGCTGATTTCCTACGTCATGACCCGGAGCGGCCCCGAACCGCTGGACAACATCACCGCCGAACTCGACCGCGAGCACTACGTCCAGAAACAGGTGCGTCCGGTGGCGGAACCCGTGCTGGACACGTTCGGGCTGTCGTTCGAGCAGGCCGTCGGCGACGACCGGCAACTGGAACTGTTCTGACCCTCCCGGCGGGGTGATCGCCGGCAAGTGCGCTGACGCGGTCGCCGCCTGATCCGAGGCGGTCGCCCGGACACACCCTGTTCGTTCTCCCCGCCGGCGTCGGTTCGCCGGAAATCCCGACCCGGGCATGTAGGGGTTTTCTCTGGTTTCGGCGCTCCGGCGTTTCGCAGAATGCCCGCCGATCCCCGGCTCCGCGCGGTGCGGGCCGGACGAACGGACGGAGCAGGATTTTGGCAAGGAACATCTTCAGAACAAGCTGGATCGCCCGCTTCTTGGGCCTCGCGATCACGGTCGCCGGGATGGCGTTCGCGACAGCGTCGTGGGCGAGCATCGCGTCGAGCGAGAACCCGTCGGCCGACGGCAGCTACACGATCTCGTGGGCGGCGGTCCCCAACGCGCACAGCCATCAGCTGTACGAGAACGGCAAGCTGGTCTACGACAGCGCGGGAACCTCGTGGTCGGTCTCCGGCAAGGGGGCGGGCACCTACAAGTACACGCTCGACTTCTGCGAGTACATCTTCGACGAGGAGTTTTGCGACCTGGGGTCGGGCTACGCCGCGCTGACGGTGACCGTCAAGGCGCGGCCGCCGACGGTGGGCGCGTCGTTCGACAAGAGTTCCGTCACGCTGGGCGCGAGCGCGACGCTGAGTTGGACGTCGAGCAACGCCGGCTCGTGCAGCGGCTCGCCGGCGATCGGTTCGACGGCGAAGTCCGGGAAGAAGACATACACGCCGACGCGCGTCGGGACGTTCAGCGTGGAGGTGACGTGCAAGGGCGCGGGCGGCAGCGCCAGCGCCACCGCGAGCGTTGAGGTGAAGGCGCGGCCGCCGACGGTGGGCGCGTCGTTCGACAAGAGTTCCATCGCGCTGGGCGCGAGCGCGACGCTGAGTTGGACGTCGAGCAACGCCAGCACGTGCAGCGGCTCGCCGGCGATCGGTTCGACGGCGAAGTCCGGGAAGAAGACATACACGCCGACGCGCGTCGGGACGTTCAGCGTGGAGGTGACGTGCAAGGG
>CAZFGB010000206.1:0-4827 GCA_964518405.1 uncultured Pseudomonadales bacterium | reverse complement strand
GCGCTGGCCGCGCCCTCGCTGGTCTTTTTTCCGCCTGCGGGCACATGCTCGCTCCACCATAAGCGGTGGCTATGTTTCCGCTCGCGAGCACCCGCACGCGAAAAAAATCCTGCGCGATCATCGCGGCCCTTGGTGAGACATGCGGGCTAGGCCAACCCTCGCTGCGGACTTCGAAATCGACGCGGTCGGACTCGTGTGTCCGGAGCCGTTGATGATCGTTCGCAACAAGGTGCGGGAGATGCGGCCCGGAGAAACGGTCCATATCGTCGCCACCGATCCATCGACGACCCGCGACTTCCGAAACTTCTGCCGATTCATGGGGCACGCGCTGCACGAACTGGGAGCGTCGGGTCCCAGGCTGGAGTTCGTCATCGAGAAAGGGGCGTGAGTTACTACTTCGCCTACGGCAGCAACATGAATCCTCGCCGGGTCGCCGAGCGCGGCATCGGTTACGACCGCGTCACGGCGGCGCGGGCGCCGGGTTTTGAGATGCGGTTCGAGAAACGCTCCCGCCTGCAGGCGGGCGCCGGACACGCCAACCTGGCCTACCGCAGCGGCGGCGCGGCGGAGGGTGTGCTCTATCGGCTGATCGACGACGACGAGATCGTGAAGATGGACCGTTACGAAGGCGCGCCCGTGCAGTACAGCCGCGAGTCGATCCGTGTCGAGACCGACTCCGGCGCGACCTGGGCGTGGACCTATTTCGCCAACCGCGCGGTGATCGCGCCGAATCTGAAGCCGCCGCATTGGTACCTAGCGCACATGACGGCCGGCGAACGGTATCTGTCGGCGCAATATTCAGCCTGGTTGCGCTCGGTCGAGTGCATCTGATGTCCCGCGGCCGCCTTCGGCCCGCGGGCGCGACCGTCGGCCTGCGACGGGGATCGACCGACGTTGGCTGAGCGTTGCGACGCCGTGGTCATCGGCGCGGGCGTGATCGGCCTGGCGGTGGCGCGGGAACTCGCGGTCGCGGGGCGGGAAGTGCTGATTCTCGAGCGCAACGCGCTGATCGGCGCCGAGACCAGCAGCCGCAACTCGGAGGTGATCCACGCAGGGATCTACTATCCGACCGGGTCGGTCAAGGCCGAGACCTGCGTGCGGGGCAAGGCGCTCCTGTACGACTATTGCGAACGCCGCCACGTGCCCTGCAACCGCGTCGGCAAGCTCATCGTGGCGACTTCCGAGGAACACCTGGAAGTGCTGCGGGACTATCAGCGCCGGGCGCTCCGCAACGGCGTCGGACACCTGCGGTGGCTCGACCGCCGGGAGGCGTTTCGTCTCGAACCCGAAGTCGATTGCCTCGCCGGCGTGTTCTCGGAGACGACGGGCGTCATCGACAGCCATGCCTTCATGCTGAGCCTGCATGGCGATGTCGAAGCGCATGGCGGGATCGTGTCTTTCCACACCGAAGTCACGGACCTCGATCAGAGAGACGGTCGGCTGCGGGTTCGTTGCGGCGACTTCGACCTCGCCGCCCGGAGCGTCGTCAATGCGGCGGGGCTGGAAGCGCCGCGGGTCGCGAGCGCCCTCGGAGGCGAGCGGCGCGGCTACTACGCGAAAGGACACTACTACGCGCTGTCGGGCCGAAGCCCGTTCACGCACCTTGTGTATCCCGTGGCCGAGCCGGGCGGGCTCGGCGTGCATGTGACCCTCGACATGGCGGGGCAGGCCCGTTTCGGCCCCGATGTCGTGTGGATCGACGAAGCCGATTACGCATTCGATGCGGCGAATCGCGATCATTTCGTGGAGGCCATCCGGAAGTACTATCCCGGGCTCGACCCCGACCGCCTGCATCCCGACTACACCGGCATCCGTCCCAAGCTCGCGCCCGCCGGCGGCCCGGCATCGGACTTCGTGATCGAGGGGCCGGCGGAGCACGGGATTCGCGGCCTCGTGAACCTGCTTGGGATCGAGTCGCCGGGCCTCACGTCCTCTTTCGCCATAGCGGAACGGGTGGCACGCCTGCTGGCTTGAAGGCTGGGCCGCCGCGGGATATGTTCGAGACGTCTGGGGTTCATGTTGAGTCCGTGAGACAGGCCCCTTCTCGTGAGGCCAGTCTGTCAACCTTCAGCGATTCAAGTCAACGCTTCGCGAGTTCGGGTGGTGGGACGCACAGCGCAATCCCCGCGGTGATCCAGATCATCCGGACCCACCACAGCTCCGCCATCTTCCAGGCGACGCCGAAAAACACTGCGGCGCAGACGAGCATTGCCAGGTACGTGACCCACGCGGACCATTTCCTGCGCCCGGCCTTCCTCCGCTTCCTGCGGAACGCCGCGCCGCCCTCGCCAATGCATATCGCCAGCCCGACCGCGCCGAGCAGGACGGCGAGCGTGGGCGAGGGGACGAAATTGCCGCCCACGATGATCGACAGTCCGACCGTGATCCAGGCCGCGCGGCCGATCCGTTCTAGGTGTTTGCGCTTCATCGAGACGGCTTCCGCCAGGCCGATGACTGTCTGGCTGGGCTACGCCTGGCGATAGCGCCGGAGAAAGCGGTCCATGCGGCCGATGGCGTCGCTCAGTTCATCGATCCTGGGGAGGAATACGAGGCGGATGTGGTCCGGCTCAGGCCAGTTGAAGCCGGTCCCCTGGATCACGAGCATGTGCTCTTCGCGCAGCAGATCGAGAACGAAGCGCTCGTCGTCGGTGATATTGAAGCGTTTCGCATCGATTCTCGGAAACAGGTAGAGCGCGCCCCTGGGCTTGACGCAACTGACGCCGGGAATCGCTTCCACCAGCGCGTGGGCGTGGGTGCGCTGCTCTTCCAGCCGCCCGCCGGGGCGGACCAGGCCTTCGATGCTCTGGGTGCCGCCGAGGGCCGTCTGGATCGCATGCTGCGTCGGCACGTTGGCGCAGAGCCGCATGGATGCCAGGATGTCGAGCCCCTCCATGTAGTCGGCAGCGCGGCGCTTGGCGCCGCTCACCACCATCCAGCCGGTCCGAAAACCGGGCGCCCGGTACGCCTTCGAAAGACCGTTGAAGGTGATGGTGAGCACATCGGCCGGAATGGAAGCCAGGGGGATGTACTGCGCGTTGTCGTAGATGACCTTGGCGTAAATCTCGTCGGCGAGGACGACGAGGTCCCGCTGTTCGGCCCATCGGACCAGTTCCGATAAGGAGTCGCGATCGTAGACCGCGCCCGTGGGATTGTTCGGATTGATGATGACAATCGCTCTGGTGCGGCGCGTGGTCTTCGCGCGAACGTCGGCGATATCGGGCATCCAGTCCGCGCCCTCGTCGCACCTGTAGTGCACGGGTACGCCCCCGGCAAGGCGCGTGACCGCCGTCCATAGCGGGTAGTCCGGCGCGGGGATGAGCACCTCGTCGCCGTCGTTCAGCAACCCCTGCACGGCCATGCTGATGAGTTCGCTCACGCCGTTGCCGATGTAGATGTCCTCAATCTCGACATCGGGAATGTCCAGTTGCTGGCAGTGCTGCATGACGGCCTTGCGGGCCGAAAAGATGCCCTTGGAGTCGGCGTAGCCCTGGCTGTCGGGGAGGTTGTGAATGACGTCCCGAACGATCTCATCGGGTGTCTCGAAACCGAAAGGCGCGGTATTGCCGAGATTGAGCTTCAGAATCCGGTGGCCTTCCTCTTCGAGCCGGTGCGCTTCGTGGAGCACCGGTCCCCGAATCTCGTAGCAGACGTCGTCGAGCTTGTTCGACTTTTCGAAGTTGCGCCGCGGCTGTGTCAACTCGGCGACCTCGGCGGCGTCGATATTTGCCGTCCTGTCAGTGCTTTGCACGCGTAATGACCCCGCGTAAAATCCCGCCGAGGCGATGGGGCCGCGAAGTTTAGCAGGGGCGGGTGACGTATGCATGAGGCTGAAGATGACGGAAAAATCCGCAAATCGGAGGAGCAGTGGCGCCGGGAACTGACGCGAGCCGAGTTCGACATCACCCGCCGCGGCGGCACCGAGCCCGCGTTCACCGGCATCTATTGGGATACCAAGACCCAAGGCACCTACAACTGCAAGTGCTGCGACGCGCCGCTGTTCGACTCGGCGACGAAGTATGACTCGGGCACCGGCTGGCCGAGCTTCTACCGGCCTGTCTCGCCCGACGCGGTGACGGTTCGGGAGGACAACTCGCTCTTCATGCGCCGCCTCGAAGTGCTCTGCGCCGCCTGCGACGCGCACTTGGGCCACGTCTTCAACGACGGTCCGCAGCCGACAGGCCTCCGATACTGCATGAACTCCGCATCCCTCGACCTCGACGAGAGCTGAACAGTAGCCCTTCAGAATCCCGTCGCCAGTCCTTCCTTGCGGTGGTCCGACGCGGCGCAGTAGCCGTCGTCGAGCCGGTAGATGAGTTGCGCGCCGCCGAACAGGGGCGCGTCGGCGCGCGCCACGTTGTGCCCGCGTTCGGCGAGCCCGGCCGCGACGCGATCGGAAAACCCGTTCTCCAGCGCGAGGGTGTAGTCCGGCAGGACCTGCCATCGCGGCGCGTCGGAAGCGGCCTGGGGGTTCTCGCCGAGATCGAAGATGCGGTGCACCATCTGTACGTGGCCCTGGTGCTGCATGTGTCCGCCCATGACGCCGAATGCCATGCGCGGCGCGCCGTTCTCCGTGACGAATCCCGGAATGATGGTGTGGTAGGGGCGCTTGCCGCCGGCGACCTGGTTCGGATGCCCCGGTTCCAGCGTGAAGCCGTTGGCCCGATTCTGCATGGCGATGCCGGTGCCGGGCACGACGATGCCGGAACCGAATCCGCGGTAGTTCGATTGGATGAAGCTCACCATCCGCCCGTCGGCGTCGGCGGCGGCCAGATACACGGTGTCGTGGCCGACGCCGACGGGCGGATGGTGAGCTTCATCCAATCGAAC
>CAZFGB010000205.1:0-11399 GCA_964518405.1 uncultured Pseudomonadales bacterium | reverse complement strand
GTGTGCCGTGCGGTTCTTCATCGTCCCGATCGAGCGCCCCTGGCGCTTCCACTCCCTGACCAGCGCCACCGCGTGCTTGCGCCTCAGCCCCGTCGCCCGCAGGCCCTTGAACCCGAGATCGTGCAGGGCATTGGCCATCTGCGCCAGCGCGTAGGAGCGCGCCTTGCGCGTGCCGTGCGAGCCGTCGCCGTGCGCCTTCTCCAGGCGCTTCAGGTCGAAGTTCAGATCGCGCATCGTCCACCTCCGGCGGACGCTATACGCCTGTCCGGGAACCCGGTCTACGACCGCGCTTGTAGCAATCCGCTAAGCGCGAGACCGCGCGGAACGCCGCGCGCCGAAGCGGCGCCGACTGCGCCTCTGGACCTTTTTCGGCGGGGAAACGAGGGAAGCTGCCGCGCCCGGCGCCGCGTCTGCGGGCCGGGCCGGCGTACGAGGTCAGTTTTGCTGGGCGATCCGCCGTCCCTCGACGAGGACGATGCGGACCCGCATTGCTGCGCAAGGCCCTTGGATGCAGTTGCCGTGCCGTCGCGTGCGGCGGCCCCGGCGTGTCTTCCGACAGTGGCCGGCGGCCTCTTGTTCGGCGGCGATGGCGTCGCGGCTCGCGGTGTCTCTCAACCGCCCACGGCTGGGGATGCCTCCCCGGCCGCCGCGACCGCCTCGGTCGCCGCGACAGCGTCGGCCTCGATCAAGGACATGTCCTGTCCCGTCGTGCCCCGCAAGTCCTCGGATGGTCTCGCGAAGCCGCCGCGCTGCCGCGTTCGGGATGTTGGTCTATGCCGCCAATCGGAGTGGCGGCCCATCCCGCGATCCGCCCCCGCTGCCCCGCAGAGCGCCGTGGCGAATCCGTGCCCGAATGCCGGTGCATCTCCCCGGCGAACTCCGGAATGCGCTAGCATTCCGGAAGCGGCACCCGGACGCCGGTGGCCTGCTTGGCCGCCGCGCCCTTCACGCAGGATTCCCGCCTGCCGTCCGGTCTCCCGGTCTGTCGGCGCTCCCGCCGACCATGCCGCGCAAGGGCGGCTTGAAAGTGGCGCTACCCTACCATGTGGCACCAAGGTGGCACTACCGCCGCGTGTTTAGCATTCCGCGCCGCCGCTGCGCTCCAGCGCCGTTTCGCGCGCTGTCACTACCTACTTCGCCGCCCCGCCGACTCCATTGCCGGAGAAGGGAGAGACGTTGCGCGCCAAGCCGCAGGTAGTGACAGCGCGAAGGCTGCGTCAGAAGAGTCAGACGCCGCGGCCGCAGAACACGCCGACGCCGAGATCATTCGGCCATGCCCGCCTCGATGAACGACTCGTATTCTGCGGCATGGTCCGGGTGCCAGCGCGACAGCGCCGGACGATTTCTGATGATGTCGTCCGCATTCCACTGGATGCGCCGGTTGTCCAGTTCGCGCGGCGTGTCGCCGTCCGGGCAGAGGATGTAGAAGTCTCCGCGCCCGAGCGATTCGACCATGTGCTCGACCACCTGTTCCGGCGTCCAGGCGCCCGGCGGCTTCTGCGGGACAAACCGCGCGATCATGTTCGAGTAAGTGAACCCGGGCACCAGCAGGTGTACGGAAATCGGACAGCCGGTCCGCTGCCGGAGGGCGTGGGCGAGGCTCTGGGTGTACGCCAGTACGCCCGCCTTCGAGAGATTGTACGCGTAGCCGCCCGGCGGATTCGTGATGCCCTGCTTGGACCCCGTGTTGATGATCGCCACCGGCTCCGTCGCCTCCAGCATGTGGGGCGCGAACGTCTGGCAGCCGTGGACCATGCCCCACAGGTTGACGTCGACCTGCTTCTTCCAGGTCGCCAACCCCTCCCAAGGCTCCGGTCGACCGAGCGCGACGCCGGCGTTGTTCATCAGGCAGTGCACGGAGCCGAAGCGCTCGATGGCCGTCGCCCGCAGCGCCTCGACCCGCTCGGGGTCCGACACATCGCAATCCATGGTGGCGAGCGTACCCGGTGCCCCCTGCAGCGCCTCGACGGCCGCATGCATCGCCGTCTCGTCCCGGTCGGCGATCAGGACGTTCATTCCGGCGCTCAGAAAGCGCCGTGCCGCAGCCAGTCCGATGCCGTTCGCTCCGCCCGTGACGACGGCGGTGTTCCCCGCCTTCAACCATGGAATCATGATGCGCTCCTCCTTCGTCGGCCGCCCCGCCAACAACGCGCCGCGTGGCCTGGGGCGGCTTGTTTGTGCTCGGGCTCACCGTTGCAGGGAGCGCGGCAACCCCGCCTGCGCTTCCCGGCCGAGCGGAAAGTGCCATATGGCGAGCAGACATGCGAGCGCCAGGGCGAGGGACGACGCGCCCGTCACGTACCGCACGACCTGCGCACCTTCGCCGGTCGCACGCGCAACCGCGGGGCGGTGCGCACGAGCCACAAGTCCGCGGCGACGCGCGAGATCAGTGCCGGCGCCGTCCGCGAGGACGAAACAGCGTGCGAATAGGATGACCCGAGTAGTGACCCGCGATTCCGCTCAGCGTCGACGGATCGCAAGCATCGGTCGAATGCGAGTCCTTACGTACAGCCCGCATCGCCGACGCTTGCACCGCCCTTGCCGGGCGATACCCTCATGCTTTCCTCACGGCGGCACTGGCGCCGCTCGTGCTTGAAACGGCGCAGCTCGTTCGTTTCGCACTCTGTCCCCGTATCCGATCTGTCGCCATCAAAACTTGTCTCCGAAGTACGACGACTCCTGATTCTTGTACTCCGCATCCTCCGTGGCAGGAAGGTGGTTCATTGCCGCCAAGTTCGCCGCTTGCTCGACGATCCGCACAATGGGACGACTCTCGGCGGCCTCCGGACCTGCTGATGCGAGCACGCTGCATGTCAGAACCTCGCTCAACTGTACCTTGTCCAGCTCGCTTCCGGTCCGATTCCGGTACAGACGCTTCAAGGCGGCGCCAGGGCCTTCATCGGTCCTAGCCGTGGAAACATCCTCTTCCGAGAAAGCCGCTCCCGTCTCCGCTTGCTCGTTCAACGCAGCAGCGATCTCCGCATCCGAGAAGTTGTCGAACTCGAACGTGGCATCGCAAACGTGCACGTACTCCGCTCGCGTCACGTACCTCGTGTGGTGAATCGACTTCATCCTCTTCGCGTGCGCTTCCAGCTGCTTCGCGTCCCTTTCGTCGTCCAGAATAAGCATCGCGATCGTCTGGTGGTGGTGCAGGTAGTCGATCAAGCGCAAAATCATCTTGAAGCGCCCATCCTTCCCCCCGGTCGCATGATCGACGCCACCCAGTGCCACGATTTCGACTCCGTACGTTCCGGGATGGGCACCGACCCAACGCTCGAAAATCCGTGTTACAGCCACCTCTTCGCTTCGCCCCTCCACGATAAGAGACAACCGCGGCTGCGGATTGACCCCGAACCTGTTGGCTACGAACTCCAGGTGACGGCGCACGTCACGACGCACCTCAAGCTCCGGCATGTGCTGCAGGACAGTGCCTGCCACCTCGTTTGGATGCGGAAGCTCGTCACCATAGAGATCGTGGTAAAGGCGGCGCAGCATGTAGGCAGCGCCACGTAGAGTCTCCGCCCTCAACGCCGCGCCCTTGAGCCGGTCCCGCTCCGAGACCGAAATGAACTGAGTGAGTTCGTACCAACGCTCGATGGGGTCGCAGCTAGCCTGCGCGATTGCGAATCCCTCGTACGCGTGGCGCAGCTTCTTCGGCGTCAACCCATAGAATGACGCAGCCGCTTCCGCATCCCACCCGCGCGAGGCGCTCCTCCAGTCCCACCCATGTCCGTCCACAATGGTCCAATGATCCGAGGACGAAGTCGCTCCGTGACGGAACGTACGCATGTTGCCCCGCGCATACGGATAGTACCGATTCGAGATGTGCTGGCAGAGGAGGGCCACAGCGCGACGATATGGGTGGTCGCGGAAGCTCTCCACGCGGCCTCGCGTCCACTCCATCCAACGATCACCCGCCGTCGCCCAGTCGATTGTCGTCGAGTCATCCGCCGCCACGTACGAGTCCAACTGAACTTCGAGGGTGACCGCGCTTAGGACCGCATCCAGGTGGTCAATCTGGAAAATCGAGTAGTACGCCTCGTGACTCTCGTCGTCGTGGTCCGGCACCGGATAGCTGGCTGGCACTGCCGTGGTGTCCACCGCCCAGCCTCTCTCGAACCAGATGTCGTCGGCGCCAAGTGGAATCCGCAGCGGCTCCTCCGCTTCGGCGGCCGTACGCACCCGGAATACTGGCGCGAACATCCGCAGCTTCTCGAGCCGCACCAGCCGCTCGCGTGAGATCCGCAACCCACGCCGCTCGCAGTACTGCACGAATCGGCTGGTCCCGAGCAACCCACACGCCAGGACCGCGCCGTGCTCAAGGATCGCCTTGCCTGCACCGTCGGGTATCGCCCAGTCTGTGTCGCCCATAGCTTCCCTCGTACGTACCGTACCGCTGGAATCGTCAGCAGGTTCGTGCCCGCCACCACACAGTCTCGCGTCAACGTCGCCACACGGCCTACGTTGAGCAGGTTAGTTGTCGCCGCGTCCTCCGCTTAGTACGGCACTTCGCGAATGGATCGGGCCTGCCCGATACTCATAGCCTGGAGGTCTGTAGACACATCGTCATCAAGCAACGACCGTTCCCAGGTGACCAATCCCGCACTCGATCGACCGCAAGCGCGAGATCAGTGCCGGCGTCCTTGCCTCAGACGCCGAATCCGCGCCGCGCCCACGTGCCCACGTTCTTTGATCAGATCCCCAAGGGGTGTTCCTGGCGTCAGGTCTCGTCAAGGCGCGAAAGTTGCCCAGGTGTTCCTTGTGCCTGTCCGCCTTCACTTATTCGACTTCCTGCGGTTGCAAGGTTTGCACAGCAGTTGGCAGTTCTCTTCGACTGTCTTGCCGCCCTTCGACCACGGCCTGATGTGGTCGGCGTCCATCTCTGAAAGCTCGAACTCCTCATCGCATGACGTGCAGACGCCGTTCTGAATCTCGAACGCCTTCTGCTTCATGGAGTCGGAGAAGGCTCGGATGTTGAGGTGCTTCTCCTCGCCAGTGAGGAGATACGGATAGACGCCCGCCTTCCTCGTCACGTCGTCGTCGATCATCAGGCGGACAACGGCGGCCTCAAGCTCTTCGGGATCCAAGCTCGCGTCGCTGAGTCGGCCGTAGTGCCCGCCCCAATCCACGCCCTTCATCTGCCTGCGGTAAGTCGGGAAGACCGCTTCCACCCGATTGATGACTGCCTGGAAGTGGCTCCACAGGGCGGTTGCGGTCCTGTCATGCTGATGCGCGGCCATGTACTCCTCGACCGTCTGGCCGTCGGCCTTGATCCACTCGATAGCGGTTTCGAGGTACTCTTGGCGCTCCGCCCTCCCATTCACGTAACGGCTGCCGATCGCATACGCCGGACAGGCTGCCCCCTTCCGGCTGAAATGTCGCTTTGCATCGGACACCCATGGGCCTGCATAGACCGCGTTCCGAAGCTCCTGGCCGGTGAGCCGTTCGCCCGCGATGTTGATGATCCTGAACCAAGCCAGTTTCTCGCTGGCGGTCCCCACGCAGGCGTAGACGTGCAACGGATAATCCAGAATCCGCTCCTGTTCGTCGTCCTGCAGGTTGTGGAAGTAGCGGCCGTCGAGGGAGTAGTCGCCTCCCACGTACTGCGCGGTCGAGATCGTTCGCTGCTGACCGTCGATGACCTCGTACGTTCCGTCATTGCGCAGCGCCCAGTACATGACGTTGAGCGGAAACCGCTTGTTGATCGTCTCGATCACTGCGTCTCGCTGCTTGTCCTTGTAGACGAACTCGCGCTGAAACGGCGGGCGGATGTCGAGCTTGCCGCCGTAGCCGCGCACGCCGCCTTCGCCGTCGTCGTGGTAGTCCTCCACGAGGTCGCGGACCGTGATCTCCTTCAGATCAATCCTCATCGCGCAGACGCTCTCTTGATCAATAGCCGCCTATACGTGCGTCTGTATCCTCCTCCGGTCCTTATCACCCCTCCTTCCCCATTCAGGTCGTTGTAGTTCGACGCATCCGCCAGCGTGTATCTCCTCGTCTTCAGGCCGTACCGGTCATCCCTGTCGGTTATCCCCATGACTTCAAACTGCTCCGGGTTGTACTTGTCCAGAAACGTGACCGGCACCCCCATCGCGCCGTCATAGTCCAGCGGGATTTCGGCGACCCTGTCCACGTTAATCGCGTCGTAGTTGTCGTAGGTCGGGTATTCCTCCGGCGAGTAGCGCTTGTAGAGGATCAGTTCCTCGTGACGCTTCTCGTGGTCGAGGTTGGTGAACCACGCCGCGTTGCCCAGCCGCCCCTTGACTACCCCGTCGACCACCCGGTAGGCGCTCCCCTCCTTCGCGGTCGCCACCAGTTCCTGCTGGTAGCCCTCGGCGAACAGCATGTCTTGACCCTTCGGGGTGACGCCGAGCCACATCCTGTTGTCCTTGATCAGGGGGAAGATCTCCTTGTAGGTCACGGCGTTCTGACTCCCGACGATCAGGAACTTCTTGCCGTACTGCACCAGTTGGGCGACGTATTCGCGGAACAGCGAAAACGGCGGATTGGTCACCACGATATCCGCGTGCTCCAGAAGCTCGATGCACTCCGCGCTGCGGAAATCCCCGTCCCCTTCGAATGCGCGGGTTCCGATGTCCCCAACTTCCGGCACCCGACCGCCGTTCGCGTTCCCCGCGTATTCGAGCCAAATCGCCCGCTCCGAATCGTGTCGGCTGAACATGTCGCGGTCCTGGTTCCTGTAGCACGCCGTGACGAGCTTCTTCAGGCCCAGGTGCTCGAAGTTGTACGAGAAGTAGTGGAAGAAGTTCGAGATGCGGGGATCGTCGCAGTTGCAGTACACGATCTTCCCGGCGAAGTGTCCGGTGTAGTGACGCAACTCGTTCTCGATGTCGGAGAGCTGCGTGTAGAACTCGTCGTTCCTTTGCCGCTTGGCTCTTTGCAGGTTCTCGTTCAGAGACATATTCGCCACAAACTTCGCTAGGTTTGGTCGTCCGCTTTCGCCTCGAGCGCGACCCCTAACGCCTCTCGCGCAGACCGTATCGGGATGCCCTCCACATCGCCCAGCGCCAGCATGTCGCCCTTGTCACCGGAAACGACCAGCCCCACACGACCGGCCACCGCAACAGCCAGAATGGGGTCGTCCTTGGGATCCGGAGATCTGCTGATTTCGGGAATCTCGGTCAGCACCGTCGCGCGTTGGTGGATGGCAGCGACCATCTGCGTCGCTTCGTCGGAATCCACGTACCTGCGCAACCGTGGCCGCGCCAGAACGTCCGCGACCTCCTCGATCTGCGCAGCAGATGTGACCAGTTCGATCTCGCCACGGAGCCACGCCTGGTACAGCTGGTCGGGCGGAGTCCCCTTGGTGATAAGCGCGCTAACGAGAATGTTCGTGTCAAGGACGACCCGCACGCGCGGCGTTCACCTCTCCGTCGACCAGGTCCATGACTTCCTGCTGGTCTAGGTCGGCATTCCGTTCCTTGACGCGCTGGATCGCCGCAGCCGAGCCCAAGATCGCCAAGACGGCTGATCCAACGTCGTCCGGCAAATCGGAACGTCCCGGATTGAGTGCTCCCAAGCGGGAATGCTCTCCTTGCGCCAATGCACTCGCCGTGGATCTGCTCATTTTGACCTCCACGGTCACTTCGCTCTTCGAAGTCGATGCGAGGTGAACGACCCAATGGGTCGGTGAGTGTCGCAGTACTGATGCCATCTGACCCGGCCACGATCCCAAATCCAACCCCGATTGTGTACCCAGCGCATCCTCCCGGCAAGCCTGAACTGCTGGCTTGCTGGCTTGACGCTACAGCGGTGCCGGTAGCCAACCCATGCAAAGCCCGGCGCGCGCGGCCTTGCGGCTCGTGATAGGCCGCGCCTTCGAGTTCCGTCGGGCTCCTGGCCGGACCTTTTTTGCCGCCCAGAGCTTAGGGATGCAGCGCCTCGCACGTCGATGTAACGACCGTTCATGCAGCTGCGGCGTCGTCCACCTCATCCCTCCAAGCACCTCGGACCTCTCCCGAGCGGGAGGCGGTCAGCACCAGGAACTCGAAGGCCGGGCGCCGTCGTCCGCTGCGCCTTTGACGCGCGCGCGCGCCGTTTCAATGAGGTCCCCGCAATCGCACAAAGCTGCGAGTCTCAGGGCCACCCGCATCGACCAAAGCGACTAAGCTCCGCCTTGCCGCGCAGTTTGGCGCTCCAGGCGCGCCATCAGACGGTCGACGCCAGCCTTCTCGAACGGCAGCTCCTCGGCGCCGGCCAGCACATCCTTCGCGTTCGTCAACTCCACCATGGCCTGCAACAGGTAATTCATCGGGTCTTGCGGAGGCGCCATTTCGGCAAGCTCGAGCAACGCTTCCGCGAGGATCTGCTGCGCATCCACCCACACGTCCGTTTGGACATCCGCCCGCAACGCTTCCTGCGCACCGCGACAGTCTTCAACGGCCTGGCGCAGCCACCTCCCTCCGGCTTCGCCCCCCTCGGTACGTCCGCGGTGGAGTCGCAGGTACCCGAGATTGATGCGGGTCTTGGCCCACTGCACCGGACTCTCGTCCGCACGGACATCCATGGCCGCGCGGTAGCAGTCCTCCGCTCCGGTCCAGCTTCCCTCGGGCGGCGGCTTGCCCCTTGCCTCCTCGTACCGAAAGCAGAAGTGCGCCTGCGCCAGCCCGCGGGCGTTCTGCGCCGCCGCCCAGTCGTTCGCAAACCCGCCCTTGTCGAAATGCCCCGACGCGATGCGAAACGAATACTCCGCGCCCAGGAAGAGATCGAGTGCTTCGCGTGCGGACTTCAGCCGACCCGCCGACAGCTGCGCCGATCCCGCGTCCATCTGCCGCGCCCCCCGATTCCACGCATCGGCGTCGCGGCGGCGGATGTTCGCGTTGCAGAGTTCCATGGCGTCGCCGATCCAGCCCCCGGCGCCGCCGAACATGTCGGCATGCCGTATCAGATGGCCGACGGCCCGACTGCGGAACAGCATCGTCTCTTCCGGGCTCTCGCGCTCCTCCGCCTCCAGGTGCCCGGCCCCGGCGACGTAGTGTCCCGCCGCCGCCGTTGCGTCGCCTCGCACCAGCGCCGCCTGCGCGCGTACCGATCGGATGCGAGCCCGAGTCGGCCCGTCTTCCGCCGACTCCTCCGCTGCCGCCAGAACGGTGTCCGCATCGGCGAAACGCGCCTCGCGCAATGCATTCGCCGCGGCCTCGGCGCCCGCCTGGATCGCGGCATCGGTCTCGGCCAGGTCCTCCGCGGCATCCTGCGCCAGCAGTGCGTGTTGCAGCCTCGCGTCCATCAGCGCCTCGTGCTCTTCGAGGGTCGCGCCGGGAACCTCGGCCACGACCCTCTCCGCTGCGAATCGGGCCATCGCGTGCTCCGGCGAAGCGGGGTCGTCGTACTCCAGCAGCTTCTCGATTCTCGAAGCGTCGGCGCTCCCTCGCCCCCTCGCCACAGTTCAGAAGGCGTCCGGAGTATTCGCGAGAATAGTGGTAGTTGAAGTGATATCGAAAGGGAAAGACTTCATGTAACTAACTGTAAAATATAACATTTATTCTAACTTGTGGCGGAGAGGGAGGGATTCGAACCCTCGATGGACTGTTAACCCATACACACTTTCCAGGCGTGCTCCTTCGGCCGCTCGGACACCTCTCCGGTGGCATTGGAGGCGACCCACCAGCCACACCCCGGCACCCGAGTCCGCTGCTGCCGCTGCTCCCTTCCGGGCCTGACGGGATTCACAACTTGTCGTCGCGAGGGGACCGGTGGGGTCACCATCGTTGCGGAGGGTATCGTAGCCAGCGAGCGGTGAATGTGGCAAGTGACGGCCGGGGCCGGAGTGAGGGTCAGTTTCGGCCGGCGCCTGCATTCGCGTACGCTAAGGTGTCCTCAAGCACCTTGGAATCGGCTCGTATGCCACAAGAGACAACAGGTCCCACTGCGCGCATAGCCGAGCGCGTCGTCAACACCCGGTTCGAATATCTCTCCGCTGAAGCGGTCACCGTCACCAAGCAATGCCTGATGGATTTCATCGGCGTGGCGCTGGCGGGCATGGATGAACCGCTTGCCCGCATCCTTCTCGAAGAGGTGGAAGAGCAGGGCGGGCATCCGCAGGCGTCGATGTTTCGCACCGGAAGGAAGGCCAGTCTCAGCCAGGCGGCGCTCGTCAACGGCACTGCGGGTCACGCCCTCGACTACGACGACGTCAACAGCGCTTGCAATGGCCATCCGACCGCGCCGGTCGCGCCCGCCGTCTTGGCGCTTGCCGAGCAAAAGGGATTGTCGGGGCGCGATGTGGTCCGGGCGTTGGCTTCCGGTATCGATGCGGAATGCCTGGTCGTCAGCTACACGGGCCGTTCGCCGTACGCGCGCGGGTGGCATGCGACGGGCACCGTGGGCTGTTTCGGCGCGACAGCGGCCTCGGCGCAGCTCCTTGGTCTCGATGCGGCCACTACGGCACAGGCGTTCGGCATCGCCGGAACCCAGGCGGCCGGCCTGAAGGCAATGTTCGGCACCATGACCAAGCCGCTGCACGCCGGTCACTCGGCGGCGACGGGACTCACGGCGGCGAGCCTCGCGAAGCGCGGCTATTCCAGCCGTTCCAACATTCTCGAGGCTGCGCAGGGTTTCGGCGCGACGCAGAGCGACACCATGTCCATGGAGAGATTCGAGCGCGACATCGAGGCTGTCGAGTCGTTCGTGCCGGACACCAACTACAAGTATCACGCGGCGGGTTACCTGGTGCACTCGGCCATAGAAGCGGCCAAGGCGCTGCAGGCCGAGAACGGCCTCGGTACCGACGACGTCGAGAGCATCGAGATCAAGGTGGACAGCGGGCACTTCACGACCGTGAACATTCCGGCGCCCAGCACGGGACTCGAGGCGAAATTCAGCCTGCGTTTCGCCGTGGCCATGGCGCTGCACGGCGTCGATACGGCCCGTATCGAGAGCTTCAATGACGATATCGTCAGGGATCCCGCCTTGGTTGAGACGCGCGACAAGGCGTTCGTCGTTGCGTTCGACGGGCCGGCGGCCGACACGCGGGTAACCATCACGACAACCGATGGTCGGGTAGTGTCGCTGGACAGGAACGTGGCGATTCCGGAGCGCGACCTGGAACTGCAGTGGCGAAGGCTCGAAGCGAAGTTCCACTCACTGGTCAATCCCCTAGTGGGCCCCGATGTGGCGGATCAAATGGTTGCCTGGTGTCGCGATCTGGAGAATCGAGAGGACTTGGGTGCGTTCTGGAGTTTGCTCCGGGGATAGGTGGCGCAGGTCACTCTCCGGAGGCGCGCCGCCCAGACTTCTTTGCTTTGCCGTGAAATTGCCGGGGCCACCCAGCCAACCGGCACGAGGGGCCCCGCGTCGCTCGGAGGCGTCGTTCGATCACGGCATGCGCACCGCGCCGTGTTGCGGTGATGGCGAACCGGCCGCGGGCAGCCCCGGGTTAT
>CAZFGB010000204.1:0-12160 GCA_964518405.1 uncultured Pseudomonadales bacterium | reverse complement strand
TCGCGTCCTCCATTAAGAAAACGACCAGCGCCCGCCTTCGCCGTTATTCTCCAACAACTTGGGCACCAGACCTATTTCATCCGTCGGGGTGGCCGGCGACCGTCCGGCCATGTGCGTTTAGACTTGACGGAACACTAGCGCGAGCCGTTCCCATACGACTGCAAATCAACGACCCCGCCCGTACGACCGAACGAAGCACGCAACCCCCGCGCGCGACAGGGAACCCATGAAAACTTTGCTGTCGGCCTTGGTGGCGATGGCGTTGTTTCTGCCCTGCCATCATGCGCATGCCGAAACCGGACCCACGCCGAAAGGCGAGCTGCGATTGGCGACGGATGGAGAAGCTATCTTTGTGCCACGCTACGACGCGGTCGACATCTCCATCGACGGGAAGCTCGATGAACCCATCTGGCAGGAGGTCGCCGGCTACGACAACATGGTCGTGGTCGAGCCCGAGACCCTGGGTCCGACCCGTTTCCGCACCATTGCCCGTTTCCTCTACACCGACCGAGGCCTCTATATTGGCGCCTGGAACGAACAGCCTCCCGAGACGCTGATCGCCCGGCTGTCGTCGCGTGACGAAGACATCAGCCGCGACGCCTGGGAAATCACTCTGGATACGTCCGGCGAGGGACTCTACGGTTATTGGTTCACCGTCGCGTTGGGCGGCTCCGTCAGGGATGGAAAGATCCTGCCGGAGCGCAACTACTCGCAGGAATGGGACGGACCGTGGAATAGCGCGACGGCGGAGCTTGCGGACGGTTGGAGCGCCGAATTGTTTCTGCCGTGGTCCATGATGACGATGCCGCCCGCGGACGGCGAACGGCAGATGGGTTTCTACGCTTCGCGCAGGATCGCCTACAGCAACGAACGCTGGGGCTGGCCCGCCCTGCCGTCCAGCGGCGCGCGATTCATGTCCGGGTTTCAGCCGATGAAGGTGCCCGCCGCCGCGCCGAAACGCCAGTTCAACCTCTTTCCCTATGCCTCCGCGGCGCTGGACAAACGCGACGGCGACAACGACTGGGGCGCCGGCGTCGATGTGTTCTGGCGACCGTCGCCCAACTTTCAGGTCACGGCGACGGCGTTGCCGGATTTCGGAGCGGTAGAGTCCGACGATGCCGTGATCAACCTCACCGCGAGAGAGACCTATTTCCCGGACAAGCGCCTGTTCTTCGTGGAAGGCAGCGAGATCTTCAACACCTCGGGACGCTCTGCCGCGGCGTTCCAGCAACGCGGCAGGGGTGCCAGTTCCCAGTTCAGCGGCGCGAGGCCGACAATATCCACACGCCGGCGTCCCCCTTCGAGCGTGCTCAACACGCGTCGAATCGGCGGCGCGCCGATTCTTGCGTACGACGAAGACATCGACGTCGAGAGCCATCGCCTTTCGCAGCCGACGGACCTTCTCGGCGCCGCCAAGGTGGTCGGCCAGACGGGTTCTTTTCGCTACGGCATGCTGGCCGCGTTCGAAGACGATCCCTCGATACCTGCCGCGGTGACGGACGAAACCGGGGCCGCGATCAATACCACGATCTCCGGCGAAGGGCGCAACTTCGGCGTCGCGCGCGTCCTCTTCGAGAGATCTGGCGATGGTCGTCAGTCCTTCGGCTACATCGGCACCCACCTCGACCATCCGCTGCACCGCGCCGCGGTTCACGGCGTCGATGCGCAGTTTCTGAGCCCGAGCGGCAAGTGGCGCACGGAGCTTCAGTCCCTGGCCAGCGATGTGCGTTGCGCACCCGCTGGCGAGGGCATGGAACGAAAGCCCGCCTGTCCGGACGTGAACGGCAGCCAGCGCGGCTATGGCGTCTGGGCAGATGTCGACTACACGCCGCGTTCGGGACTGCGACACACCCTGCGGGTCGACCTGTTCGACGAGCACCTCAACATCAACGACCTCGGATTCCTCGGCCGCAACGATCAGTACGGCGCCTTCTACTCCCTGTCGCTCGTACACACCAATGTGCTCGGCCTGCGCCGGCTCGGAACCCGTTTCGCCATCGGCCGGTTTCGAAACGGCGAGGGACAGATGACGCTGAACGGCGCCTTTTTCATGAACGCCTTTACGTTCCGCAACGAGAACGAGTTGCGCGTGACCCTGCGCTACTTCCCGGAGCGCTGGGAAGATCTCGAGAGCCGGGGCCACGGTGCTTACCGGATCAGTCCCCGCAAGGGCGTCGAACTTTCGTTCGGCACCGACACCAGCAAGACCCTGAGCTGGAGCGCACAGTTCGTGGCCCTGAGCGAAGATCTCGGCGGAATGGGCCGCACGTTGGGCGGCGGCTTCACCTTCAAGCCGGTTGACCGTTTTTCCATCGACCTCGACGTCAACTACCGCGAACGCGACGGCTGGTTGCAATACGTCTTCAACCAAGGGGATTTCGCTACCTTCGAGGCTGCCGACCTGCAGCCGAAACTGGCGATGGATTTCTTCATCACCGCCCGTCAGCAAGTGCGGTTGACGATGCAGTGGGCCGGCGTCCGGGCGAACGAACAGGAACTCCTGCAGGTCATCGACGGCATGGAGCGGCTGCAGCCCCGCGCGCGGGAATCGAGCGGCGAGAACGATGACTTCACGATCAGCCGGCTGATCGCTCAGCTACGGTACCGGTGGGAGATCGCACCGCTATCGGATTTGTTCGTCGTCTACACGCGGGGAAGCAATCTAGCGAACGCCTACGATCCGGACGATCCCCTCGCGACTCCGCGCGACAGTTTCGGCCAGCTCTATGGCGACGCGTTCGGCGACCCCCTGGTGGACCTGCTGGCGATCAAGCTGCGCTACCGGTTCGGGAGTTGACGCCGCAAACCCGCCGCCGCGTCGGCCGCCGGTGCCTCGATCCCCGTCCCAGGCGATCGAGTCAGTAAACGCGGAAGTCGTTTGCCAGCGTGTGGTCCCAGCGATGCGTCATCAGGTAATCGAGCGCGCGCCGCAATCCCGCCCGGTCCTCCCCATCGCGTCGCTCGGTGAGGGCTTCCAGCGCCATCGCATGCACGTAGCCCGTCTCGTCGTCGAGGCTTGCAACGAGGATGTCATCCAGTTCCTCGACGGGGATGTCGGAGTTCAGCAAGGCGCACATCGCGTTGAACCGGGCCTGGTTCTCGCCGGTCCAGCCCGCGCGCGGGCTCGGCTCCTGCCATTCCGGATTGTTCACGGTCAGCAGCCTGCGAATGGCCGGCAGGGCAATGCGGGTATCGGTGCCGATAAAGGCGATCGCATCCAGGCTCGCTCGCGCCACCTGGGGAAGTTCATGGCTCAGAAGCCGGGCCAGCGCGGGCATGGCGCAGGCCGCGGCCTCGCCGATTTCGCCGAGGGCGAAGGCGGCGTTGATCTTGATCCAGGCGTCGTCGTGCCTTAGCAACTCCATCAACGGCTGCACCGCGACCTCCCCCATGGCCCCCAGCGCGTAGGCCTCGTCCTGCGGCACGACGGCCCCGTCGTTCCATTGGCGCACAAGACGATCCTCGTCATCCGGCTTGAACCTCTCCCGCTTGCGCCGGTAGGGGTCGTACACCGGCGGGATCTCTCGTTGCATACCGGCGAACCGGAGCAGGCTTTCCCTCAACGGCCCGATGGCATCGGCACCCATCGCGGCCAACTCGTAGATTGCTTCAAGCCGGGCCTTCTGGTCCGCACGGTTGAGCTTGACGATCCATTTTCTTGCGAGGGGTGCCCCCTCGCGCACTATTTTCTGCGAGGGACACCCTCGCGCTCCCGGGGCTGAAGGCTCCTGCTTTGCGTCGCTGGAGGCCTCGTCGGTGCGGCTTGCGAATCGCGGCGCTCCGCGCATCCAGTCCCAGATATAGGACCACGCCCGGGTGTGTTCGAATTGCGCCAAGCGCGCTTCCGGCGCCCGCCAGGCGACTTCGCCGCCGTCCCAACTCGGCCCGGTCGGGTTGCGCGTACGCAGGTAGCAGAACTTGAACATGTACCGACTCGAATCGGTCCGGTTGCTGAGCGCCCCGTGGGCGATATCGAAGGCGGTCAGCATGCAGGTGCCCGCCTTGATGTGGTCGCCGACCAATCCGAACGGAAAGTCGCTTTCAAACAGGAGGGCGTGCAGGTGCGTGCCCGGAATGACCCGGGTAGGGCCGCGCATGGCGGGCGTGTCCTGCGGAAAGTAAATGATCATGGCGATCCGGGGCACGTGGTGCCGGAACCGGCCGAGCGGGCACTGCCCGTCCTGGTGCCAGCCGCTGTTGGCCGTGGATCCTTCCCCTACCGGCGGCTGGTACTCGAATCCCGTCAGCGGAAGTGTTCGATCCGCCTCCGCCAGCGGTTCGTTGGCGTGCATGTAGCGGTGCGGGTGCAACATGTAGTCGTCGCCGAGCACGCTTTGCACGGCGCCGTGGATCACCGGGTCATCGAGCAGCTGCCGCAGCTCGGCGATCCGGGGCAACACGTTGTTGCCCATGTTGAATTCCTGCCTGTTGCTCCACTCCATCTTCTCGAAGATGTCCTGGTGGTATTCAGGGGGAAGGCTGCTCTCGAGCAGGATCACGCCGTCGCAGATGAACCGCCGGACCTGCTCGTCCGTCAGCTTGACGCCGTTGGGCTCCACCTGTCGCTTTATCCCTTCCATCGTTGCAGGAGTCTAGCAGCGTTGCACTTAGTGCCGATCAAGGCGCAGGGTGCGGGACGGGCGGGATGGGTGAGATAGAGGGCATGGGCGGGGGTTTAGGGTGACGGATTTCATGTCTAGAACACGCGCTGGCCGTTCGCCAGCGTATGGTCCCAGCAATGCGTCTTCAGGTAGTCGAGCGCATGCAGGAGTCCCGCACGCTCTTCGCCGTCCCGCGGCCGCGTCAGGCCTTCCAGCGCCATGGCCTGCACATAGCCGAATCCATCGTCGAGGCAGGTCGCCAGCACGTCATCCACTTCGTCCATTGAAACATCGGAACTCAGCAGCGCGTAGAGCGCATTGAAACGGACTCCCATCTCGCCGCACCTGTCGCCGCTGGAGCCCATGGGCTGGCGCCAGGCCGGATTGGCCACCGTCAGCACCCTGCGGACGGCAGGCAGGGCGGCACGCATATTGGCGCCGATGCAGCCCATCGCGTCCATGGTCGCCCGCGCGACCTGGTGGCGTTCGTCGTCCAGAAGTTTCGCCAATTCCGGCATGGCCCGGGCGGCGGGCGGGCCGATCTCGCCGAGGGCGAAGGCGGCGTTGATCCTGATCCAGGCATCGTCGTGGCCGAGCAGTTCGATCAGCGGCTCGACGGCAACCTCGCCCATTGCGCCCAGCGCGTACGCCTCGTCCTGCAGCGTGTAGGCGACATCGTTCCAGCGGCGCACGTTGGGGTCGCCGATCGGTACGAACGCGCCCGACTTGTCGATCATGTAGGGACACGTGAATTCGCGCTGCTGGCCAGCGTTTCGGCGCAGGCTTTCCGTCAACGGGCCGATGGCGTCGGCACCCATCGCCGCCAGCGTGTAGATGGCCTTGAGCCGAATCTCCTGGTCGGTGTCGTGGAGGAAACCCATCCACTTCCGCACGTCCTTCGAAACCGGCGCCTTGCGGCTTGCGAACCGGGGCGCGCCGCGCATCCAGTCCCAGATGTAGGACCAAGTCTCGCTGTGATCGTATCTGCCGAGGCGCGCCTTCGGCGGCTGCCATTCCGCGTCGCCCCCGTCCCAGCTTGGCTCCGCCGGGGTTCGGGTGCGCAGGAATATGAACTTCACCATGTACCGGCTCGAGTCGGTCAGGTTGCTGAGCGCGGCGTGCGCGATGTCGAAAGCGATCAGGAGACATGTGCCGGCCTTGATGCGGTCGCCGACAAATGCGTATGGGAAATCGCTCTTTTGAAGATACGGCTGCAGGTGCGTGCCCGGAATTACCCGGGTGGGGCCGCGCTCGGCCGGAGTGTCCTGCGGAAAGTAGAGGATCATGGCGAGCCGGGGCACCTGATAGCGCGCCCGGGACATCGGAATCTGGCCATCCTGGTGCCAGCAGCTGTTTCCCGATGATCCCTTGCCCATGGGTGCACCGTGCTCGCTGCCGTTCAGCGACAGGTTTCGGTCCGCCTCGTCCAGGGGTTCGCTCGCGTGCATGAATCGGTGCGGATGGAGCATGTAGTCGTCGCCGAGGATGCTCTGCAGGGCGCCGTGGATGGCCGGGGCGTCCAGCACCTGCTGCAGTTCCGCGATCCTGGGCAACACGTTGTTGCCCATGTTGAACTCGCGCCTATTGTTCCACTGGATCTTGTCGTAGATGTCCCGATGAACCTCGGGTTCGAGGCCGCTGTCGAGCACGAGCACGCCGTCGCAGATGAACCGCCGAACCTGCTCGTCGTTCAACCTGATGCCCGCGGGCTTCATCCGGTGCTCCTCCCATCCCCCGCCGAATCAGCGTGCGCTACGGCACGTATATTATGCACCGGCCGCGCGAACGGCGTGGCCGGGCAAGGACCGGAGTTGATGCATGGAAATCGGGTTGGGCCTTGATGCAAGGCTGGGCATGGGCTGGGCGGACCAGGCGGCGCTGTCGCGGGAAGCGGCGGAGCTGGGCTACAAGAGCATGTGGACGCCGGAGGGCGCCGGGCAGGATTCCTTCCATCTCTGCGTTCAGCGATGGATGGCGAGCCGGGAGGCCGTGCCCGAGGGTGTCGGGACGGGCATCGGCGTATCTCCGGTCATGTACAGGACGCCCTTGTCTTTCGCCATGGCCGGCGGCACGGTCAGCGAGATCACCGGCGGGCGATTCGTCATGGGAATCGGTACGGGCGCCGCCCACAGGCCTGCGGCGCGGCGCAACGTGGGCCTCGGGCGGATCTCTGCCCTGGCACTCATGCGCGACTACCTGACGGTCATCCGAGCGTTGGTGGCGGGGGAGTGGGTCGACTACGAAGGAGAGACGGTCACGTTGCGGAACATGCGCCTCGGCATCTCCCCGCCGCCCCGCACGCCGGTGTACCTGGGCGCCCTGGGTCCAAGGATGCTGGAGCTTTCAGGGGAGCTTGCGGACGGGGCGTCGCTCAACTGGTGCACGCCCGAGCAGGTCGCCTGGAGCCGGGAACGTATCGACGCCGGCGCTGCCCGGGCGGGCCGCGATCCGTCAGAGATCAAGATGGCTGAATACATACGGATCTGTATTGACGACGACGAGGAAATCGCTCGTATAGCGCTGGCCAAGGCCACGGCGGGATATGCGTTGGGCGCCGCCGTGCCCACTGAGCGGGAGCGGCAGTTCGGGTACCGCGCCCACTTCGAGCGGATGGGTTTCTCGGACGAACTCGCCGACCTGGACGCGATGCGGAACGAGGGCGCGAGTCCGGATGACGTCGCCGATGCCTTTCCGACGCACGTGTTGCGTGCGGTCGGCTACTTTGGACCGGCTGACGGCGCGGCGGCCGCTTTCAAGCGGCTGGCCCAAGGACTCGATACCGCCATCGTTCGCGTGGTGGCCGCGAGGCCGGGCCTCGATTCGGTCCGGGCCGCCATGCGAGCCTGCGCACCCGCGGTTGTGGAAGCAGCTTAGCGCACGTTAGTGGTAGAGGTCCTTCTTGGGCCCTAGCGCACTCCCAAGCGACTCCTCGTACGCGGAAACGTACTTCCTGGCGCGCTGAGTGAAAGTCACGCGGTCGCTCTGGGTCGAGTACTCGGGAACGCAGCCGTGCTGGAGCAGGATCGCGAGTCGGGGCCCGAACTTGTCGATCAGCTCCTGCGGCACCTTGCCGATGTAGTCCTCGATCGGCCGAATGAAGGGCCGCACCAGGTAGACGGTGACGCTTACGCGCAGTCCCGGCGCGGTGCGGTTGAACGCGCCGTGCCAGGTGTTTCCGTGCCAGATCGCCAACGAGCCGGCGGGGGCCTCCAGGAGCGAGGCCTGATCCTTGCCGCCTTCCTCGTACGGCAGCAGGGTCGCCTCCCTTTCCGTCGGCTTGCGGCACCACTTGTGGCTCCCCGGCACGGCGCACGTCGCGCCGTTCTCGCGATTGAAGTCGGTCAGCAGGTAGGTGCATTGCGCCTGGTAGGCCTGCGGCGGCAACGGTTCCGGGACCGCCGAGTCCGAGTGCAGCGGGAAGTTGCTCCTGTTCGGCCCCTTCATCCAGCAGCCCATGGACGACAGCACCGCGCTGTAGCCGATCAGGTACGTGACCAGGGCAAGCAGCGGCGGGTTCATCAGCGCCTCGGCAAACACCTCGTTGTCGTAGAGGATCAGGTTCATCCGATCACCGAAGGGCGAATCGACGACGTTGGGTTCCTTCAGCATGATCGGAGGGGGCGCATCCCCTTCCTTCGCGTACTTCGCCCCGTCGAAACCCTGCAGCAGGGGTGGGCGATTGGCGTGCGTGGCGCCGGTCACCACATCCGGGCGCTCGCCGTTGCGCTGCTCCGCGATATCGAGCAGGGCCGCCAGCATCCGCTCGGCGAGGTTGTTCGGGTTCGCTATCTCTGGCGGGATGACACAGAAGCCCTTCGCGTCGAGATCCGCGACATAGTCCTCGAGGCCGAGTTCGCAAACGTCGTTCCATGCGCGATCACGCGGATCCAGCGCGGTTGCTGCTTCTGCCATGATTCTCTCCTCCCTTGCCTATGCAGCCATTCTACGCCCGAAGGCACGACGTCGCACCGCTCGCTTGCTCTCATCATTCCCTAAATACGACTTGTCTAAATACGACTTGACGAACTACCACATTCGGCCCACACTTGGGCCATGGTCGACTTCGTAGGGCGCCGCCGGGAACTCAGTCTTTTGACACGGGCGTTCGAGTCGGCACGTTCCGAGTTCATCCCCATATACGGCAGACGCCGCGTGGGCAAGAGCGAACTCATCCTTCGATTTATGGCCGGCAAGCCCGGCGTGTACTACCTGGGCAAACAATCGTCCGTGGATCTGCAGGTGCGGGAATTCCTGGGCGAAGCGGCGGCTGCCCTCGCGATGCCTCTGGTCGCCGACCTGCGTATCGATACCTGGCGACAGGCGCTGCTAGCCGTCGTCGAACAATGGAGCGCCGCCCATCCCGGCACGAAACTCATCCTCGCCCTCGACGAGTTTCAGTGGATCGCCGCGGCGAGTCCCGAACTGTTGTCGGAACTGCAACACTGCTGGGATCGCCACTGGAAGCCAGCCGGCAACGTCGTACTCGTCGTGTGCGGCTCATACCTCGGATTCATGGAGCGGGAAGTGCTCGGCAAGGCGAGTCCGCTATTCGGCCGGCGCACCGCGCAAATCCACCTCCAGCCTTTCGGGTACCAGGAAGCTGCGGCCTTCCATCCCCGCTGGTCTGTCATCGACCAAGCGCGGGCGTACTACCTGGTCGGCGGTATCCCACAGTACCTGCTCAGTCTCGACGATACGCGTTCGATCGACACCAACATCCGCGAACACATGCTCGACGAGTTCTCGCCGCTTTTCCATGAACCGACTTTTCTGCTACGAGAGGAACTCCGCGAAGTCGCGCCATACCACGCGATACTGTTCGCGATCGCCTCGGGGGCGCGCACGGTCCGAACCATGGCAGATGCCACGGGGCTGCCCGAGCGCAATTTGCATTACTACATCCAGCAGCTTGTCGGCTTGGGCTACGTCGAGCGGTCCTATCCCCGCGACGGAGGTCGCCGAAATCCGCGACAGTTGCGTCTACGCATCGTCGATCCCTTGCTGAAGTTCTGGTTTCGGTTCGTGTTTCCTAATACGAGCATCCTGCGCAGCGCCGGGACTCGCGATGCGTTCGCGGAGCGCATCGCCCCTTCTCTGGACGCCTGGTTCGGCAGTTGTTTCGAGCAACTGTGCCGCGAGGCTCTGCCGCTCATCTACCTGGACGAAGGCGTCCATGCGGGGTTCGAGGTGGGGGAGTTCTGGAGCAGGGAGACGCAGATCGATGTAGTAGGCGTTCGCGACGACAACTGGACCGACCTTGGCGAGTGCAAGTGGGGCCGGTTCGGCTCGGCGCGCGCGCTCGTCGACGAACTGGAAGGCAAGGTCGCAAGGTATCCGAACACCCGCGGCGCGACGTTGGGGCGACGCTATTTCGTACGCCGGAAACCGGCCAAGGCGAGCGCCGGCTGGTATTCGCTAGACGACCTCTATGCCCTACCCCTCGGGGGCGGTCAGGGCACCGCATAGGGAGACGGTCGCCCGGCGCGGGCTCATCGAACACATCCGCATCCCCGGAGCTACCGCCTCGCCGACGACAGCCCGGATCCGCTGCGGGCGCTACGAGAACTTTCGCCCGTCGCCCTTCGCTTAGCTGTAGTGGTCGCCTTTCGACCCCAGATCGACCCCGACCTCCCGCTCGTACGCCGCACGGACCTTGTCGGCGCTCGCGGTATTCGCCACGCGCGAACTCTGGGTCGTCGCCCCCGGGACAGACCCTTGCTGGAGCGCCATCGCGAACCTTGGTCCGTACCTGTCGAGGAGCTTCTGCGGCACCCTGCCGATGTAGTCCTCGAGCGGCCGCATGAACTGCCGCACGAAGTAGACCGTCATGCTGACCCGCAGTCCCGGGGTTATGCGATTGAACGCGCCGTGCCAAGTGTTGCCGTGCCAGCAGACGAGCGAGCCCGGCGGGGCCTCTATCACGACGGCCTGCTCCTTGCCGCCCTCCTCGTACGGAAGCAGCGCCGCCTCGTTATCCGTGGGCCGGCGGCACCACTTGTGGCTGCCCGGCACGATGCAGGTCGCGCCGTTCTCCCGATCGAAATCGGTCAAAACGTACGTGAACTGGGCCTGGTAGGCGATCGACGGCAGCGGATTCGGCAACCCCGAATCCGAGTGCAGCGCGAAGTTGCTCCTGCATGGACCTTTCATCCAGCAGCCCATGGAAGAGAGCACCGCGCTGTGGCCCACGAGATACGTGACCAGCGCGAGCAGCGGCGGATTCATCACCGCCTCGGCGAACACCTCTTCCTCGTTGAAGATCAACGCCATGCCATCGCCGAACGGCGAATCGACAGCGTCGTCCTGCCCCAGGAGGGCTGGATCTGTCGCTTCTTTCCCGGCTTCAATTTCTGATCCGTCCTTGCCATATCGCGCCGAGTCGTAGCCGTGCAGCAAGGCCGGCTTGTAGGCGTGGGTGGCGCCGGTGACCACATCGGGACGTTCGCCGTTGCGCCGCTCGGCGACATCGAGCAGGGCTTCGAGCAACCGCTCCGAGAGATTGTTCGGATTCGCGATCTCCGGCGGCATGACGCAGTAGCCGTGCGCGTCGAGATCCGCCACGTAGCTCTGCAGGCCGAGATCGGTGATCTCCTTCCACGCGCGCTCGCGGGGTCCAAGTGGTTTTGCTTCGGCGGCTTCTAGTGCTGGTTCTGCCATGATTCAAGTTCCTCCCCTGACTATGCAGCCATTCTACGCCCGAATGCGGAGTCCCGCATCGGGACCGCCATTCGGCTCCCCACCGCAATAAAATGGTCATATAATGTGGACACTTCTTCTTCGAGAGCGTCCGGCATGAAGACCATCGGCGCGGCGAAATTCAAGGAACAATGCCTGTCATTGATCGATCATCTCGATCCAGACGGTGTCGTAGTTACCAAGCATGGCAAGCCGGTGGCGCGAGTCCTGCCCTATGAACGCCGGTTCGCCCCCCTGATCGGCAGCCTGAGGGAAAAAATCGAGATTCACGGTGACATTCTGAATACCGGGTCCGTCTGGCAAGCCAGTGTTGAATCTTGACACGCACGTCCTGATTAACGCGCTTAGCGGCGACCTGCGTCCGCGCGAGAAGGAACTGCTGCAGCGAAACGAGTGGAGCATTTCCGCGATCGTGCTCTGGGAACTGGCCAAGCTGGTCCAGTTGGGGCGCATATCGATGAATCTCAACGACAGAGAGGTCGTGCGGACCTTAAGCGGAATTCATCTCTGGCCGATCAATCTGCCGGTCTCGCTGACCTCAACGCAACTCGATTTCAGCGGCGATCCGGCGGATGAACTGATTGCGTCAACCAGCGTTGTGCACCAGGTTCCGCTGCTGACCCGAGACCGCGCGATTCTGCGCTCCCAGATCGTTCCTTTTGCCTGAGCATCGGCGCTACCGGAGCACGCCGCCGTCGCGCAGATCCTTGATCCTGATCGCGTCGTAACCCAAGACCTCGGACAACAACGTGTCGGTATCCGCTCCCAGGCAGGGCGCGGGCGCGCGAACGCCGTTGGGCCGCCGATCATGCAGCCACGGGATGCCCACATGGGCGCGGCGACCGACCTCCGGGTGATCGAGC
>CAZFGB010000203.1:0-8409 GCA_964518405.1 uncultured Pseudomonadales bacterium | reverse complement strand
CGCGCAGAAAGTGCGTCGCCTTGGCCTCGTAGGTCGCCTTGGCGTGGCCGGAGGAGGTGGCGGACAGATCAAGGGCTGCCGCGTAGCGCTCGAGCGGCGTGCGGAACTCGTCGTCGACTCGCGCCAGCCGCAGCACCAGCTCGTCGGGCTTTCTCTCGTCCTTGAAACGCGGTGGGTCGAACGGCTGTACGAAGTACAGGTAGAAGTCCCTCGGCGGCACGGCGGTGGAGCGTTCGTTGGGGGCGCCGAAGAAGAGGTAGCCCTGGCGCGACGCCTTCCTGTCCAGCCATTCGATCTCGTGTTCCCAGATCCGATAGCCGGTGACGTAGGTCCGATCCGTGCACTCCATCAACTGTTTCAGCGCTTCGTAGTAGTAGCGGTCGAGTTGGGAGAGATCGAGGCTCTCCGCCCTTTTCTCGATCAGCGCGTCGAAGTCGTCGGTCTTCTTGAGATCGAGGTAAAACTGGCCGTTGTCCGGATTCGAGGAGATGAACTGGCCGCTGACCGTGCGGTGGATCTCGCGCAGCACGGTTTCCACCTGGGTGCGCAGGTCGTCCGCCGGTTCGCCGCCCAAGTCTTCGATGCCTGGCTGGTACAGGCACAGGCTGTCGCGCAGTTCCTCCGCCGTCGCGCCCAAGGGTGAGTGGACATCGCCTGTGGTCAACCTATGCACGGATAGCGCGTGGATCACCCGCAACGCCAACGGCTTATAGGCGGGGCGGGTGAACGCTTGGTCGATACGCCCCTCGAGAACTTCGCTGCAGTCGATCACAGCCTTGATATCGGACACGGCGACGGCGCGAAACACTGCGTTCTCGCGTAGATTCGCCCAATAGCTGTCGTAGGCGATCAGGCCGGGGGCGTCTCCTGGAACTTCTTCGTCGAGCATGTTCCTCATAGCCAAGGATAGCGTCCGGAGAACTTCGCGCTTCTCCACAGCGACGATCCTTTCGAACGTCTCGATATAGTCTGGATGTACCGGAAACAGACGCACGTAGTCGTCCATCGCTTCGTTCATGCGTCCATAGAACTTGCCGAAGGCGGTCAGGTAGTCGCGCGCCTTGGCTTGCTGCGCCGCAGTCTTGCGAAGCAGGCGTTCGGCCACCACGAACTTGACATCGCTCCGGGCGATCAGAATCTGCTCGAAGCGATCCTTGACCCGGCGGATGGCGTCCGCCACGAAAGCGAAACGGGGGCTGTCGAAGATGGCTTCCTGCAGGCCCGCCATGAAGCGCAGGCGCAGTTCGTTGCAGATTTCGCCGGTTTCTCGGAGAAAGTTCAGATCGAGGATGATCTCCTGGTCACTGCGCGTGCGGAGGTAATCGAGCAGTTCATCCACCACCAACAGCAGCCCGTGGTCCGGGTACTCCCGATGGAACGCCGACATCATCTCCTCGAAGCACCGCTTGTTGTTGGGCACTTCGTCGGTCGAGGGGAAGTCGTAGACCACCCCCATATCTTCAAGATGTTCTTCCAGCTCGCCGATCAGAATGTCTCGCAGGGACATCGTGGTCGCCCCGATCTCTGTGCGCATGACCTTGAATCTGCCGGCAACTTGTTCGGCGGCGGCTGCCAGCTTGGCATTGCCGATACTCCCGGCGAGCTCGCGGTTCTCCGCAAGTGCCGAGATCACCGACAACAGGTGGGACTTGCCGGTGCCGTAGTTGCCCACGACCAACAGGCCCTTGTTGTCGGCTGGCTGCTCGAACTGCAACTGCGGGATGACGATGTCGGCGAGCTTCTCGGCCATCTCGTCGGAGACTACGTACGTTTCGACGAGATGCCGCGCCGCCTCCGCTTGGTCGGCGTTGCGGAGTTGGACCACCGACTCGATGGGTTCGAATTCGATGAGATCGCGGTATTTCATGATGCTGGTTCTGGCCGATAGGCTCACGCCGCAGCTGCGGTGTGAACTGCCAGCAGATCGTGCGCCGGGTATCGTTGGTGTTCCGGGTGGCTTGCTGTCGCGTAGCTGAGCAAGCCGTCGGTGACGCTGCCGTTCCAAGTAGCTACGACCGTCCTGTTCCGCGAGAGCCCTTGGAGCAGCGGCAGCGGGTCTGCGGCCAACGCAACGTCAAATAGTATCTCGGTATTGTCGAGAAGAACGATCCCGCCCCTGTCAGCGATATCGTCGAGAATTGTTGGCAGCCGCAGTTTGCGTTGGAACGCGGTCAACTCCAGCAACCGGCGCGACAGCTCCAAGTTGACATTGATTAGGGGCACCCCAAGTCGATCCCCGACCGCCCGTATCGCCGTTGTCTTGCCCGCACCAGCAGGGCCGACCACCAACAACAGTCGGTGATAGAGCTGGGTTGCCTGGTCGACCTTCCCGATGATCTGGTCGACTAGCTGAGGAGCTGAGGGCATCTCGGTCGTCGATCATGCGGCTACCAACATTCTATAGGACGTAGTGCTCGGTCGGTCATCCCGGCGTTCGCGATGAGAGAACCTTGACGCCCCGCAGCATCCAACAGGCGCGGTGGTAACATTGCCGCCTTTCCGATTGAGGCAGGGTCATGTCCCGACTTTACGGCGTCGAGGAAGCTGCGGAGGCGGCCAAGCAGTTCGCAATACTCGAGAACACGCTGCTTGAGCACCGCACCCTGACGATCTTCGGCGAGATCGACAAGGACTGCGCCCAGCGCTGCACGGAACGGCTTCTGGCCATGGCGTTCAAGAGCGACGATCCGATCACGGTGTTCATCGGTTCTCCGGGCGGGCACGTCGAGTCCGGCGATACCATCTTCGACATGATCCGCTACATCAAGCCCGTAGTCAGAACCGTCGGCACCGGCTGGGTCGGCAGCATCGCCACGCATATCTACCTCGCGGCGGAAAGGGAGCACAGGTACGCGCTTCCCAACACCAGGTTCCTGATTCACCAGCCGGCCGGCGGTTTCGGCGGGGACGCTTCGGACATCGAGATTCACGCGCGCGAACTGGTGAAGACGCGCGAACGCATCAACCGGATCATCGCGGAACAGACTGGACAGCCGATCGATCGCGTGGAAAAGGACACCGACCGCGACTACTGGATGAGCGCAGAGGAATCGATGGAATATGGGCTCGTCGGCCGCATCATCGAGACTGCCGACGAACTTCCGACACCCTGAACGCGACGCCGGAATGCCGCATTGCAGGTCCGACCGGGGAACTCGGCGGACTCTTCACCGCTGCCGCGGATCCCATCGCCACCCTGGTGTTCGGTCATGGCGCCGGAGCGGACATGCGGCACGCAACGATGCAGTCAACCGCGGACGCGTTTGCCGCCGCGGGCATCTCGTCGCTTCGGTTCAACTTTCCCTTCAAGGAAGCGGGCAGGTTCCGCGTGGATTCGAAGGATGTGTCCACCAGGACCATCGGGGCGGCGCTCGAGTTCGCAATCGAGAACTGTCCGGGACCGTATTGCCTCGGCGGCCACAGTTTCGGCGGTCGGATGGCAAGCCATGCCGTGCTCGACCATCGGCTCGATGTCGCGGCGCTGATGTTCTGCGCGTTTCCGCTGCATCCGGCGGGAAAGCCGTCGGTGGAACGCGCGCGTCACATGGACGCGATCGAATCCCCGATGCTGTTCCTGTCGGGCACTCGCGACAATCTCGCCGAGTGCGGGCTCATGACGCAGGTGGCGAACCGCCTCGACGCGACGCTCAGGTGGCTGGACACCGGCGATCACGGCTACAGGATTCTGAAACGCTCGCGGGTCCGGGAGGATGACATCTTCGCGGAAATGGCGGGTCACGCGCGGCAATTCGTGCTCGAGAACGTATGCCGGTAACGGGCGTGTGCTTGGTGCGCCCCGGTTAAGGAGGAAAGATGAAACTTGCGACATTCACGGACGGCGACGGCGGGCGCATCGGCATCGTGGTCGGCGAACTCGTTATCGACCTCAGCGCGGCGGCGCCGGATTTGCCGACCGAGATGACCGCGTTCCTCGCGGCGGGCGATGCGGCGATGGCGCGCGCGCTCGAAGTACAGGACGACGCCGACCATGCGTTGCCCATCGACAACGTCGAATTGCTTGCCCCAGTGCCTCGGCCGGGCAAGATCCTTGCGATCGGGCTCAACTACGCCGACCACATCGCGGAGACGGGCGCGCAGACGCCGACGACGCAAATCTGGTTCAACAAGCAGACCACGGCGACCAACGCGCCCTACGCCGGCATCGCGAAGCCGTCCGTATCGGATCGCGTGGACTACGAAGGTGAACTCGTCTTCGTCATCGGCAAACGCGCGAAGCATGTGCCGGTGGAACGGGCGAGCGAGGTGATCGCCGGATATTGCTGCGGAAACGATGTCAGCGTGCGCGACTGGCAGGCGGCGTCCAGGACCATGCAGATGGGCAAGTCGTTCGATACGCACGCGCCTTTCGGCCCCTGGATCGTGACGCCCGACGAAGTGGGCGACCCGCACACGCTCGGTCTTCGCACCTTCGTCAACGGCGACAAGCGCCAGGATTCGAACACGCGCCACCTGGTATTCAACTGTTTCGAGCAGATCGCGCACCTGACCAAGGCGTTCACGCTGGAGCCCGGCGACGTCATCTTCACGGGCACGTCGGCCGGAGTCGCCACTGCCATGGACCCGCCCCCGTGGCTCAAGGTCGGCGATGTCGTGCGGATCGAGATCGACCGTATCGGGTACATCGAGAACGCCGTGGTGGAAGAGGCGGCGGACACCGTGGTCGGTTAGCAGCCGCAAGTTGAAGTTTCCGATCGCGTAGGCGATCGCCAGCGCCCGTCATAGCCGGTCGGCCAACTCCCGCAGCGTCGGGGAGTCGGCGGCGCGCAGGCGTTCCCGCAGCGCGCGCAACTCGGGTTGGGACCTGCCGTCCCGAAACGCCGCGATTCCCTTCGTATCCGCCAGAGCCGCAGCGCCGTGCCGCTCCGCCAGCGAGCGCCAGGGCGAGGCGGGATCCAACCGGCCTTCCGAGGCGCGATCATGCCCGGTGCGAGCGGCCTCGCCTTCGCGCAGGTCGCGCAGCACCCGATCGAACATTTCGAAGGCGCAGATGGCATGCACGACGCCGGCGATACCGACCAGTTCGCCCAGTTGCCCGAAGGCGTTCGACTCGCAGGCATCCGGGTGCGCCGCGACATGCACCTCGGGCGCGAGCACATCGACCAGGTTCGCCGTGTTCTGGAATGGGACCAGGCGGTCGAATGGCGAGTGATAGAGGACGATCCTCGTATCCGCGTCGGCGAGTGTGCCGCCGAGATCGTTCACGTTCGTGAAGGAGTTGAGTTGCAGCAGCGTCTTCAGCTTGTCGAAGCGCGCCTCGCTGCCCAGCATGCCGGCGATGAAGGTCGCGGACAGCCGTCCGCCGTCCACGACATCGTCGAGGGTCAGGCCGACATCGGCGTACCGAAGGAATGCCGGCAGGATGCGGTCCGATGCGTACGGCTCGATGACATCGGGGTCGACGCCGCGGCACCATGCGTTGCCGTCGCAGCGCCCTTCGAGGCTCTCTAGAGCGCCCCGAACCGTTCTGTACAGGTCGTGCGGCCCGCCCCCCGCGTAGACGTCGCTGACGGCGAACCGGTCTTCCGCGGCGGCGGATGCCAGCCACATGGCCACCACGCTGTGCGCCCCTTGCGAATAGCCGATGAGGGCGGTTTCGACTGTCTCCGCCGCCCGATGAAAGGCCGAGTAGCGCTCGACCGCCAGCACCTCGCGCAGCATGTCCAGGCCGTTGTTGGCGATGCGGTTCGCCATCAGGTACGTTTCCGGCTGGTCCGCCCCCGCGGTGTCGCCCCGGCCCCAGTTGTCGGGAGCGACGACCAGGTAGCCGCGGCCCGCCAGCAGGTTGGCCAGCACGTACCATCCATCGAGGCGGCTGAGGCGGCTCGGGGTCGAGCCGGTCGCGTGGGCCAGCAGGACGACGCGGTCCGGCGGGATGTAGCGAACGAAATCGCCGACGTCCGGCATTGCCACGAGGCCGCTCAGTTCCGCCGTTGCGCCCGAGGGACTGCGCGAAGCGTACGATACCGTCTCCGAGACCGTTCCGTAGATCGCCTCTCGGACGCCGAGTTCCTTCCATGAGCGTTCGGCGATCTCGGCGACGAGGAGGGCCGCCAGCGTCCGGATTAGCGGCACTTCAATCTCCTCGAGTACGGCGTCGCGCACGTAGCGGCCGAACAGCTGGTCGACGGAGCGCCGCGACAGCCGCCTGGTGTTCCGCACGGAGACGCTCCGTGAAGCGGGGGCCGCGGACGACGAGAACCTGAGCACGGCCCGATGGCGCGCCGCGTCGCCCGCCACGGCATTCACTCGAACCTCGTAGGCGCGGCCGGTTTCGAGCGCGCAGGTGAGCTTGTGATCGACGACGTCGCGCCCGCTATCCGATTCCTGCAAGTCCGTCAGTGTGCGGCGCACCGCGATGCCGGCGGGTTCGCACTCGCCCGCGTACTCGAATCGCCAGTCTGCGTCGGCGATATGGACCATGTTGATGGCGCGCGCAGATGGATCGACGACGATACCGGGCGAGGGAATCGCATCGGAAAGCGGAACGGGTGCGGGCGCGGCCGGGGTCGGATCGCCGGCGGGATCCGAGCCTCCGCCGCCGCACGAGGCAGCGAAAGTCGAGCAGGCGGACAGCGCGAGGAGACGACGCAGACACGTGCGCGGGGCGCTGCCGGGGCGTTGCGCGACGCCTTTGCCGAGCGGCGTTCTCATCCTCGGACAAGCGAGGGACCGGCGCGTGGACGACCGGTCGCCTGCCGGGCCCGTTGCATACCGGGAAGCGTCGGTTTCAAGCTCTGCTCTCACACTACCGGCGAAGCGCCCCCGTCGACGTTGACGGCCGCGCCGGTGACGTAGCTCGCGCGTTCGGAACAGAGGAAGGCGATCACGTCGCCGGCTTCCGACGCCTCGCCGACGCGACCCAACGGCACGCGCTCGCCGGCGCTGCGGTAATGATCCTCCAGCGTGTAGCCGGGCCGCCGGTTCGCCTCCCATCGGCGATAGTGCTGCCGGCTCTTCAGCACGCCGACGCATACCGTGTTGACGCGAATGTCGTCCGCCGCGAACTCCCTGGACCAGGATTTCGTGAGGGAGATGCCGGCCGCGCGGGAAAGGGCGGTGGGCTGCCCGGCCTCGCGCGGCGCCTTGCCGCCGGGGGTGGTCGTGTTGCAGATCGCTCCGCCGTTGCGTTTGAGGTGCGCCAATGCGTGGCGGGTGCAGTAAATCGCGCCCATGACCTTGAGCGTGAAGTCCTCGGCGACCTGTTCGTTGCTCATGTCGGCGAAGCGCGCGGCGGACGATGTGCCCGCGTTGTTGACCAGGATGTCGATCCTGTCCCAGCGCGCGGCGACGGCTTCCACCATGGCGCGCACGGATTCCTCGTCGCGCACGTCGGCAGCGATGCCCACAACCTTGTGTCCCGTGGCGTCGCCTATTTCCGCCGCGACACGATCCAGGTCGGACTGGGTGCGCGCAGCGATCGCGACCTTCGCGCCTTCCGCCGAGAGCCGCTCCGCGGCGGCGCGCCCGATGCCGTGAGTGCCGCCGGTGACGATGGCCACCTTGCCCGAAATTCCGAGGTCCATGTCCGCTCCCCTGGCCAAACGAAGCGGAACATTGTAAACGGCGGCGGTCGGATTCTTGACAGGCGCAGGCGCAGCGGCAACGCTTGCCCTTGATAGGGACATAGGACGGAGTTGAGGAATGGATACCCGAGCTGCAGTGGCGTTCGAGGCGGGCAAACCGCTATCCATGGAAACGGTGGGCCTGGAAGGGCCGGCGGCGGGCGAGGTGATGCTGGAAATCAAGGCCACCGGAATCTGCCACACGGATGCGTACACGCTCTCGGGGGCCGATCCCGAGGGACTGTTCCCCGCGATCATGGGCCACGAAGGGGCCGGCATGGTCGTGGAAGTCGGCGCCGGAGTGACCACCGTCGCGCCGGGGGATCACGTGATTCCGCTCTACACGCCCGAATGCCGGCAGTGCAAGTTCTGCCTATCGGGCAAGACGAACCTCTGCGGCGCTATCCGCGAAACCCAGGGCCAGGGCCTGATGCCGGACGGCACTTCGCGTTTTTCGCTCAACGGCGAGACCCTCTTCCACTACATGGGCACCTCGACCTTCTCCAACTTCACGGTGCTGCCGGAGATCGCCGTCGCGAAGATCCGGGAAGACGCGCCGTTCGACAAGGTCTGCTACATCGGCTGCGGCGTGACCACCGGACTCGGGGCGGTGATGAACACCGCCAAGGTGGAGGCGGGATCGAACGTCGCCGTGTTCGGCCTCGGCGGCATCGGCCTCAACGTGATTCAGGGCGCGCGCATCGTCGGCGCGGACCGCATCATCGGTGTCGATGTCAATCCGGGCAAACGCGAGCTGGCGGAGAAGTTCGGGATGACGGACTTCATCGACGCGAGGAACGAGGAAGATGTCGTGGCAGCGATCATC
>CAZFGB010000202.1:0-8392 GCA_964518405.1 uncultured Pseudomonadales bacterium | reverse complement strand
CGCGTACGCGGCGTCGATTTCCCCAGCCGCCCGCACCACCCGGGTGCCGCGCCCGCCGCCCCCCGCGACCGCCTTGATGATCATCGCGCCGCCATCGCGCGAAGCGAAGAATTCCTTTGCCTCGTCGAGAGAGACCGGCTTGTCGCAGCCTCTTGGCACCGGCACGTCCGCGTCTGCCGCGGCGGCGCGCGCGCGGACCTTGTCGCCGAAGAGATCGAGGTGCGCGGGCTCGGGCCCGACGAATACGATGCCTGCGTCGGCGCAGCGGCGCGCGAAATCGGCGCGTTCGGCCAGGAACCCGTATCCCGGATGGATGGCGCCGCACCCGGCCTCTTTCGCCGCCGCGACAATGGCGTCCTGATCGAGATAGGCGCGCGCGCCGGTTCCGGGAAGTGCCACCGATTCGTCGGTGATTCTCGTATGCAGGCTCGCAGAGTCGTCGACCGAATGAACGGCCACCGTCCGCAACCCGAGTTCGCCCGCCGCCCGGGCGATGCGAACGGCGATCTCGCCGCGATTGGCAATGAGCAAGGCATCGAAACGCATGGAGTCTCCCGAAAATTCACCTGGCGCGCGGCAGTTGAGCGATTGTGCCCATTTGGACGGCGTTTCGCCGAATTCTAACCGCGCCGGCGCTCAGATCGCCGCATCGCGGATGGCACGATACTTGCCGGGTTTCGCCCCGCAGCGACCGCAGGCGGATGCTGAACAACTGAAATATTTGCCGACTATGCTAATCTTTATACCCACTGGGGAAGCAATAAAGAAAATTGGGGAGAGGCTAAATGGCCAATCGATCACGCACCGATGCTGCAATCGCCCGGACTCGGGAGCAACTCGCCGCCGATGTCGACGCGTATCTCAAGTCCGGTCAAAAGATTCAACAAGTTCCCATGGGCGTGAGCGGCCAAGGACCCGCCAGCGGCGGCCGCAAACAACTGGTTCTCAAACCCAGGCGGGCCTGAAGCGCCCCCGTCGCCGGCAGGCATACAGAAAACCAGCAGGCTCGCAGCGAGGCGTTCGCAATCACGCGCAGTCTTGTCTGACGGGTTCGAAGCCTCGAATCCCAAGACGCCGAGGCTGCCTTGCAAAACTGTCCAACAGACGCGAGATTGGCTCTGCTGATCGCGCGGATAATCCTCGGCTGGCGCGTCGATCTCGATGTCCTGCGCCCCCGCACTCTTTGGCCTGAGCCATGTCCAGACCCTCGCGTCCGATCCTTCCTGCTTCCCCGTTCGATCCGCTCGCCTCGACGGCGCCGCTGATCGTCTACATCGACATCAAGAGCCCCTACGCATTCATCGCCAAGGACCCCACCCGACGCCTGGCTGACGCTTTGGGGTGTGATGTCGATTGGCGTCCGCTGACGCTCGACATTCCGAGCTACCTCGGCTCGGCACGTCTCGACGGCCAGGGCAAGGTCGCACAAGCCGACCGCACGCCTTCGCAGTGGCGCCACGTCAGGTACGCCTACCATGACGCTCGGCGCTATGCGTCCCTCACGGGGCTCACGCTGCGCGGCACGGTGAAGATATGGGATACGTCCCTCGTCCACATCGGCATGCTCTGGATGAAGCGGCGGGAAGACGCGACGCTGGCGCGCTACCTGGACATCGTCTACGAGCGGTTCTGGAAACGTGAGTTCGACGCCGAGGACGCGGCGGTCGTGGCGGATGCGGTGCGGGAGGCGGGAGGGGCGCAAAAGCCGGGCGGTGACCGGTCGGGGTTCCGCGAATTCCTTGAGGGTCCCGGGCGCGCGGAGCACGATGCCATGCAAGCCGCCATCTTCGACGCCGGCATCTTCGGCGTGCCGAGTTACGTGGTCGGGGGAGAAGTGTTTTTCGGGCGCGAGAACCTTCCGATGGTGAGATGGCTTCTGACCGGGCGTCGGGGGTCTCCGCCGGATGTCGCCTATTGCCGCTTTTTAGAAATGGCGCAACCGTACGTCTCGTCGAGACGGCTGGCGGTCGTCCTCGATATCAAGGACCCGCATTCCTACCTTGCTAGGGACCCCACCTACGCGCTGGCCGATGATCTCGGTGTTGAAATCGACTGGTTGCCGCTTGTCTCCCGGCCCTTGCGGCGTCATCCGCCAAGCGGCGAAGATCGCGGCGCGCGCCACAGGTGTTTTCGCGCCGCTTATGTGGAGCGCTCCATCGCGCGTTACGCCAGCGCGAGAGGCATCGTCATCCGCAACATCTATCGCGCCCCCGACTCAAGTCTCGCGGGCATGGGCATGCTGGCCGCGCGGGAGCATTCGGAACGGGCGCTCCGAAACTACCTCGACCGGATCTTCAGGCAGTACTGGGAGGAAGATCTCGACATCGAGGATGCCGATATCGTTTCCGGACTGTTGTCCGCGGCCGGTGTCGTGAATTTTGACTTCGACACCGCGCGTTTCGAGGCGCTGCAGGATAGCCTCGCGCGGGCGGGAGTATTCGCGACCCCGGCCTATCTCGTGGATGGCGAAATGTTCCTTGGCCGCGCCCACCTGCCGATGATTCGCTGGATACTCTCGAACCGCGCAGGTCCTCCCCCTATCTGACTTCCCCTGATCGGTACAGGATGTCTACCGGATGCGGTTGGCGGTCCCCGCGCAGCGTCAACTGGCGCATTTCGGGCACCAGGGCAGAGAGCGTTTCCCGGCGATATGCGGGTGCGGGATGGGTGCTGAGAAAGGCAACGGGATTGCCCCCACCAACCTTTTCCATCTTCTCCCACAGGCTGACGGCGGCCTCGGGGTCGTAGCCCGCCAGCGCCGCAAGCTCGATGCCCAGCCGGTCCGCTTCGGACTCGGCGGCGCGGCTGTTGGGCAGTTCGATCGCGAGGGTCGCCGCGAGCGACGCAGCCGACAGCCCGCGATCATCGATGTCGAATACGGTCGCCGCCGCGATCATGCCCGCCGCGGTGACCAGGGCGATGGACATGCGCTCGGCGGTATGGTTCGCGATGGCGTGGGAGATCTCGTGGCTCATGATCTGGGCCAGCTCATCGTCCGTCGGCCTGAGTCGCTCGAACAGACCGCTGTATACCGCCATCCTGCCCCCGGCCATGCACCACGCATTGACGGTCGCCGGCTCGTCGACGAGGGCGACGCTCCACTGCCAATCGGCGGTATGCGGATATCGCGCCACCGCCTCGCCCACCACGCGGCCGGTGATTCTCTGCACGCGATCCGCGAGCAGCGGGTCGTCCAGCAAACGGTCTTCGCGGGAGAGTTGCCGCACCGTGCTCATGTAGGCGGCGCGCGACTCGACGACGGCGGCCTCGGGCGGGATCACCATCAATTGGCTGCGCCCGCCGGGACTCGTGACGCATCCCGCGAGCATGGCGCCGGCGAACAGCAGCGCGGGGACGGAACGGGAACGACGCCGCGAAAGCCGCAGAAAACAGGTTCTGGTCGTATCTGGCTGTCTCGTTTCCTTACCGAATACGGTTTTGGTCATCGGCATTCACTTGGCGTACGGTCGGAAAGAAGGATGCGGCGCAACGTTAACATTCAACTGGCGGCGCTCGCCAGACTGACTGACTGGTCAGTCAGGTACAAAGCTGCGTTTTCCGTTAGCGTTTTCCAATAAGAAGATGAGCCTGAACCAGGCAGGGCTTGGGCGGAGGGTCTGTCCGGTCTGGACGTGTTGCGATGACGGCATGGTAGTTGCCGGGGCGGTGTTGGACAAGGACCTCGGGGATGGCAGGAGAGCCCTCCCTGAAAGGGCTTTCCCGGAGTCGAAAAACCCATTGTGTGCATGCTGTTCTTTCGCGAAGCGTAGCCCTTTCAGGGGGGGCGGTGCCCGCCGCTTGTTCAGGCCGCCGCGGCCCGGCCGATGATCCGGAACAGCTCGTCGCGGGCGCGGTTGGCGCGCCGGTTCGCCTCCAGGTCGGACATGGCGCAGGCGATCTTGTCGAGTTCGGCGAAGGTGACGCCGGGCTTCAGGAAGCGCTCGGCGCCGGGCAGCGACTTCAGCTTCTCGTAGGGCGTCGCGACGTCTTCCCGGCGGTAGCGGCGGCGGACCTTGCCCTTGGCGTCGCGCACCTCGGCGGCGAACAGGCAGGGATGGTGGTAGTTCAGGTACGGCGAGAGGACGCCTCGGGCGAAGGCGTTGACCTGCGGAGCGAAGCGTTGCGGAATATGGTCGTGGCCGAGCCACCTGCGCACCACCGAGGCATTCTTGCCCTCGACCAGCGCGTTGTCGTTGGAGCGGCGGGCGCGCGACTTCGTGAAGTCCGGAACGTGCAGCTTGTTGAGCAGTTCGGCGACCCGGTGGTTGATGTACTCGGAGCCGTTGTCGGCGTGGAAGCCGAGGACGACGAACGGCAGCGCTTCGAGCGTCTCCTCCAGCGCGGGCAGCAGGAACGCTTCGGAGATCGCGGTCACGGAGCCGACATGTTCGAACTGCGTGACCTCGTCCACCAGGTTGATGTTGTAGACGCCCTTCTCGCCGTTCCGATCGCCCTGGTGCACCGTGTCCACGCGCACGAAGCCGGGCTTGCCGCCGGGGTCCGGTCGCCGCCGCTCGCCGATCCGCGCGGCCGTCGGCTTCGTGCGGCTCACCGTCGTCCGCCTGGCGCGGTAGGTCTTCGACCGCCGCAGGTTGTACAGGTGCGAGACCGACAGCCGCGCCAGGCGCTCGAACCGAGCATCGCCGAACACCTCGCACTCCCGCCGCAGCACCTCGCACGCCGCTGGGCCGCAGAGCTGGCCGCCGATCTCGTCGGCCTCGGCCAGCAGACGGATGTCGGCCGGCGTGTATATCCGCGCGAAGGGCCGACCGCTGTTGCCGGCGCGCCGGTCCTCGATCCGTCCCGTCTCCCGGTACTGGGCGATCAGACGGGTCACCTGCGCGCGCGAGAATCCGGTCGTCTTGCCGAGGTACTCGCGCACCGCGCCCTTCCCGCGCCGGTCCAGCGACGCGTAGCCCAGCCGCACCAGCGTCCGGCGCGCGAACCCGTACGCGGCGTCCCGGCCCTCCGGCTTGAAGTCCACCTCCGCGCTGCCGCCGAGGAAGGCCTCGATCTGCTCCACCGTGCGGAGCCGTTCGGTCTGTAGCGTCACGATCATCCTCCGAATGATCGTCCAGACCGCCCTCCAGGCTCATCTAGCGTCGGAAACCGTGCCCCTCTTCAGGCTCATCTAGCGTTGGATAACTCTCCGTTTTGCGCGTGTTCCGTGAATGCGTTAACGTGGGTCGATGATTCGCTCGTTCGGCGACCGGGCAACCGAGGATCTCTATCATGGTCGAAACACCCGTCAGGCACGTCGTGTCGGAACCTCGATCCGATCCGCAGCCCTGCGCAAGCTGGACATGTTGAACGCTGCGGTTGCCTTGGAAACCCTGCGGTGTCCGCCCGGCAACCGGCTCGAGGCGCTCGCTGGCGATTTGCAAGGTCTCCACAGCATACGGATAAACGACCAGTGGCGCATCGTCTTCGCGTGGAAGGATGGCGGCGCCGAGCGAGTGCAAATCACTGACTATCACCGTTGAACCCCAATGCTCCCTGAAAAGCGAACAACCACACATGCCGGCGAAATTCTCAGGAAGGAGTTCCTCCAGCCTGCGGGCATCACCCAAACCGAACTCGCGAGACACCTCGGTGTGCCGATCCAGAGAGTCAACGAACTGGTCCGGGGAAAGCGCGGCATCACGCCCGAGACGGCCTGGTTGCTGGGCGAAGCCCTTGGAACCGGGCCGGAGTTCTGGATGAACCTCCAGGTGGCCTTCGACCTGACTTCCATCGCGCCCCCGCGGCGCGTGAAACGATTAGTGGCCTGAAGCCATCCGAAGTTCCACCCGTTTAGGTCTTGGTTTGGTCGTTCCGGGTCCGCTCGCGTGCTTGCTCACGCAACATGGACTCTTCAGACGCAATCCGGTTCAGCATCGCGAACCGCCTGGATCCGAAGGGGAGTGCCTCGTAGTCTCGTGACCAGCTTCGATCAAGTTCTCGACCACATCCGCGCCACGTCCGAGTCCGAGGCGCAGAAGGGTCGGCTGTTCGAGCGGGTCATGAAGACCTACTTCGAGCAGGACCCGCTCTACCGCGACCGCTTCGCCAGCGTCTCCCTGTGGTCGGACTGGGCCGCTGGCCGCCCCGACCTCGACCGCCCCGACTTCGGCATCGATCTCGTCGCCGAAGAGCGGGACGGCGGATTCTGCGCGGTGCAGTGCAAGTGCTACGCGCCGGGAACGCGCATCTCCAAGGGGCCGGTGGACTCTTTCATCTCCGCTTCCAATCGCGACCCGTTCACGTCCCGCATCGTCGTCGATACCGGCGACGAGTGGGGAGAGAACGCCAAACGTGCCATCCGCGGCGTCAAGCCTGAGTGCGGCGTGCTGCATTACGGGGATCTCGCCAGCGCACCGTTCGACTGGCCCGACCTGGCTCGCCAGGCACCGGAGCATCTCGCCTGGAGACGCGCGCCGTACCGGCTCCGCCTCCACCAGCAGGCGGCATTCGACGATGTCATCGAAGGCTTTGCCGTCCATGACCGTGGCAAGCTGGTGATGGCCTGTGGGACGGGCAAGACGTTCACTGCGCTGCGAATCGCTGAACGCATCGCCGGAGCCGGCGGACGCGCATTGTACCTTGTCCCATCGATTTCGCTGTTCCAGCAGTCGATGCGGGAGTGGGCCGAGCAGCGCGCCATATCGCACCGCTACGTTGGCATCTGTTCTGACACCCGCGCCGGCCGCAACGACGAGGACGCCTCGCTGCACGAACTCGAGGTTCCCGTCACCACCGATCCCGTGCGAATCTCCGAGGCTCTACGGGCGGTGCCGTCCGAAGCGATGACGGTCGTGTTCTGCACGTATCACTCGCTGGGACTCGTGGAACAGGCCCAGGACGACGGTGCGCCGCCTTTCGATCTCATTCTCTGCGACGAGGCGCACAGGACCACCGGCGTGGAACGCCCCGGCGACAAAACCTCTCCGTTCGTCTTGGTCCACGACGCGGCACGCGTCCGCGCCGGCAAACGTCTCTACATGACGGCGACGCCTCGCCTCTACACCGAGGGCGCAAAGGCCAAGGCGGCGAACCACGCCGTCGAAGTGTTCTCGATGGACGATCCCGCGACCTACGGGCCGCAGTTCCACCGCCTGCCGTTCTCGCGGGCGGTCGAGCAGGACCTCCTTTCCGACTACAAGGTCGTCGTGCTCGCGATGTCCGAGGATCACGTCGCCGCCGCCCTGCAGGCCCATATGGCGACCAAGGAAGGGAGCGAGATCAACCTCGACGACGCCGCCAAGATCGTCGGCTGCTGGCGCGCCCTCCAGAACCCCGAAAATCTCGATCCCGACACGGAATCTGTCCGTCCTCTGGGTCGCGCCATCGCGTTCACGAACACGATCAGAGCATCCCAACGCCTCGAAGCCCATTGGCCCGGCCTCGTCGAACAGGCCGTATCGCAGCTGCCGATGACGGAGAGGGGGCGAGCCTTCCGCTGCGAGACCCGCCACGTCGACGGCAAGCACCACGCGCTCGACCGCAAGGCGCGCATCGAGTGGCTCAAGGGATCTACAGAAGGTGGTTGCCGCATCCTGTCCAACGCCCGGTGCCTTTCCGAGGGCATCGACGTCCCGGCCCTGGACGCCGTGCTGTTCATGAGCCCGCGGTCCAGCCATGTGGACATCGTGCAGGCGGTCGGCCGCGCCATGCGCAAGGCCGAGGGCAAGGACTACGGCTACATCGTCCTGCCTGTCGCGGTGCCTGCGGGCGTCGATCCCGCGGCGGCGCTCGACGACAACGAGCGCTTCGCGACCGTCTGGTCCGTGCTGCGCGCGCTTCGGTCGCACGACGACCGTTTCGACGCCGAGATCAACCAGATCGACCTCAACATGTCGCCGACGTCGCGCATCATCTTCAGCGGCGGCGACCCCGTCGACGGCCGGATCAAGGGTACGTCCGACCTGCCGTTCCCGCCTGTCGACCTTCCCCCAGGCGCGATCTACGCGAAGATCGTCGAGAAGTGCGGTGACCGCAAGTACTGGGAGACGTGGGCGAAGGATGTCGCCGCCATCTACTCGCGGCTCGTGACCCGCGTCGAAGGGCTGCTGAAGGATCCGGACAACGAGGCGCTGAGCGAATGGTTCGAGGCGTTCCACGACGAACTGAAGGCTTCCATCAACGAGTCGATCGACACCGCCAGCGCCGTGGACATGATGGCGCAGCACATCATCACGCGCCCGGTGTTCGAGGCGGTGTTCGACAGCTATGACTTCGCCGCCGGTAACCCGGTCGCAAGTGCGCTGGATCAGCTTCGCGCCGACTTCGCCGAGTTCGGGCTGGACAACGAGGTCCGCGACCTCGAACGCTTCTACGAGAGCGTGCGCCTACGGGCGCGTGGCCTCGACAACGCCGAAGCCCGCCAGCGCGTGCTGATGGAGCTCTACGAGCG
>CAZFGB010000201.1:0-7356 GCA_964518405.1 uncultured Pseudomonadales bacterium | reverse complement strand
GTTGAGCATCGGCGAAATGTCCGCGTAATGGATTGGGATGTCATAGTCTGCGGACGTTATGCGACAAGTTATGTCGCGTTCTGTGGCTTTATCCGATCACCCATGCCACTCGCGGTTCTCAATGCACTCACGGTGCGCCCTGTGCCGATCCTGAAAACTCTCGTTCAGCCCGAGAGCGCGTGGACAGAGTTCGAGAAATCTGCCGACCGCCTCAAGTTCGTTACCGAGGAATCCCCTTTTCAGGATTCGGTCCGCAAAAAGGCTGTGAAGACATCGGTCCGTATCCTCAAGTACTTGGCCAAGAGGCGTCTCGCGGAGACAACTGCTCAGTTATCGCGGGAGGTCCAGCAAGAGCCCGGAAGCGGGGGAATATGGATCGTCAGTCCATCCTCCGCAGCACGTTTGCTGGCGAGTACTGGTCCGTCAGGGGCCGCCTGTCCCGGTTCCAGTCCTGGGCGCGGTCGAATCGGCGGGGGTACCTGGTGACCGGCACGCCGTAGGGCGCGAGACGCTGGCGCCACGACCTGGCCGCCTCGTTGAGCGTCCGGTTGTCGGGAAGTGGCGTTATCGAGGCCAGAATGATGCGGTTGGCGCTGTCGGGCGTAGTGAAGTTGAAGAATGGCCCGAAAGCGCGGTAATAGGTCTCCGACTCGTGATCGTAGAGTCGGCTCGTCGCGAACGTGTTGGCGGCGAGTACGCCGTTCGGAGCGAGAAGTCGGCGCGTCTGCTGCAGGTACTCAAGCGTCATCAGGTGTTCCGGGATGTAGTCGCCGTCGAAGGTATCGAGCAGGATCAGTTCGTAGCGCTGCCCGTCGCGGACGGCGCGGCGGGTGAAAACCCGCGCATCCTGAACGAAGACGCGCGTGTTCCCTCCGGCGCGGAAGTCAAAAAACTGCTCGGCTACCGAGACCACGGCGGGGTCGATCTCGACGATGTCGATGCGGGCGTTCGGCAATAGCTCCGCCAGGGCCTTCGGCAGCGTGCCGCCGCCGAGTCCCGTCACCAGGATGCTCGCAGGCTCCGGCGCCATCAGCAGCGCCGCCATCATCATGCGCGTGTAGTGCAGCGCCATCCTTTGCGGTGTTCGCTCATCGATGCAGGACTGTTTGCGCCGCTCGCTGCGGACGGCGAACTTCATGCACAGTTGGTGGCCCTCCCGGGTGACGAGAATCCTTCCGTACAGCGAGGGTTCTTCGTGAATGGTCTCGCCGGCCGCCGGGACGCAAACCAGGGCAAGCAGGAAGAGCAGCGCAAGCTTCATGGAATGCGCCCGGCGGCGAAAGCCAGGCACGCGAGCAGGACGAGAGCGCCGGCGAGCATGGCCACGATGGTGTTCAACTCGAACCACAGGACGAAGTAAAACGACGTTGCCAGCGTGCCCAGCGCACTCCCGAAGGTGGAAACGAAATACAGCGTGCCCGCCACGCGGCCGGACTCTTCCGTCGCCCTGACGAGAAGGCGCACCGCGTAGGGCGAGATCATGCCGAGAATGATCGTGGGCGGCATGAACAGCACGACGGAGGCGAGCAGCGATCCGTAGCGCGGATCCTCTATGCGGTCGAAGATCCAGGCCATGGCAGGTTCGGCGATCAGTACCAGCGGGCAGACGAGAACGCCCGCGGCGAGCAGGATGAGGCCAAGCTTGTGCAGGTTGGGCCGCCTGAGGGACAGATAGCCACCGATCAGATAGCCCGCGGACAACGCCAGCATGAACACGGTGATGATGCTGCCCCAGACGTAGATGCTGCCGCCGAAATACGGGGCCAGCACCCTGCCGCCCAGCAGTTCGAGGGACATGATGACGAAGCCGCCCCCGAAGGCGAGGACGTTGACGGCAACGGTCTTCACTACCTTGCGGGGCGCCGGATGTCGTACAAGTATTTGCGCGCCTCAAGCCTCATGGATCGCTTCCTGTGATCCGGCGCGACCGGCCCGCAGCCAGCCGACGAGCTGGTCGAGGGCCGCCCGTTCGAGATCGTTTCCTGCGCAGGTGATCAAGAAGCTTCCCAGGGATTGATGGTCTCGACATCGAGGGCGTCGAAATGGTCGATGTTGCGAGTGACTACGGTCAAGCCGCGAGCCTTGGCTATGCCGGCGATCAGAGCATCGCCGAGATCGACGGTACGACCCGCCAGGCGGGCTTGCGCCCTGAGTTCGGCGGACCACTCCGCCCCCGTCCTGTCCAGCGGCAGAATGCGATCTCCATAGCTCTCCAGAATGGACGATTGCATTTCGGACAAGCGGCTGCGGCGGTGACCCTGAGGGAGCAGCCGCAGGCCGTACGCCACTTCGTGGATGAGGATGACCGACAGCCACACGTCCTGCTCACTCGACAGAAAGGCGACGACCTGCCGGTCCGGGTCGTCCCGCGTCAATTCTGAGATGACGTTGGTGTCCAGAAGATATCCGGTCACGCGTTGTCTTCGTCAACGAAAGGTATGGGACGGTCGGAACTCCGGTCCGGCGACTCGAGATTTGTGCCTCGCGGCACGTTCTCAACCAGCCACCGTCCGAGGGACTCGCGGGGCGATTGCCTCTCATCCCACACATGGGCGGGCACCACGACGAAGGACTTCCTGGCGCCTATGCGCTGCGGTCCTTCTTCTTCCGACAGACGAAGAATCTCGGATAGCCGTGCCTTCGCTTCGGTCACGGTCCAGACTTGACGAGTTTCGGAACCAAGCACTGTTCCATCCACCTGTTTCGGAAACGGTACTGGTCCATCATAGACCACCTTGCCGTCTGTGCCAAAGAGCTGTCCCGTCCGCCGATGTTCGGGTCTGTGGCCCCGTGATGCGCGGGTTGGCAATCCCTTGCTTCGAATCCGCGCGATTACCGGCCCTTCCAGACAGGGGGACGCTTTTCCGAGAACGCCTTCGCCCCTTCGAGGAAGTCTTCGCTGTGGAGCATTTCCCGCACGGACTCGAAGCGCGCTTCCATCGCGTCCGGCAGCGAAGGGATGTCGAGGCTGCGGTACACGGCGTCCTTGCTTGCCCGGACGGCCAGCGGCGCGCACCGCAGGATCTGCGCCACCCACCTGTCGGTCTCCTCTTTCAGCTGGTCGCGGGGCACGACGGCGTTGACGAAACCCAGTTCGTAGCCTTCGCGGGCGGTGATGTGCCGCCCGGTCAGAATCATCCCAAGCGCCCGCTTCGATCCGATCATGCGAGGCAGCCGCTGCAGTCCACCGCCGATGGCGCCGGTGCCGACCGTCGGCTCCGGCAGCGCGAGCACGGCGTCTTCTGAGGCGATGATGAGGTCGCATGCGAGCGCGACTTCGAGGCCGCCGCCGAGGGCAAAGCCGTTCACTGAGGCGATGAGCGGCTTGGTCAGGTCGTATCGCGAGGTCAGGCCGCCGAACCCGCCCGAGGTCCGGAATGGCTTGCCGCCTTCGGCCACGTAGCGCAGGTCGTTCCCGGCGCTGAAGGCGCGGCCCGCACCGGTGACCACGGCCACCCACAGGTCGTCATCGTCCGCGTAGTCGTCGAAGACCTGGCCGAGTTCCGCGCTGGCGGGGGGATGCAGCGCATTCAGCCGTTCGGGGCGGTTAAGGGTGACCGTCAAGACGTGATCGGCCTTTTCGACGATGCAGAATTCCATTTGCTACTCTCTCGTTGGTTCCGACCCGCCCGCTGGCTGCTTCACTAGTTTGTCTGCGGGGTTCGATCAACGTCAACCGTTTCGACGGGCCGCGGCCCGCCGGCCCGCTCCCGATGCAGGAATCGCCGCGCGAAATGTTGAATGTCTGGTATGTGCTGGCGATCGCCGCGCTGGCGGCGGGGTGCGGCGGCGGCTACCAGGCCGTCGATGGACACACGATGGGGACGACCTATCGGATCCTCGCCCGGTGTCCCGACAACCTCGATGCCGACCGAATCGATGCCGTACTGGCCAGCGTCAACGCCTCGATGTCGAACTGGGACGACGATTCGGAGATATCTCGATTCAACGCGTCTCCCGTCGGCCGGTGGTCCACGCTGTCGCCGCCGCTCGCCGAGGTCATCCGAACCGCGCTGATGCTGAGCGAGATGTCCGACGGCGCCTTCGATGTTTCGGTGGGCGCGCTGGTCGATGTCTGGGGGTTCGGTCCGACGCCGGCGCGCCGATGGCCGGATGGCGTTGAACTCGAGGCGGCGCGCGCGCGGACCGGTTTCCGATACCTGGAACTCGCGGGCAACCGGCTGCGCAAGACCCTGGACGTCAGCATCGATCTCTCGGCCCTTGCCAAGGGATACGGCGTCGACGCGCTGGCGGCGGTGGTCGAGGAGCGCGGTTGCGCCGATTACCTGGTGGAAATCGGCGGGGAAATCCGGGTTCGCGGGAAGAACCGCGGGGGACGTCCCTGGCGGCTCGGCATCGAGGTGCCGGACGGAAGCGGTTCGGCGCACCGCCTGGTGGAGTTGAAAGAAGGGGCGGTGGCCACATCGGGGGACTATCGCAACTTCTTCGAGCGCGACGGCACGAGGTACTCGCACACCATCGACGTGCGCCTGGGAGCGCCGGTGACGCACGCCCTGGCATCCGTCACGGTGGTGCACGCATCCGCCATGTGGGCGGACGGCTACGCGACGGCGATCGCCGTCCTGGGACCGGAGGCGGGCCTCGAACTGGCGGAATCGGAGGACCTCGCGGCGTATTTGCTGGTGCGCCGGGACGACGGGCTCGAATCGCGGGCGACGGCGTCGATGGCATCGCTCCTGGGGCCGGCGGACTGACCACGCAACCCAAGGCGGGTCGTTTTACAATCGGGTGAAAGCGCCTGAACAGGGACTTCCTTTGTTTCGCCCCCTCGCGGTCAATGTCGGGCTCCGCTATGCGGGAAGCCGCCGCCGATTCGTTTCCTTCGTCGGCGTTTCGGCCCTGGCGGGCCTCGCGCTCTCGGTGGGCGTGCTCCTTTACGTGCAGGCCGTGGTGCGCGGCTTTGAGCGCGAACTCGAAGAACGGGTTCTCGGCGTCGTGCCGCATGTCACGCTGGTGGGACGGCAGGCGATCGCGGAACCCGACGCGGTGGCGGCTAAACTCCTGCGTGCGCCCGGTGTCAACCATGCCGCACAGGTGATTTCTGGCGGGGTTCTCCTTTCCACCGGGGCGGGCGTCGCCGTGGTTCGCCTGAAAGGCATAGTCCCCGCCGAGTACGAACCGGTCATCGGACGATTTTTCGAGGTGGGGACCATCGACGTCCTGCGCCCGGGAAGCTTCAACGCGGTGCTCGGGCGCGGTCTGATGCAGCAACTGGGATTGGCGCCGAACGACATGTTCACGGCCGTGATGCCGGATATCGCCCTGACCCCCCTTGGGGTGTTCCCGGCGCGCAAGAGACTCGCGGCCGCCGGGACCTTGAGGACCTGGTCGCAGCTCGACGGGCAGGTCGCCTATATGCACATCGAGGACGCGCAGCGGCTGTTCCGCGCTTCTTCGGATTCGCGCGCGTTTGAATTGCGCATCGGTCCCGTGCTCGAAGCGCCGGCCGTCGCGGCAGGGGCGCTCGCGGTGGTCGGCGCGGACAAGTTCGCCGCGAGCACCTGGCTGCGTTCCATGGGCCCGGTGTATCGGGCGATCCAGGTCACGAAAGGAATGCTGTTCCTGATCTTCTCCCTGCTTGTGGCCGTCGCCGCGTTCAATGTCGTGTCGAGCCTCGTCATGATCGTCAACGAACGCAGGTCGGACGTGGCGATCCTGCGTACGCTGGGGGCGAATTCGAGCCTGATCGTGGGCGTCTTCATTGTCCTCGGCCTGCTGGTTTCGCTGTTGGGCGTCGGACTCGGACTGGTGCTTGGACTCGGATTGGGAGCACTGACCGAGGACGGCTATCGGTGGGCGCAGGAAACCTGGAACCTCGATCTGATGGGCGAGTACTTCGTGCATAGATTGCCCGTGGAGTTCGCGGCCGCCGACATCGGCCGGGTCGCGGCCACGGCCTGCGGCCTCAGCCTGGCGGCGGCGCTGTATCCGGCCTGGCATGCGGGCCGGCTGAATCCCGCCGAGGTCTTGCGCCATGAATGACGCGCCGCCGCTTTGCGGCAGGAACCTGACCAAGGCCTACCGGCAGGGGAGTACGCGGATCGAAGTCCTCACCGGCGCCGGGATCGACGTGTCGGCAGGCGAGAAACTGGCCATCGTTGGCCAGTCCGGTTCCGGCAAAAGCACGTTGCTGCATGTTCTCGCCGGGCTCCTGGACCCCGATGCCGGCAGCGTGCGCGTCATGGGCGAAGACATGACCGCCGCGAGTCCCGCGCGGCGCGCGGCGTTGCGCAACGCCCACATGGGGTTCGTGTACCAGTTCCACCATCTGTTGCCGGAGTTCACCGCGTTCGAAAACGTCGCCATGCCCCGGCTGGTCGGGGGTGCGGCCATGCGTGAGGTGGCCGACGATATCCGCGCGCTGCTGCATTCCGTGGGATTGTCCGAGCGCGCGGGTCATCGGCCGCACGAACTTTCCGGCGGGGAGCGCCAGCGCGTGGCGGTCGCTCGCGCGCTGGCCGGCAAGCCGCGCGTCGTTCTCGCCGACGAACCGACGGGCAATCTCGATCGGCGCAGCGCCGAGCGCGTGCTGGAAGCGATCGATCGGCTCGTCGCGGCCACCGGAACAGCATTCGTGGTCGTGACCCATGACGAGGGCCTGGCTGCGCGCGTCGACCGGACGCTCGTGCTTGAGGACGGTGTCCTGACCTGATGCGCCGGCGTTCATGATGCACCTGCCGAACATGTTCTGGATGGTGCGGCGCTACCTGACGTCGCGTCCCAGTCATTACGCGTCCTTCGTCAACTGGGTCTCGTTCGCGGGGCTCGCCCTCGGGGTGATGGTGCTGACGGTGGTGGTCAGCGTGATGAACGGCTTCGACCGCGAGTTGAAGACCCGGTTGCTGGGCGCCGTGCCTCACGCGCTGGTGTTTCCGCCTCCGGACGCGGACTTCGATGCGCGCCATGTGCCGACTGCTTCGGACGGCATCCTCCATGTTGCCCGGGTATTCCAGGGACCCGCGATGATTTCGCGCGGCGGAGCCGCCACCGCCCTGGCGCTGCTCGGCGTGGACCGGAACGGCGTGGACGGTCTCGATCTGATCGCGGACAGCACGGTGCGGGGCTCCCTCGACGCACTGTTCGAGGGCGAGGGGGGGATCATGCTGGGAGCGCCCCTCGCTCGGGCCCTCGGTCTGGCGGTCGGCGACCCCGTCGCCCTGATTGAAGGCGACCAGGCCCTGTTGCGCGTATTCCTGGCCAGAGAAGGCGACGAGGACATCGGCATACCGCCGGTTCGCGCAACCTTCTATCACAATGGATCGGTCGCCCACGAGGTGGATATACCGGGCAAGTCCGCCAGCATACCCGCGCAGATCGAAGAGGGCGTGCTGGAAC